>MEKT01000100.1 GCA_001767435.1 Acidobacteria bacterium RIFCSPLOWO2_02_FULL_65_29 | reverse complement strand
GATCCAGCAGAGGCTGCACCTTCGCCGGCATCCCGCGCGCGAGCGCCGCCTCAATGAAGATCAGGGGCTCGTCGGGCAACGCGGGATGGAAGAACGCGTAGCAGCGGCGATCGGCCTCGAGACGACGCCGCAGGTCGCGCCAGCCCTGGATTTGATGGACGGCCTCGTACTCGATGAGTCGCTCGAGCACCAAAGCAGACGTGCGCCACTCGATGCGTTGAAGGAAGAGAAATCCGCGGTTGAACCACGACCGGAACAGGTGCGTGAGATCGGCATCGACGCCGGCCCGGTCAGGATGTGCTCCGAGTGTCTTGAGCAGTTGCCGCCGCATGCCGACGAGCACAGTTATGCCGCCTTGAGCCAGGTTGAACCGGCGAAACAGCTCCTGCCGCGGCGGTTCGACGGCGGCCTGCAGGCGAACGAAGTTGGCCTGCGATGGATCGGCGCGGTACATGTCGGCTGCGCGTCCGACCTCAACGGGATTCGGGGAGAACTCGGTGACGAGGAGGTCAAAGAATGCCTCTCGCGCGGCGCTGTCGAGCGATTCGTACGCCTGGAACAGTTCGGTCGCGAGTGCCGCTCCTGACACTTCGCCGCGCGCTGACTGCAGTGACTGGCAGATCCCGATGACACTCCGCGCGTCGCGGATCGGGTTCGATGAACGGGAATCGATTCGGTGGACGAACGAGCGCAGCATTCGCCGGAACGATGGCCTTCGGTCGGTACGTGTCGAATGCGACGGCTGAGAGCGTGGTCTGCTCTTGCGGTCCGTGCAATCCCTGTCGCTCATAGCGCTCCGCTTTCAGACGACCGTCCCGGCGATGAAGGGCGAACAGACCACTGATGGCCGCAGAGCCGACTAGACTAGGGGAGTGTCACCGGGCTGCTCCTGTCGTGAAACACGACCTTCCCCTGGACCAGCGTCAGCTCGGCCTTCAGACCCTTCAAATCATCGGTGGGTACGGTATACATGTCGCGATCCCAAACAGCAATATCGGCGTCCTTCCCGACCTCTATGGATCCGATTCGATCCTCGAGAAACATCTGGTGCGCGGCCCAGATCGTCTGGGCGCGTAGCGCCGTCTTGATGTCGACCGCTTCTCTGGTTCCGAATGGCTGCCACCCATAGGTGCCGTTGAGCGTCTTCCTGGCGACCGACGCCCACAAGCTGTATCGCGCGGCGAACGGCGTCACACCGTAGTCGGACCCACCCGCCCACTTGATGCCTTTGTCCACCCAGGTCTTGAAGGGCTTCAGCCGCACGGCGCGCTCCGGTCCGAGATTAGCGGCGTAGTTGTCGCCGAGCCACCAGAGGAAGGTGCCCTGGGCTTCCGGGTACCCCGCATCGAACTCGCGTTGGAGCCGCGCCATCGCGTCGTTCGCGTGGTCGGTCGGGGTATTGGCGTGAATGATCCCGTGCCGTAGGCCTCGCGTCGGCTTCGCCTCGAGTGCTTGATCGTAGGTGTCGACCACCCAGTCGATGGCTCGATCGCCGATCGCATGCGTACTCACGTGGATGCCCGCATCGTGCAAGAGCGTCACGCCCTCCCTGTACTCATCGGGCGGAAACGTCGGATACCCTTTGTTGCCCGCATCCTTTTCGGTGAAATCCTTGTTCCAGTCGTCGTACATCCAGGCCGTTCGCGCGCCGCCGCTGCCGTCGATGGCCAGCTTCACACCTCCGGAAAGGAGCCGCCCATCGCCGAGCGATGCCGGCGGCCGGGGCAACTGCTCGAGGCGGGCGATGGCCTCCTTGATGGATTCGACCGATCGTTCGCGCCAGAGGGCGAACACGCGCACGGTGAGCTTTCCTTCCCGCAAGATCTCCTGGTAGATATCCCACTTGGCCTGACCAATGCCCGGATCCTTGACGCCCGTCATCCCCTCTTGGTTGAAGTCCTGGATGATCTTAAGGATCCCGTTCTTCTGCTGCTCACGGGTCATCGGCGGGATCTTGCTCGTCGCGAGCCCCTGAGCAGCCTCTTTGAGCACGCCCGTGGGAGTGCCCCGCGCGTCTCGGTCGATCGTGCCGGCCGGCGGGTCTTTCGTGGCCCGGGTGATGCCGGCGATCTTGAGCGCGGCGCTGTTGGCGACGCCGTAGTGCCCCGTCGTGTGAGTCAACCACACAGGGTTGTTGGGTGCGACCGTGTCGAGATCCGTAGCCGCGATGTACCGACGCTCGGCCAGCCTACCCTCGTCCCAGCCGCGGCCCTCCGCCCACTCGCCCGGTTTGAGATTCTTCACCCGCGCCGCAACCCGCTCGACGACATCCGACATCTTCTTGATGTTCACGTCGCTCAGGTCGAGGGTGTAAAGCTCCGCGGCCGCGCTGAAGTGCGTGTGGGAGTCGATGAGCCCTGGCGTTGCCGTCCGGCCACGAAGATCGATAGTCTGCGTGCGATCGCCGACCCGTGATCTGATGTCCGCATTCGTCCCCACGGCGACGATCTTGCCGCCAGTCACGGCGATTGCCTCGGCAATCGCGTCGTTCGCATCGACTGTGAGGATGCGGCCGCCGACCAGCACGAGATCGGCGGCTGGTGTCCGCTGACAAGCAGCGAAAGCCAGAGCGCCCACGACCGCCAGAACCAGCACTGATACACCTGTGGAACGACGCATCGCGTCTCCCTTCGTCAGTCCGCCTGACGCGCGAATCCCCTACCAGCCTACCTTGACGCCGGCGCGGACGATGCGTGGTGGCGTAATCGCCGACGGTCGCAGAAACGAACGGCCCGAGCTGGTCGTCAACGCCTGCTCCGCGTTGGTGTTGAAGATGTTGTCCGTTGTCGCAGATCGCATCGCCCGAGTCAAGAGTTCGACACAATTCGACACAATCGGCAGCCGTTCTGCCCTTGCGCTCTGCGCGGCATCTCGGGCAGAATGCCGCCCTCTAGTTTTCATGCAGACGGCAACTCATATGTCAGGTGAAATTGCCCAG
The DNA here is from genome assembly GCA_001767435.1 of Acidobacteria bacterium RIFCSPLOWO2_02_FULL_65_29. Taxonomy (GTDB): domain Bacteria; phylum Acidobacteriota; class Vicinamibacteria; order Vicinamibacterales; family CAVVIG01; genus 2-02-FULL-65-29. The sequence goes on along the minus strand of MEKT01000100.1, from coordinate 20,295 downwards.
CCTCACAGACCTGATGAGGCCCTCCGTACACAGAGAAGGAGAATTCCCGTGCAACGTTTTCAGCCGTTCATCAACGTCGGCCTGACTGTGAGCCTCGTCGCGATGGCGACAGCGGTGATCGACTCCCAGGAGCGGCTTTCCAGAGGCGAGTGGCGGTATTTCGGTGGCGACAAGGCGTTCACGCGGTATTCCTCGCTCGACCAAATCAACCGCGACAATGTGAGGAATCTGCGCATCGTCTGGCGCCGTCCTGCGGTGAACGACCTGTTGACGAAGGCGTTCCCAAATCTGCGGCCGAACGCCTACCTGAGGGCGACGCCGATCATGGTCGATGGCGTGCTCTACACACAGGATGCCCATGGCCTGGTCACCGCCATCGAGGGCGAGACCGGCAGGACGGTTTGGGCAGAAGATCCCTCTTTCGCGACCGTGGACGAGGCGAACGCTGGGCGGCCTACACGCGGCGTGGACTACTGGCGCGGCGGCGCCCGCAACGTCGACAAACGGATCTTCGCAAGCTCCTGTGGACGTTCCACGTCGTGCCGCGCCCTGGGGAATTCGGCAACGACACCTGGGGCAACGAGTCTTGGAAAGTCGCGGGCGATATCGGCTCGTGGAATCCGATGACCGCGGATGAACAGCTTGGCTACGTCTACATTCCACTCACCTCCCCGACGGCTTCTTCGTACGGCGGGTGGAGACCCGGCGACAATTTGTACTCCGACAGTTTGTTGGCCCTCGACGCCAAGACGGGCAAGCGCGTGTGGCATTTCCAGATGATTCACCACGACCTCTGGGAATACGACAACGTGGGCCCGGCCATCCTCGGTGACACCACCGTCGACGGCCGGCGGATCAAAGCAGTGGTGCAGCCGAACAAGAGCGGATTTCTGTTCGTGCTCGACCGCACCAATGGCAAGCCCGTATGGCCGATTGAAGAGCGGCCGGTGCCCCAGTCAAGCGTGCCAGGTGAGCGCACGTCGCCGACACAGCCATTTCCGACCAAGCCGCCTGCCTTCGATCGCCAAGGTGTCACCGAGAACGATCTGATCGATTACACGCCGGAGCTCAGAGCGCGCGCCCTCGAGATCGTCAAGGACTACGTGCTCGGTCCCCTCTACTCGCCTCCTTCGTTGGTGAGCGACGAACCGGGCACCAAAAAGGGCACGCTGAAGCAGCCAGGTGGGTGGGGATCGGCAAACTGGAACACGGGGGCTTTCGATCCCGAAACAGCGATGTACTATGCGGTCTCGACGGCGCTCCCAGGTCCGGGAACCCAGGCCGTCAGGCAGCAAACTGACCCGACAGCGACAATGGCGTATGCGAGTGGTCGCGGAGGGCAGCAAGGTCAGCAGGGCCAACAGGGCCAGCAGTCGCAGGGCGCACGCGGCGGACAATCAGGTCAACCGGACCAGACGGCCGGACGAGGCGGGCAACCCGGTCAGCAGGACCAGGAGGGTGGGCGCGGCGGGCAACCGCCGGGGCTGGGAGGACTCAATATCGACGATCTACCCATCATCAAAGGGCCGTATGGGCGCATCACGGCGATCAATCTCAACACGGGCACCCAGGTGTGGATGGTCGCCAATGGCGACGGCCCGCGCAATCACCCGCTGTTGAAAGACCTCAACCTTCCCCCGCTCGGCATCCCGAACCGCCCGGCGCCTCTGGTGACCAAAACACTGCTGTTCCTCGGGGAAGGCAGTAACGCCGTCGTCGGCACGCCTCGCGTGGACTGGGGATGGGGCAAGAAGTTCCGCGCCTATGACAAAGCGACCGGGCACGTGATCGCGGAAATGGAGCTGCCGTCCGGGACGACTGCCGGCCCGATGACCTACATGCTCGCGGGCAAGCAATACATTGTGGTGGCCATCGGTGCAACCGACCACCCGGCCGAATACGTCGCGCTGGCGCTTCCGTAGGAGTCGTAACACGACGTACACCGCAGAGAACGCAGAGGACGCAGAGAATGTTTCCTGACGATTTCTCTGCGAGCTCAGCGGGCCCTGCGTTGATTGTTGTGATCAACCGTTTACTGAATCAGCGAGGACAGGATACTAGGTGAATCCTCGCGATGTTGGTGTTGCAGTGAGGAGAGAGTGCAATGCGGCGATTCAAGGGACTGATCGGTACTAGTCTGTTTGTCAGCCTCGTGGCGGTCGCCCTCGTCGTCGCGCAGTCCCAGGGCCGGGCTCCCGGCGGGGAATGGCGGTACTTCGGCGGCGACAAGGGCTACACCCGCTACTCTGCGCTCGATCAAATCAACCGCGACAACGTCAAGAATCTGCGAATCGCCTGGCGGCGGCCCGCGGTGAGCGAAAAGTTCACGCAGACGTTTCCCGACGTGAGGCCGACCGCCTACCTGAGGGCGACGCCGATCCTGATCGATGGAGTGCTCTACACGCAGGACGCGCACGGCCTGGTCATCGCGATCGACAGCGAAACCGGCAGGACGATCTGGGAACAGCAAACCCTTTCGGCGGCACGCGAGGAAGCCAACGGGAACCCCACGCGCGGCGTGGACTACTGGCGCGGCGGAACAGGAAACGTCGAGCGACGAATCTTCGCGATTCGCGGCGAGTATCTCTACGCGGTCAACGCCGAAAGCGGCAAGCCCGTTCCCGGCTTTGGCGACCAGGGCCGCACGAGCCTCCACTTTCAAGATCATCCGCTCGCCGCTCGCTTCGCCGACAGCACCGGCCCGCTTGTCGTCGGCAACGTCGTCATCGTGACCGGCAACACCGGGGGCGCGGGTGATGGCGGGAATAGAAAGGAAGCAGCGCCGGAGGATGTCCGCGCATTCGACGCCGAGAGCGGCAGGCACTTGTGGACGTTCCACGTCGTGCCGCGCGTCGGTGAATTCGGTCACGACACCTGGGGCAACGAGTCCTGGCGAATTGCCGGCGATCTGGGCGCATGGAACCCGATGACGGCGGACGAGGAGCTCGGGCTCGTCTACATCCCGCTCACCTCCCCGACCGCCGCCTGGTACGGAGGCTGGAGGCCCGGGGACAATCTGTTCGCCAACACCCTGGTCGCGCTCGACGTCAAGACGGGCAGGCGCGTGTGGCATTTCCAGACGGTTCACCACGACCTCTGGGACTTCGACAACATCGGCCCGCCGATGCTCGGCGACATCACGGTCAACGGCCGGCGGATCAAAGCCGTGATGCAGGCGAACAAGGCCGCGTTTCTCTTCGTCCTCGACCGCACCAACGGTCAGCCCGTGTGGCCGATCGAGGAACGGCCGGTCCCACAGTCCACGGTGCCGGGCGAGCACTCCTCGCCAACCCAGCCCATTCCCACCAGGCCGGCCGGCTTCGCCCTCCAGGGCATCACCGACGACGACCTGATCGATTACACGCCGGAGCTCAAGGCGCGGGCGCGCGAGATCGCCAAGGACTACGTGATGGGTCCGGTGTACACGCCCCCATCGGTCCCGAGCGACGAACCGGGCGGCACGAAGGGCACGCTGGTCCAGCCGGGCGCGTGGGGATCGGCCAACTGGAACACGGGCGCCTTCGATCCCGAGACCGCGATCTACTATGCAATCTCTCAGACGATGGGGCCGGCGAACCGCAGCGTGCGGAAGCAGACCCTGCCGGGAGCCACGATGGACTACGCCGATGTCATCACTGCGGCGGGGGGTGGACGCGGCGGGCCCCCAGGTGACGGACCAGCGGGACGCGGGGGCCCATCGGGTCCGCCGCAGGTGTCGCAGGCGCCGCCTTCAACCCTGGACGCCATCAGCATCGACGGCCTGCCGATCGTCAAGGGACCCTACGGTCGCATTACCGCCATCAATCTCAACACGGGCAATCAGGCGTGGACGGCCGCCAACGGGGACGGGCCGCGGTATCACCCGCTGCTCAGGGGCCTCAACCTGCCGCCGCTCGGCATCCCGAATCGCCCGGCGCCATTGCTGACGAAGACGCTGCTGTTCCTCGGCGAAGGCAGCAACGCCGTGAGCGGCACCTCAGACCTCGACTGGACCTGGGGCAAGAAGTTCCGCGCCTACGACAAGGCAAGCGGGAGAGTGATCTGGGAAATGGAGCTGCCGTCGGGGACCACCGCCGGTCCGATGACCTACATGCTCCGGGGCAAGCAGTACATCGTGGTGTCGGTCGGGGCGCGGGATCACCCGGCCGAGTACGTCGCGCTCGCGCTGCCATAGGCACGGCTCGTTCTGAGCCGCCGCTGCGAGAGGATGAGTTCTCGAGCCGCCTCTTTCAGTTGCTGTTCCTGGTGAGCTGGGCGATGAACGTGCGCGCCTCCTGCAGCACCTCGTCGGTCAACCCAACGTGACCGCGATCGGTGTAATGGACGAACTTGTGCCGCACCTTCGCGGCCGCCAGAGCCTTCACCATGTCGAGCGCCTGCCGGATCGGGACCTAATCCATCCGCCTCCTCCAGTTGCTCCAGACATCCTAAGACAGGCCGCGCTGTGCAACCTCGTTGCAAGTTGTGGCGCACGTGTCGAAGTCCAATCAGTCAATCCACATGCCGCGTGGCGTAGTCTGCATTCCCTACGGGCGCATGACGACTACGGTGTGGCCAGCTCCCCGGAGCGCTGATAGGCGATCTTGCCGTCGATAATCGTCAGATCCGTTTGGATCTCGGCGAGACGCTCTGGCGCAATGGTCAACGGGTCTCCCGCCAGCACCGCGAGATCCGCCAGCTTGCCCACCTCGATACTTCCCTTGACCTTCTCTTCGAAGCCGCCGTACGCGGCCCAGATCGTGAACATCTTGATGGCCTGCATCGGCGAGATGGCTTCCTCGGGGTTGGCAGGTGTGCCCGACTTCGTTTTCCGATTCACCGCGACCGAGATCGAAAACATCGGGTTGGTCGCGAAGTTCTGCGTGCCGAGCGTATCGGAGCCCCCAGGCGGATTGAAGCCCATGTCGATGAGCGTCTTCATCGGGAAGAACTTCATATCCGGCTCCTTCACGTTCACATCCGTGAGACGCCAGAGAAACGCGACCTGAGGGGCCGGAATGATGCCGCCTCGTTTCATCCTCGCGAGCCGCTCCGCTGTCCGCTGAGCATCCTGGACCAGGAAGTGCGCGAAGTGCTCGATCCGGTGCCGTGCGTCGGGGCGCGGGTAGAGCTGCTGCGCATTTTCGAACGCGGTAATGACCATATCCTGCCCGCGATCGCCGTTGGCGTGGACCCAAACCTGCCAGCCCTGTCTGTGCGGCTCGAGGACAGCCTTGTTGAACTCCTCCTGCGTCGTCGAGACGCCGCCGGTGTTGTTGGGCATCCACATCGTGCCGGATCCGTTCCACGCAGGCTGGTACGTAGCGGCCGTCGTGCCCCAGACACCGTCGATCACCAGCTTGACGGCGCCGATTCGAATCCAGTCGTCGCCGAAGCCTGTATGGAGGCCCGATTGGGCGATCGTCGCGAACCCCCGATAGCTCACGAGCATTCGGACGGGCAGCTCACCCTTGGGCGCATGTCCTGGTACATCGCGTAGGTCGCGGGAGAGGACATGTCGTAGACCGATGTGACGCCGTGATGGAGATAAAGATTGCGAAGGGTCGGCCCAAGCCAGCTCCGCTTCTGCGCCGCCGAGGATCGGGGGAGTGGAAGCTCGACGCCCGCGTCGCGGAGAATCATCGGCTCGCCGTTCGGCGTGCGCTCGATCTTGCCGATACCCTTGGGGTCCGGATGGTTCTTGATGCCCGCCGCCTCGACCGCAGCGTGATTGATCAACAAGTCGTGAGCGCTCCAGCGCAGCACGACCGGATGTCGCGGCAGCGCTTTGTCGAGCTCGTCGCGGGTCGGCATCGGCTGGTTGTACGTGCCCTGACCGACGATCCAGGTACCCGGCGGTACCTTCTCGGCCTGCGCTTTCAGCCGCTGGATGATCTCGCCGGTGGTCTTCACCGAGTGCGGAATGTGGATCGGCAGGAGGAAGTTCTCAGAATCCGCGAGTCCCTCCATGTGGGAGTGCGCGTCGATGAACCCAGGAGTTACCGTCCGCCCCTTCAGCTCGACGACGCGGGTGTCCGTTCCCACGAATCGCGCAATCTCCTCGTCGGAGCCGGTTGCCGCGATCCGATTGCCGATGACCGCCACCGCGGAGGTGATCCGGTCTTGCGGGTCCACGGTGATGACCTGACCGCCGCGAAGCACCAGATCGGCGGGCCCGCCCGCCGAGACATTTGTGGGCACCGCACGCTGCGCCCTCAGAGAGACCAGGACTAGAAGCATCCCTACCAGCGCGACAACCGACAGGGCGGTAATCCGCCAAGCACGATTCATAACGGCTCCTCACTTCTGACGGCGGCCGCCGGGAATCCCCGCATGGCGGCTACTGCTGAAAGACAACCGACCCTCCGAGAATGGTGGTTTGGACTTTCGTGTCGAACAGTCGCGCGGGGCTGCCCGCCAGCGGATCGCGCGACAGCACCGCAAAGTCGCCCAGCTTTCCGACCTCGATGGAACCCTTGTCCGCCTCCTCGTAGCCGACGCGCGCATTCCACAACGTGAACAGGCGCAGCGCATCCTCGAAGGGTAAGGTTTCCTCCTTTTGCGCTCCTCCGCCCTCTTCGACCGATGCGGCGATGCATGCGATCTTGAACATCACGTCCGAAGAGCCGAGCGTCGTGCCGGTCGTATCGGTAATGACAGCCGGATGGTAGTTCTCCTGGACGAGCGTCCGATACCGCGGGCCACCGCGGCCGCCCGCACGCCCGCGGTTCGGCGTAATCGACGGGCGGATCCCAAGATCGCGCAACTGCCTGAGCCTCTCGATCGAGCCTCCGCTGCCGCCGTGCTCGATACGATGGATCATCGGGCGCGAGACGCGGCGTCTCGCCTCCGTCACGGCGTTGACCGCCATCTGCTCCGCTTGGTCGCTGGCGATGTGCATCCAGACCTGGATGCCCTCGGCGGTCGCGCCGGTCACCATGTGGTTCAGCTCCTCCTGCGTCCACTTCAGATCCGCCAGACGGTTTCCGCGGCCGTCCCCTCCAAGCCCGTCCACGAAGAGCTTCATTCCGCCGAACCGCCACATGTCGTTCCCGGTACCCGAGATCAAGCCGCTGCCCAGGAGCCCTTCGAAACTGATGGTGTGCGGCACGTGGTAGTAATTGCGGATCCGCAACGGCAGCTCGCCGGCGCGCTGGAGCTCGAGATTCGCCCTGATGTCGTTTGCGGAAAACGGGACCGAGTAGACCGTGGTCGTGCCCTTCGCGGTGAACATGTCGCGGACGTGCGTCTTGATCGCGCGCTTGACCTCGTCGACCGAGTACGCCGGGAGGTGGTAATACACCTCGGTCGCGAGCCCTGTCGGCGCCCCCGCCTCATCGCGATAGACGATGGTCCCACGCTCGATCGTCGAATCGCGCTCCCACAGGTGCATGCCCTTGAAGCCCGCGGTATTGGCCATCGTCACGTGTCGGCCGGAGAAAAGGACGATCGGATGGTCCTGGCTCACGGCGTCGAGGTCCTCGCGAGTGAACAACCGCTTCTCCGTGACGTTGTTCTCGAGGTTGAACGAGCCGCGGCCGATAATCCACCCGCCCTTCGGAGTGGAGGCGACCTTCTTTCGCAACGTCTCTTTGATCCCGGCCAGGCTGGTGTGAGGTGGCGTATGCACCGACACCATGTAGGCCGCCGCCGAAGTCGCCACCTCCATATGACAATGCGCGTCCACGAACCCCGGCACGACGGTGCGTCCTGCCGCGTCGAATACCTGCGCGCGTCCGGCGGCCGCACGCACGTCTTGAGTGCTCCCCACCAGGGCGATGCGTCCCGCACGCACGAGTGCCGCCTCGGCGCGCGGCCGCTTGACATCGAGCGTCAAGATCTTCGCGTTCACGACCGCAAGGTCGCCACCGCTGGCGGGTGGGGCGGCTGGCGGCGCGGCGGCGCTGCTCGACTGCTCCGTCAAGAGCGCACCCACGTCCGAAGCGGCGAACGCGGTCCCGAGGGCGGCGCCGTACTTGACGAAATCGCGTCTTTTCATCGTGTCCTCCCGTTAGTAAAGGTCTCCTCCAAGCCGTGTTGCACCTTAAGTAGCAGGTCAGGTCCAACTGCAGATTTCTGGATTTCTGATCTCGTCAGAAAAAGGCAGATTCAGCCGTGGTTCGGAGGTGCAAGGGCCGGGCGAGGGTGTATGGTGCCGCTGCGAACACCTCAAGAGACGTTTCATTGCGCGCTCGCGCGTGGCTTTCTTGCTGCGCCTCGCGCCGTCACCTTTGCGGCCCGCGCCCCTGCGAGGGGCGGCGGCGGCGGGTGCCGCTTGAGTTGTGGGCTGCTCGTGCAGATCGAGCAGGCCCGCGCGGAGTCGTCCGCCTATCGCGCGGGCCCTCTCCAGCCGCGCACTCTCGACGGGTCCTGTCCGGATCATCGATGCTCCATCGAGCGACTGTCCTGTCGCGTCCACGCAAATGGCACCCTCACCGAATCGTCACGGGACTGGCGGTGTCGTGAAACACGACCTTGCCCTGGACGAGCGTCAACTCGGCCTTGAGGTCCTTCAAGTCATCACCGGACACGGTATACATGTCGCGGTCCCACACGGCGATATCGGCGTCCTTGCCGACCTCGATGGATCCGATGCGATCCTCGAGGAACATCTGGTGCGCGGCCCAGATCGTCTGCGCGCGCAACGCCGTCCTGATGTCGACCGCTTCCCTGGTTCCGAAGGGTTGCAAGCCGTGCGTGGCGTTCAGCGTCTTTCGGGCGACCGACGCCCACAGACTGTACCGCGCGGCGAATGGCGTGACGCCGTAGTCAGATCCACCGGCCCACTTGATGCCTTTGTCCACCCAGGTCTTGAAGGGCTTCAGGCGAAGTGCACGGTCGGGTCCGAGATTGGCGGCGTAATTGTCGCCAAGCCACCAGAGAAAAGTGGCCTGGGCTTCCGGGTATCCCGCGTCGAATTCGCGCTGGAGACGCGCCATGACCTCGTTCGCGTGGTCGGTCGGCGTGTTGGCATGAATCACGCCGTGCCGTAGGCCGCGTGTCGGCTTCAGGGCCAACGCCTGATCGTAGGTGTCGACGACCCAGTCGATGGCCCGATCGCCGATGGCGTGCGTGCTGACATGAATGCCGGCGTCGTGCAGGAGCATCACGCCTTCGCGGTACTGGTCAGGCGGGAATGTCGGGTAGCCCTTGTTTCCGGTGTCCTTCCCAGTGAAGTCCTTGTTCCAGTCGTCGTACATCCACGCCGTCCGCGCCCCGCCGCTGCCATCGATGGCCAGCTTGACGCCTCCCGACAGAAGACGCCCGTCGCCGAGCGATGCCGGCGGCCTGGGCAACTTCTCGAGGCGGGCGATCGCGCCCTTGATCGATTCGATCGACCGCTCCCGCCAAAGCGCGAACACGCGCACCGTGAGCTTTCCCTCGTTCAGGAGCTCCTGATAGAGATCCCACTTGGCCTGACCGATGCCTGGATCTTTGACACCGGTCATCCCTTCCTTGTTGAAGTCCTCGATGATCTTGATGATCCCGTTCTTCTGCTGCTCGCGCGTCAGTGCCGGGACCTTGCCTGCGACGAGCCCCTGGGCCGACTCCTTCAGGACACCCGTGGGATTGCCCTGCGCGTCGCGGTCGATCGTACCGGCAGGCGGATCTTTCGTGGCCCGTGTAACCCCGCCCATCTTGAGCGCGGCACTGTTCGCGACGCCGTAGTGTCCGGTCGTGTGGGTGAGCCAGACGGGGTTGTTCGGTGAGACTCGATCGAGATCCGCCGCTGTAATGTAGCGGCGCTCGGCGAGCTTGCCCTCGTCCCACCCGCGACCCTCCGCCCATTCACCCGGCTTCAGATCTTTGACCCGCGCCCCAACCCGCTCGAGGACATCCGCCATCTTCGTGATGCGCACATCGCTCAGGTCGATGCTGTAGAGCTCCGCGGCCGCGCTGAAATGCGTGTGCGAGTCGATCAGGCCCGGCGTGGCCGTCCGCCCCTGGAGGTCGATGACCCGCGTCCCTTCACTCACATGTGATTCGATTGCCTCATTCGAGCCCACGGCGACGATCTTGCCGCCGGCCACGGCGACCGCCTCGGCCACGCGGTCATTGGAATCGACCGTCAGAATCTTGCCGCGCAGCAGCACGAGGTCGGCGGGCTCGGACGGCTGGCGTTGACAGGCCGCCGCCGCCAGGCCAGCGACGCATGCGAAAACCGCTGTTATCGCGGTGCCGTACTGACGCATAAGTGCTCCTTTCCTCAGTCTCCGGACGGTGCGAACTCTCCAAGTAGGGCGCGCGCCTGGGCGTGCCGGTCGCGCCACGCGGGAGACCGGCGAGCCCGTAGAAACACCGCGGCGCCGGCGGCGACCCACGCGCCGACGATACCCCACTCGAAGGGCCACGCGAGCGCGGACGGGCTCGGCGGCAGATACAAGAGCACGAATCCACAGGTCACGGCCACCGCGAGCGGCCCGAAAATCGTGCCACCCGCAACTCGGTACGGCCGCTCCATCGCGGGCTCACGCACGCGCAATCGAACGAACGCGACGGTCACCATCGCGTAGGCGATGACCGTTGCGAGGCTCGCGGCGTTCGCAAGCCAGAGGAGAGCCTGCCGCCCCAGAAGCGGCGCGAACATCGACGCCGTCGTCACGAACGCGATGGCGACGATCGGCGTCCCATGCCGGCCGTGCAGACGCGCCCACCCGGCTGGCAGCATCTGGCCGCGCCCCATCGCAAACAGCAGCCGCGTCGCCCCGACGAAAAATGCGTTCCAGCTCGTGAGAATCCCGAGCAGGCCGCCGATCACGATCACCCATCCTGCCATCGGTGATCCCACCAGGCGTGATGCCGCCGCTGCCGTCGGTAGCTCGGCCCGAGCGTGCTCGGCGAGTGGAAGCCCGACTCCGACGCTCAACTGAACCAGCGAGTACCACACGGCGGCCAGAGCAATCGAGAAGAGGATGACCGCACCAATCTGGCGGCGCTCGATGCGAATCTCCTCGGCGGCCTGCGGGATGACGTCGAAGCCCACAAAGAGGAATGGTGTCACGGTCAAGACGTTGAGCACGCCGGACCACCCGAGAAAGCGCGGCTCGAGATTCGCCACGTCGCCGCTGGCGGCCGCCGCCACGAACAACGCCGCCCCTACGGCCAGCAAGCCCGCAGTCGCCGTCCATTGAACGCGAGCGCTGATGCTCGCCCCCCGCCAGTTCAGGATGCCAATCAAGAGCGCGGTTGCGGAGCCGACCACGATCGCGAGCCCAAACACCGGGGCGCCCGCAAGACTATAAAGGGGACTCCCTCTGAGCCACGGTGCCACGGAGGTGAGCACCGTGCCGATTGCGACTGCCTCGAACGCACAGACGCCAAGGTAGGCGAACGCCAGCCACCATCCGCACCACCAAGACCACGTGGGCCCCATCGCGGCATACGTGAACCCCAGCTCTCCTCCGGCGCGCGGCAGAGCGGCCGTCAGCTCCGCATACGTTAGCCCGACCAGGCTCACCACGATGGCGCCAAGAAGCACCCCGATGACCGATCCCAGGCTGCCTGCCTGATCGATCATCGAGCCGGACAGAACGACCCAGCCCCATCCGATGATGGCGCCGAACGCGAGAGCAAACACGTCACGGCGCCCGAGAACTTGCTGAAGCTTCACGAAACAGAATTCGGCGACGAAGCAGAACGCATCGCCACCTTATGTAGCGCCAGAGCGACCCATTCCGGCGGCGTGTTGCGGTCTCCGACCGGAACAACGCGACCATCGGGCCGTCTCCTGTACATCGTCGATGAGCGTCGGGAATCGCTGGCCGGTCCGGTTGTCGCGGAGGCGTACCACCACACGCGGTCCTCCTTGACGTATCCTCCAACGTCAGCCGTCAGGTCACGGAAATACTCGAGGCGATTCAAGTCGCGAACGTCCAGGAACTCGCTTCCCCTCAGGCCCGCGGCGATCTGGCCGGCGTCGATGTTGCGGGCCTCCATCGATTCGTTCTGGTAGTCGAAGGAGAAGCTCCCGTGGTAGGCGTTGCCCCCGGATGTGAACCCCGTCGCGATGAAGATGTCCTCCCGTACGACCGTGCGGAATCCCTGCAGCTCGAAGCCGACCCGGTAAACGCCGGGCGGCAGCGCGGTCAGGCGGTAAGTCCCGTTCGCATCGGTGACGGTGCGTCGACCGCCCATCAGCGCCGGGCCGGGCCCGCTTACCGCCGCGCCGGGTACGACGCTTCCGGTGGAGTCGGCGACCGTCCCGATAATTGAGGCCGTGTTGGTGGTGACCGTTTGCGCCGCGGCCGATGCGGCACACAGCATCGTGAGGAGCAGGGTGGCGGTCATCGCTTTCATGTGGGTCATGGTAATCTCCAGCAATGAACCTTTGGTTCGGCAATGAAGGATGAGCGTGAGCTAATGTTGCCTGCGCCGCGCTGGCGCTTCCGTGAAGCGCGGTCGGTGTCCGACGTCGCGTTCGCGACCGCCCTCAGTTGCTGCCCTTGCCGGATTGGGCGATGAAGGCCCGCGCTTCCTGCAACACCTCTTCGGTCAGCCCCATGTGGCCGCGATCCTTGTAGTGGACGAACTTGTGCGGGATTCTCGCGGCCGAGAGCGTCCTGACCATGTCGAGCGCCTGCTGGATCGGAACCGACTGATCGTCGTCGGAATGAATCACGAGGAGCGGTTTGCTCGTTGCAGCGATTTGGAACATGGGAGACGCCTGCCGGCGCGCGGCCTGAATGTCGCCCGCCAGCGGCGTCCACAGGTTGCCCCACGACAAGGTGTTCAGATCGTAGGGTGCCGCGACGGCGATGCCTGCGCGAACGTCGCTGCGAGCCTTCTCCCAGCCGCCCGTGCGCGGATACGCGTCGATGTTGTCGCCGAGGATGGCGGTCAGCGCAGCGATGTGGCCGCCCGAGGAGTTGCCGATGATGTAGATCTGGCCTTCGTCGACACCATACTCGGCCGCGTGCGCGTGCAGCCAGCGGATCGCGCACAGCGAGTCCTGGTAGGGGGCCGGTGCGGGCGAGCCCTCGACCAGGCGATGGTCGACGGTCATCGTGAAGAAGCCCGCTTCAGCCCATCGGGCGAGGCGCTCCCAGTTCCCTTGGTTGTCCAGGCGCGAGCCCGCACGCCAGCGGCCGCCGAACACGTAGACGATGGCTGGTTTCAGTCCCTGGGTCTCGGTGTACGCAAGGTCGGCCAGCAGCGCCGATCCCTGGACGCGCCCATAGATCACGTCGGCCTTCCGGATGACGGCCGGCAGCCTCGGTCGGGCCGTGGCAGCGGCGGGCGTCGCAGGCTGCTGAGGCGCGGCAGAATCGCCACTTGGAAAAGCGACCAGCATGAGCATGACGGCAAGCAGGTTTCGCATCATTTCTCCTATCGCGGCGCACTTCGATTGCGCGCTCATTCTGCAACGCGGCCCTCGGCGGGAGGTGTTGCAGCTTGTGGCAACTCACCTCTGGAGCCGCTCGACCGTCAACTCCCGGCGAGCACCTGTCCATTTCGGGCTGGGCGTGAGGACGAGTCGATCGGGACCAGTCCGCTCCAGTGACGGCGCACGGACCGGCAGCATGCGTGCCTCCCTTGTACTGCTGAAAGGCACCCGCCCCCCCAAATCGCGGATCCTCCTACTGCGTGCCCTTCGCCAACGGGTACGCCACCTTGCCGTCGAGAACAACGGTCTCGGGATGAATATCAGCGAGCGCGCTCGGTGCAGCCGTCAACGGATCCTGCGACCGACGATAGGAAACATGAACGCCGTCTGGCGGTCGGCATAACGCCCGTTCTCAGACCCTCGTCAGCCCCTCCCCTCACGACAGCCGAGGATGGACTTCGGCTGCCAGCGGATTTTGCGCGCGGTGACATAGGCGGTCCTGCAGCTGGTCGGGGGGGCGGCGGCGTGCTCCGGCTCACGCGACCGTGGCCCAGACCATCCGTCAGCGTCCCCAACGAACTTGCAAGCCGCTCGCATGTCGTCGCTCGCGGCCGGGGCACGATGAGCAGCGAGCAACCGGAGATATCGGGTGCTTCGGTGTTGCGGCGGATGCGTAAAGCCTAATGCTGTATCGCCAGCTTTTCGACTGCAGCAACGAGATCGGTATCGTCTGGACCGAGGATCCGCACCAGACGACCGTCGGCAGCGATTAGCGCCACCGCGGGAAGGCGCCCGATGCCGAACGCGCGGAACGCTCGCCCATCGCCATCGACCGCCATTGGCACACGCGGTTTCATGCGTGTCTGATACGAATTGAGAGACCTCGGCGTTGTCCACAGATGCGCCACCACGCCAAGCCAGTCAAGCGTCCCCTTTTGTGACAGTTCATCGACCAGTTCGCGAGTGCGGCGGCAGGCCTCGACGGTCTGGGGTTCGGTGTCCTTCAGATAGCTTTCGCACCAAACTGCAGTGAATAGCACGCCTCTGGGCCGCCCGGTGGCGCCCTCCCTGAAGCGCACCGGCGTATCGTCGGCGCCACGAAGGTCCAGAGCCGGGACGAGGTTGCCCGGCTTGAGAGCCGCGACGGAATCCACTCTTGTCGTTTCGATCCGACTGCTCGTGGCGGCGCTCGCAAGCACCCGCCGAATTGCTGCGTCGAAACCGGGACCGTCCTGGTGCCCCGCATGCGCGATTCGGCCATCCAGGCCAATCAGCACATGGAACGGTGTGGCCTCCATCTTGAGCCACGAGCCGAGGCTGCCATCGTCAATCGCAACCGGCATGCGCAGCTTCGCGTTGGCGACGAAGGCTCGAACTTTGGCCGGATCGTCGCCGACACCGGCGTTGACGGCAACGATCTGCATGCGATCGCCATACGCCTCGTAGATCTTCTCGAATTCCGGCATCTGCGCCCGGCACGGGATGCAGTACGTGGCCCAGAGCTTGAGGTAGATCGGTTTGCGGCCATAGTTGTTGACGATGTCGATCCTGCCTCCGTCAATCGACCGTAGCGTGATCGATGGACCGGGCAACCCAACCAGGCGCGCCAACTGCGGATCTTCGGCGATGTATCCCGCATCGCCAGGCTTGCCGGCCGGATACGACGGTAACTGGCCAGCCGTACCAGCCACGCTGCCTATGGTGCACAAGCAGATCGCGAAAATGATCGTATATCGGTTACTCATAAGACTAGACTCCTAACCTTTAGCGTATCCCTATTGGCGCAGCGGGGCCGTTGCGAGCGCAAGAAGTGTTCTACGGCTCGGCATAATCGATTTCGCCTTCAGCCCGCGATGATCTTGAAGCGGTCCAGAGTGGCCCTAAACAGACGCTCGTGATCGATGGCCGCAGTGAAGCCGTCGACGAACTGGTGCGGACTCTCAATTCTCCGGAGCAACGCACCGACGCGTCACTTAGCCGCCGCCGATCTCACGCGGGCGCTGTCAACGGGCTGCCCTTGGGGACCACCATGAACACGACCGCACGCGCAGCGGCATCGGGCGCCGCGGAGCCGCTCGAAGTATGAACAGCACCCGTCGGCTCGAAGAACGTGCCGCCGGCCTGCAACACCTGTGACGGCTCGTTGTTGATGGCAAACAGCATCTGCCCTTCCGTAACATAGCCGAGCACGGGCCCTGGATGACGATGTCCAGGTCCTGAACTGCGCTGGCCCGAAGACATGTTCAATTGGACGAGCACCACTTCGAATCCTTCGAGAGGACCTGTCAACGCGTGTCGAGCGAGCTCATTGGGCGAGCGTTGCGCCGGTGCCTGTGCACCAGTACGGACAGGCAGCAACGAGGCGGCGGCGATTCCAAGAAACGTTCGACGGTCGTGCATGGTCATGACTCCCTCATTTTACCGCGCGCGGGCCGCGGTCGTGTCCGTTGAAGCCGCACGTCCAGAGTGCAAGCGACGATGTGTCTTTGACGAAGATCCGATTGCCGGAGATGATTACGCCCTCCTTGCGCGACGGCGAGTCAGCTCGCGGAACGGCCGGGGAAACCCTCAGTCCTCGGTACTACGCGGAGATGGTAGCGCTGGCCTCGCGGAGGAAGTGTTGCGCCTTGTGGCAAGATCGGCTGACTTCAGATTTCCGGATCGCTGACGATGAGTGTACGACGCGCCGTGCGTGGCATCCCGCGGTGTCAGTTGCTGGCCCTTGTCCAGTTGGGCGATGAAGGCGCGCGCTTCCTGCGGCGCGCAGAGTCGCCAGCGGCAGCGGCGGTGCTGTGACCCAATGACTTGTGGCTACAAAGCTCCGGGTCACGTGGGACTGACCGACGAGATGCTACGACAGGCGCGTAGACAACTCCGTTGCAAGTTGTGGCAGGCGTCGAGGACTTTCAGTTGTCGGCCGCCATGCTCAGCGCCGAGACGTCTTGAAGCGACCCGTCTGGATGTCGTCAGGACGAGCGATTCAACGATCTCCCGAGCGTCACGTCGCGGTCCCTGAACGGGCCGCGCTACTCTCGCGGCAAGCCGCGATAGACGACCTTCCCGTCGAAGATGGTCGTCACGACGGCCACGTCTTCCGGCTTGGCCGGTGGCTGCGAAAAGACATCGCTCGCCAGCACGACGACGTCTGCCAGCATGCCGGCGCGCAAAGTGCCCACGCGCGATTCCTGGAACGACGCCCACGCGGGCCCCCGCGTGTACGCCTCGAGCGCAACGGGCAGCGAGATCCGCTGATCCCTGCCTCCAGGCCTGATCGGCCGGTTGACGACGCCGGTAATCCGCCCCGTGGGATTGAAAGGGGCCACCGGCCAGTCGCTCCCGAGCGTCAGCCGACCCCCGCTGCCAACCACGTCGTTCACGAGCCCTCCGTGCTTGGCCCACCGCTCCACGCCCACATTGACCACGGTCGGGCTCGCGGTCGACGCGGGAAGAGCGTTCGGAGGCACGAAAGCGGCGCCGCCTTGAAAGGCGGCGATGACGCCCAGCTTCGAGAAGCGCTGCGCGTCGGCCGGATCCATGTACGAGACGTGCTCGAGGCGATGGCGACGGCCGCGCGACGGGGCGGGGAGCGCGGCGGCCGCCCGCTCGAAGGCGTCCAGCCCCATGCGCACCGCACCGTCGCCGAGCGCATGCACCATGATCTGCCAACCCCGACCGTCCAGCATCTGGACAATGCGCTCGAACTCTTCACGCGGAAAGAACATCCAACGGCCGCGATCGTGTTGCCCCGAATCGCGAGCGCCTCGTGGAACACGCCGCTGCCGTCGGCCGGGAACACTTTCCCATTGAGCAAAATGAGGTCGGCCGGCGCTTCGGCGGGCGGACGGCCGGCGCATCCGGTCATCGCGGCGCCGAACACGATGAGCACCGCGACACAGCCAACCGACGATTTCCCGATTCTCATCCGCCCCTCTTCTCAGACAGATAGTGGTGCACACTGGGGAGAAATGCCGGGACGTCCGGCGCCCGCAGACTCCCGAGAATGTTACCGACCGCCTCCCGGAAGGAATGTTGCACCTTGTGGCAAGTGAGGGCTGACTGCAGATTTCTGGATCTCTGATCTCTTTGGGAAACGCAGATTCAGCCGTGTTTCGCAGGTGCAAGGAACGGGCGAGTGGTGTATGGTGCCGCTATGAAACACCTCAAGAGACGATTCATTCCAGCTTGGCACGTCGCCCTCGTGCTGGCCTTCGCGCTCGCCACAGTTACCGCCGCCCCGAGCGCAGCCGCCGTTCCCGAGAAAGGAACAGAGATTCTCTGGGACCATTATGGAATCCCACACATATTCGCGCCCGATCACGCCAGTCTTTTCTATGCCTACGGGTACGCCCAGATGGAGGGGCATTCGGAACTCCTCGTGCGCCTCTACGCGCAAGCGCGAGGGCGCGGCGCGGAGTTCTACGGCGACTCCAACCTCGCCAGTGATCGTTGGGTGCGAACAGCGGGCATTCCCCAGAAAGCGAAGACGTGGGCGTCGCAACAGACAGCAGAGTTTGCTCCGCTCATCCGTGCGTTCGCGGCCGGCTTGAACGCGTGGGCGATCGAGCACCCGGACATGCTTAGCCCCGCAGCCAAGGCCGTCCTGCCATTGACGCCGGAAGACGTCTACGCGCACGGCCTGCGCATCATCCACTACGACTGGCTGACTAGCGAGAGCAGTGTGTACAGCAAGGCGAGGCGCGAGGAAGTGGAGACGCATGGGTCGAACGCATGGGCCATCGGACCGTCAAAAACGGCGTCCGGCAACGCCATGCTGTTGAGCAACTCGCACCTCGCATGGGCAGATAGAGATACGTACTTCGAAGTTCAATTGACGGCGCCGGGCGTGACCTCGTACGGCGCGGTGTGGGTTGGTTTCCCAGTCCTTCGGCAGTGCTTCACGGAGTTCGTGGCCTGGACCCAGACGACGAATGGCCCCACGGGCGCAGACGTCTACCGGCTCACCTTGAGAGAGGGCGGCTACGTGCTCGATGGCCAGACCAAGCCGTTCGAGGTCGAGAAGCAGATCATCAAAGTGCGGCAGGCTGACGGTACCCTGCGTGACGAACTGCTGACCATCCGGCGCTCGGTGCACGGTCCGGTGTTTTCTGATCGGCGCGATGTCACGGTGGCGCTGCGCGTCGTGGCGGCAGACCGGCCCAGGATGTTCGAGCAGTTCTGGCGGATGGGCCTGTCGCGCAACCTCGAGGAATGGCGGCAGGCCATGCGCATGCAGCAGCTGCCGCTGTTCAACACGGCGTACGCCGATCGCGATGGCCACATCATGTACGTCTACAACGCCGCACCGCCCGTCCGCACGCATGGCGACTACCGGTACTGGAGCGGTGTCGTGCCGGGCGACAGGTCGGACCTCATCTCGACCGACAAGATCCTGCCCTTCGACCAGCTGCCCCAGGTCATCGATCCGCCTAGCGGCTGGGTGCAGAACTGCAACGACTCGCCGTGGACATCGACCTTTCCCATGGCGATCGACCCCGCGAAATTCGCACCGTATGTCGCGCCGCTGCCCAGTCTCGGTCCGCGATCACAGCGCAGCATCCGCCTGCTGTCGGCGCCGGGCAAGATCACCCTCGCCGACTTGAGAGCGATGAAGCTCTCGACACACAGCGAGATCGCGGATCATTTCGTGGACGATCTGGTCGCGGCCGCTCGTCAGAGCGGTACTGCGAAGGCGAAGGAGGCCGCGGAGATTCTGGCGAAGTGGGATCGGCAGGGGGAAACCACCAGCGACGGCACGTTCCTGTTCCTCCGTTTCGTTCAGGCCGCGGGCAACAATTTCCAGAGCATCGGCGGCTACGCGGTGCCCGCGGATCCCAGCCAGCCGCTCACGACACCGCGCGGATTTGCCGATCCGGCGAAGGCTATCGCGTTGCTGGACACTGAGGCGCGGCGCCTCGAAACCGAGTACGACACGATGCACGTGATCTGGGGCGACGTGATCCGGCTCCGCAAGGGCTCTCTGGATCTGCCGGGGAACGGCATTCCCAGCGCGTTGGGCGGCATCAGAACTGTCGGCGTCGGTCCGTTTGTCGGCGGGACCACACAGATTCAGGGTGGCGACACGTTCTACGCCGTCGTCGAGTTCTCGAAGACCGGCCCGCCGACCGGTGAGGCGCTGCTCGGATACGGCAACTGGTCGCGTCCGGGGTCGAAGCACATAGAGGACCAGCTGGCCCTGGCGTCGCAGAAGAAAATGCGCCCGATCATGCGGGCCAGGCAGGCGATCGAGAAGAACCTGGAGAGCCGCAAGGTGTTCTAGTCGATCAGTCTGACGCGTCGACTGATGGCGGTTGTGGTCGTGATTCGTACGCGCGCCGACCCATTCTGGCGAGGCGCTGGAATTCGGGTGAAGCGGTGATGCCATAGGCGTTCGCGTACGTCTCGTGATTCCGCTCGACGTCGGCAAGCCGGTAGACGTAATTCACGGTGAACCCGAGAGAGCGGGTCAGGCCCGCCGGTGACGTGTCGCCCATCCAATTGAGTCGCTCGAGACGAGCGCCATTGGCCAAGTGAAACCGAGCCACGGGATCGAGCGGGGCCTCGCCGCGCCTCGCGTACATCAGATAGTAGGCGCACAGGCGACTGAGCTCTGCCTGGATGGCGGGACCGATCAGGGGCTCGGGTGGCTGACCCACACGCAGCTTTTCGATAATCTTTCGGATCGCCGTTGGATGGTCGTCCACAGTCAGTGGGTAGTCACCGTTCATCATCCATTCTCCAAAGCTGGGGACGGGCGATAGCGTCGCAAACGTCTTCAACTGCGGAAAGTCTCTGCCTAGCTCCTCAGCCACTTGTTTGATCAGAAAATTGCCGAACGAGACGCCGCGCAGCCCTTCCTGGCAATTCGTAATCGAGTAGAACACTGCGCAATCGGCCCCGGTCGGATCCACGATCGTCGCCTCGGGATCCAGCAGAGGCTGCACCTTCGCCGGCATCCCGCGCGCGAGCGCCGCCTCAATGAAGATCAGGGGCTC
>MEKT01000099.1:30005-30446 GCA_001767435.1 Acidobacteria bacterium RIFCSPLOWO2_02_FULL_65_29 | reverse complement strand
GAACGCTGACCGAGGAGGAGTGGAACCAGGTCAGGCCACTCTTCAAGCTCGTGGAAGAGGTCGCCGCCGGAAAGCCGGCCCCGTCCGACGTCGGGCTGGCGTGGCACGGCTACTTCCTGAACGCCGAAGCGGGCGTGGTGTTCGTGCCCTTCACCCTATCGATCGAACACGGCGAGTTCACGTCGTACCCGGTGGCGATGTACCTGCGCGTGGTCAAGCGCGGTGCGCCGGCGCCCGCGCCGGGGCCCCGAGACGCGCTGGCCCAGTATCCCTTCGAGGACGCCGCAATCTTCGAGCGGCCTCGCGACGGTCGAATGAGCCGTGGCTTCACGGCGCCGCCAGGCGAGTACGACGTGTACGTCGGCTTGACCGAGAAGGCCACCGCCGAAGGAACCCGCCCCAGAACGGTCGTGCTCAAACAGGAGGTGACCGTCCCCGATC
>MEKT01000099.1:29683-29921 GCA_001767435.1 Acidobacteria bacterium RIFCSPLOWO2_02_FULL_65_29 | reverse complement strand
AGCAGCTGGACGAGCCGTACGTGTGGTGGGGCACGAAACTGACGCCGGCCCTCCGAACCACGTTCGGCCGGGGCGACAAACTCTCGGTGACCTTCCTCGTCTACAACGTGGCCGCGTCCTCGGACGACAAGCCCGACGTCGAGGTTCAGTACGATTTCCAGCGAAGGGCGGGCACTGCCGAGACCTTCTTCATCAGAACCCGGCCCGAGCTGTTCAACGCGCACACGCTGAAGCGCGC
>MEKT01000099.1:0-29662 GCA_001767435.1 Acidobacteria bacterium RIFCSPLOWO2_02_FULL_65_29 | reverse complement strand
GCGCGACGACCGAGAATATCGGGAATATTTGAGGAAGGAGCAACGCAGCCGGCGGGGATGCATCGCCCGTCGAATGCAGCCAGACTTTCACCACGGGCTGTTAGGCAGTTTTCATCATGATGCAGTGCATCTTCAGACCTGCATGCGCCGCAGTAGGCAGGACTGAAGTCCTGCACCACACGCCGGCGCAAACGTAAAATGCTGCAATCGCGCGTGTCAAGAACAGGT
Source organism: Acidobacteria bacterium RIFCSPLOWO2_02_FULL_65_29 (assembly GCA_001767435.1). Taxonomy (GTDB): domain Bacteria; phylum Acidobacteriota; class Vicinamibacteria; order Vicinamibacterales; family CAVVIG01; genus 2-02-FULL-65-29. The sequence goes on along the minus strand of MEKT01000099.1, from coordinate 29,434 downwards.
TTCCTCTTCCGTGCTTTCGTGATTTCGTGGCTACTTCTCACCGTGGCGACCCTGGTGGGCTGTCGGAATTCGTCCACGGAGAGCACGAATGGCCGGCCGGCGCCGGGCCCGTTGACGTTCAACCGGGATGTGGCCCCGATCGTGTTTCAGCACTGCGCGCCGTGCCATCGGCCGGGCGAATCGGCGCCGTTCGACCTGCTCACCTACGAGGACGTCCGACAGCGCGCCCGCACGATTGTGTCGGCGGTCGAGCGCCGCGTGATGCCTCCGTGGCTCCCCAAGGCCGGCTACGGCGCGTTCGCCGCCGAACGCCGGCTCGCGCCGCAAGAAATCGAGACCTTCAAGGTCTGGGTCGAGCAGGGGGCCCTCGAGGGCGGTCGTCCCGACCTGCCGGCAGCGCCGCGTTTCGCGGACGGCTGGCGGCTGGGCACGCCGGATCTGGTGGTCAAGCTGCCACAGGCGTACACGGTGGCTGCAGACGGCGCCGAATCGTGGCGAAATCTTGTCGTGCCGATCCCCGTCAATGCTCAGCGATTCGTCAAAACCGTGGAGCTTCGCCCCGGCGGTTCGCGCGCCGTGCACCACGCGCTCATCGGCGTCGACCCGACCCGATCGTCGCGCCGCCGCGACGATCGTGATCCAGGACCCGGCTTCGACGGCATGGACATGGGCGACTCGCAGTCGCCCGACGGACATCTGCTCGGTTGGACGCCTGGCATGGCTCCGTTTCCGGGCGTCAGGGATCACGCGTGGCGCCTCGAGCCCGGCACCGACCTCGTCCTCCAGCTGCACCTGACGCCCACCGGGAAACCCGAGAACGTCGACCCGATGGTCGGGTTCTACTTCACCGATCCGCCGCCCCCCACGGCAGCGTTCGCACCGTTGCAGCTGATGCGCCTGGACGCCGACAGCAGCCTGGACATTCCACCGGGCGAACGACAGTTCGTGGTGTCAGACACCTTCACGCTTCCCGTCGATCTCGACGTACTGGCCGTCTATCCGCACGCCCACTTTCTGGCCACGACCATGGAGGCGTTCGCCACGCTGCCTGGCGGGGACCAGAAGTGGCTGATCAGGATCGACGCATGGGACTTCAAGTGGCAGGACATCTATCGCTATACGGCGCCGTTGGCGCTGCCGCGTGGATCGACGATCACGATGCGGTACGTCTACGACAATTCATCCGGCAATATTCGCAACCCGAACCGACCCCCCAGGCGCGTCGTGGCTGGTCTTCGATCGACAGACGAGATGGCCCACCTGCAGCTTCAAGTGCGGCCGGGAAGCGCAGACGCTGGGCTGGTTCTGAAGGAGGCGCTCAATCGCCACGCACTCGAGAACAATCCCGACAACGCATGGGCGTGGTACGAACTGGCCAACGCGTTGCGCGACAGGGGCCGGCCGAGCGAATCCATCGCGTCATATCGCACGGCCCTGGCGCACGACCCCGGTCACGCAGCGTCGCACAACAACCTGGGAATGGTCCTCGCGGACCAGGACAGCATCGACGAGGCCATGCGCCACTACCGCGAGGCGATTCGATTCGAGCCGGATTTCGCCGACGCGCACTACAATCTGGGCAACGCGCTACGATCGCTGCGACGGCTCGACGAAGCGATCGGCCAGTTTCGTACAGCGCTGAAGCTCGAGCCCGGACACGCCGAAGCGCACGTCAATCTTGGCGAAGTGCTGGGCGCGCGGGGACAGATGGACGAGGCCATCGGACACTTCCGAGAGGCCGTTCGTATCCGGCCGGACTCGGCAGAGGCGCACAACAACCTCGGCGCGGCGCTCGGCACCCAAGGGAAGCTGGGCGAGGCGATCGATCACTTTCGCGCGGCCTTGCAGGTCGAGCCAGGTCACCCACGGGCCCAGGAGAATCTGAAGATATCGTTGGAGCAGCTCGCGCGCAGGTGACAGGACCCCGTCATCTCACATATGCGATCGGCCACGAAAACACGAAAACACGAAACAAAACCCCTAGTATTCTTTTTCGTGATTTCGTGCTTTCGTGGTGCCCGACGTGTGTGAGATAGCTTCTACTCCCTCATCCGCACCCGTCGCGCATTCCTCGCCTTCAGCAGCCGCAGCACCGAGTCGACGCTCACGGTTCCATCGGCGTTGAAGAGCAGCTCCGGAATCCCACGGACGCCCGGACCGCGTGAGCGATCCCATGTGGACATGGTCCTCAACTGCGCCTGGCGGCGCTCCGCCGGAGTCCCAACGAAGTCGTACTGAAGGCCGGCAAAGCCCGGAAGCGTCCCGAGCGAGCGGGCGGCGATGAATCGCACCGCGTCGTACGGATCGTCGAGGAGGGTGGCCAGGTGCGGCGCCATCCAATCGGTGCCGGACGCACGTTGTGCAGGCGGCCACGCCATGGCCTGCGCGGCAATGGCGCGCTGGCCCGCGTCGCCGCGGATCATCCACAACAGAGACGCCGCCACCGATCGGTCGTCAACATCCAGTGGGTTCAGCGGGGCCAGCGGAACGCGTGGCGGGCCGTACCATCGATCGAGTGCGTCCCTCGTCCAGTCGAGCGTCTTGTCGAGATGGCAAAGGTTGCACGCATTGGGCCGGCCCGCGTCCACGCTCTCGGCGACGGACGGATTGCTGATCGTGTGGCTGCGGATGGTCTTCAACAAGCCGTAGGCCGTATACGGCATGTGACAGTTGTAACAGGAGCTTCCCGTCGAGTCCGCCGCGTGTTTCGTGTGCGCAGGCAGATTCGAGCGATAACGGTCGTGGCACTGCAGGCAGGCCTCGTTGCCGTCCATGCCCGCGCCCAGCTGGTCGTCGGCCCACTCGGCGAGCGATCGGGGATCGTTGTCGGCCTTGTGCATCGTATGGCACGAGAAACAGGACAGCCCACCTGACCCACGAGGCACATTCCTGAAGCACGGCGACTCGAGGAGCCCGTTGTACTCGCGGCCCGAGACCCGCACCATGCCGTCGGGCCAGAACGCATCGCGAATGAATCCGGCGTCGTCGGCGACGAGCGCCTGCATGGTCGGCGTCTCACGATTCACGGTGGGCTGCGCGAGGAAGCGAGTCGCCACGAGCTCATCGCCGGGCCGGTACGGCAGCCCGCGCGCGTTGGCGTCGCGCTCACCCGCGCGGTCGTAGAACTCCCAAATGCCGTGGCACTGGCCGCACACCTGCGATGACAACTGCGCCGGCAGCCGCGCAGGCTGCACGGTCGTCGGATCGGGCCGACCCGTGAGGTGCAGAAGATACCGACGGAGCGGATTGCTGTTCGCCGCGACGTGATCGGCCGCCGGACCGTGACACGCCTCGCAGGCAATGCCGAACTCGGCGACCGTCGTCTCCACGACCTGCGTGTCGATCGGCTGCGATCCAAAGGGTGTATCGAACTGCGGTTTGCCGAACGTGGCGTGGCAGGCGATACACGTGCTGTTCCAATGGCCGGTCTCGGAGAAGGGCGGGTCGCTCGGCGGATGCAGCACCGCGGATCGGCGCGGAATCCACTGCCGCTCTCCAATCAGATAGGCGCCAGGAAGCTGCCCGAGAAGCCGACGCTTTCCGGTGGCGTACCAGAACACCTGCTGGTGGTGCGAGCCCGTGATCATCACGACCCGGCGCTCCACGCGCGCGCGCTGCTCTGGCGACAGGCTCGAATCGGGATCGTCGAACTCCGCCCAGAGCTCGTCACCCCGGTGATCGAGGCGCATCGGACGGCCGTGGACGCCACTGACCGTGACGTTGTCAAAAGTCGCGCGGGCCGTCTCGCGCGTCGCCACCTGCGTCATCGTCCGGTGGTACGACGCGTGCCAGGATGCGTACTGATCCGGGTGGCAGGCCTGACACGTCTGCGACGAGACGTAGCGGTCCTCGCTTCGCTGAATGGGGCGGTCGGCTACCTCGTGTTCGAGGAGCGGTCGATCGCGGAAGAGTACGGCAGCCGCACCGAGCGCGGTCGCGAGAGTCAGCAGAACGAACACGAACGACGCATGAGCGGCGCCCGCTTCGGCACGAGGTCCGGTGCCCAATTACCCAATTACCCGATTACCAATTGTTCTGAGGGTCACTTGACCGTGACTTTGATCTCCCTGTCGGAAGTCAGGAAACGGTCGCTGGCGCGGCCGCGAATGATGTACTCGCCGGGTTTCGTGAACGCCACCGTGGTCTGCGCCTTGCCGTCTTTCACGGGCGTGGTTCGTTGCGCGAATGTGGCGGCGGCGGGGCCCCGCCAGACGGTCCATGTCACGGTCGGCCCCTGAACGCCTCCGCGCCCGCCTCCCCCTCCACCGCCCGCCGGCGTGGCGACGGCCGGCACATTCACCGGTGCGTCGGCATTGCCTTGCAGCGTCGGCGGCGTCTCCTGCCCGAGCGCCGGCTTGCGCGCTGGCGCGGGCTTGGGAATGCCGTCATCGGTGTACGTCGCGTTCAGGGTCAACTTGTCGGAGAGAGCAACCGACGAGGCCGCCTCGATGACGATCGCCGGCGGCTTGTTGCTCAGATATTCCTTATCGGTCCGGCCGCCGGTCTGCGCGCCGCCGGCGGGATCGATTTCCCACTCTGGCTGCAGCCAGCCGTACGCCTTCTGCGTCTTGCCGTTCACGGTCACGGTCCAGATCAGCTCTTTCTTGCCCCAGTCTTTCGGCACGGACACTCTGAACAGATTGCGGTTCGTGCGCGGGTAGAAGAACGTCGGCTGTCCGCGATCGGGTCCACCCGGCTCGATCGAATTGTTCGGGCCAACCGGGATCGCGGGCTGCTCGACGAAGTTCCGGTTCAGGTACCCGAAGTGCATGCTGACCGAGCCGTCGGGGTTCCTCGACCAGCCTTCGAACACGGGCTGGATATCCTGGCCCGAGTTGTACTTGAAGTTGTTCTGGACTTCGGCCTGCCCCGCCGAGTCAGGCGGCGCGCCGAACAGGACGAGAAGCGCGGCTACAGGGACGACCCATCGCATGTGGGATGACATACGGACCTTCCGACGTTTGTTAAAGGGAACCTGCGGGATCGAAGCGGCGATCGCGAGGCCAGACTGCAGGCCGGCCCGACCTGCAGTCTGCCTCGATCTCCAGCTTACGGCTGCTGTTGCTGCTGCGTCGTTCTGACGCTGCTGGCCTTGCGGGCCTCGACCTCTTGCTTGTATTCGTCGTCGCTCAGGTCGTACCAGCCGATCCACGCAAAGCCCATTTCATCGATCGTTCGCTGGCCATCACCCACCCAGTTCTTGGGATCGGGGTTGGAGCGGTTGGCCGTCGAGTTGTCGTGCCAGCTGATCGTGTGCAGGATGGTGCCCGCCGGGACGATCGGCGCCGCGGCGTCGGCGTAGCTGTAGTTCAGATGCCAGTTGTAGTCGAAATCGGCGCAACTGACGATCTCGCTCTTCATGGACGACCCCGACGTCGGATAGATCAGCTCCAGACACTGGCGCTTGCCGCGGATGTGCATGTGCGGCTGGAACGAGATGATACGCGCGGCCTTGTGCATCATGACGTAGCCGTCGATGCGCGCGACGGTGCCGGCCGGAATATCGATGCCCGCCGTCGACTGAGCGAGCTGCTTCGACCAGCGAACATGCTTGGGCACGTAGCCCTTGGGATAGAGTTGCACGCCGAGCTCGATGCCGGCCATCGTCTCTTCGCCGATGGAGTGGAGATGGTAGCTCACCATCGCCTTCTTGCCCTGCTGCAGGTACACGCCCGAGTCTTCCGGATAGACCTCGGCGTTCTTCCCGGACGCGTACTCGACGAGGAACTGCCCGCCATCCACGCCCTGGCTGTCGTCGCCCGAGACCTCCACGTCCGGGTCATCAACGGCGTAGGACAACGCGTGGTGGACGACTTTTCGCGACTGGGGATCGGCGGCCCTGGTCTGAATCGCTTTGATATAGCGATCCTGGTCGATGGGGATGTCCGCGTACAGATTGCCGTACAGGTCCGGACCGGCCACGGGCACTTTGTGGCGCGGATACTTGATGACGATATCGGGCGCGAACTGCCAGTCCGATGAATCGGCGGCGAACTGACGCGGAGCCGGCATGTCGGCCGGATTGCCGCGCGGCGCGCCGCCGTCGACCCATTTCGCGATGGTCGCAATCTCCTGGTCGGAGAGCGACGGGTTGTTCTTGAAGTCCTGAATGCCGATCGTCCTGTCGATGTGCCACGGCGGCATCTCGCGCGCCGACGTGCGCGTCTTGACGGCCCGCGCCCATGGACGTGCGTCTTCGTAGGTCATCAGCGACATCGGCGCCATCTCGCCGGGACGATGGCACGCCACGCAGGAGCGCTGCAGAATGGGCGCGACATCCTTGGTGAATGTCGGCGTCTGCGGCGATTGCGCGGTCGCTGACGCCGGCAGCAATACCAGACTGGCCAGCAACCCGAAGGGCGCCACGGCCCTGACTCTGAAATACCCAGCAATCCTCATCGCGTCCCTCACCTTCTCAGGAACAGACACCCAGTTCTTTGGGGGGAAATACTGGCCCTATGTTGCGCCCGTGAAGGGTCCGTTGTCAATCGATCAGGTCCGCCAGCGGGGTGGGAGCTCCCGCGATCCGCCAGGAGCGCTAAGCCGAGGCGCCTGTTACAATTCCGACGATTGGCTGGCGACAAACGCGACCCCCCAGCGACCCCGGGCGCAGGCACAAAGCACCTGCGCATCGGATGGTGGTCGGTTGTGGTCTTCGGAGCGCTCGGCCTGGCGCTCGAGACGCTGCACGGCTTCAAGGTAGGCGCTTACGTGAACGGCGCGAACGAAACGCGCCGCTTGATGTGGACCCTCGCGCACGCGCACGGCGCCCTGCTCGGCCTGGTACACATCGCCTTTGCGGTTTCTCTGCCCGCGCTTCCATCCATGGGCGGTGCCGAACGACGGGCGTCTCGCGCGCTCATCGGCGCGAGTCTCCTTCTGCCTGGCGGATTCTTCCTGGGCGGCGTAAGGTTCTACGCGGGCGATCCCGGCCTGGGGGTGGCGCTCGTCCCCATCGGTGCGATGCTCTTGCTGATTGCCGCGTGGACCGTCGCGCGCGCGGCGAGCGGGCCGCGCGACACGGGGCGATAGGCCACGAAAACACGCCACGAAGACACGAAGACACGAAGACACGAAGACACGAAGACACGAAGAAGATAGCGACCAGGGAACACGTCAGGCCACGAAAGACAACATCAGCATGAGACTGACACGGCGTGAATTTGTCGCAACCGCATTTGTCGTGGCGGCGTCTGCGCGAGCGGGGCGCGCGCAGCAAAAGCGCGTGCGCACCATCGTCGGCACGGGCACGGCGGGTTCTCAAGCGGATCCGATCGACGCCGCCCGCGCGCTCGTCAACAATCCCTACGGCGTCGTCATCGGCCCAGACGGCGCGCTGTACTTCTGCGAGGTCGACACCGGGCGTACGCGGCGCCTGGACCTCGCCTCCGGCCGGCTCACGACGATCGCGGGCAACGGGCGGAAAGCGTACGCCGGCGACGGCGGCCCGGCGCTCGCGGCGTCGTTCTCGGCGCCTCATGAAATCCGCTTCGACGCGACGGGCAATCTGTTCATCGTCGAGCGCGACGCGCACGTCGTGCGACGCATCGACGCGAGGACCAACCTCGTCTCCACGCTGGCTGGAATCGGTACGGCGGGGTTCTCGGGCGACGGTGGCCCCGCGGCGAGCGCCCAGTTCAGGATGCCGCACAGCATCGCGTTCGACGCCTCGGGCCATCTGCTGATTTGCGACATCGCCAACAGCCGAATCCGCGCCGTCGACATGAAGACCGGTCTCGTCCGGACGTACGCCGGCACCGGCCAGCGCGGGGCCACGCCCGACGAAGGACCGCTCGAGGGCGCGCCGCTCAACGGCCCGCGCTCGATCGACACCGACGCCGACGGCAACGTCTACCTCGCGCTCCGCGAGGGCAACACCGTCTTCAGAATCGACAGGCGCACCGAGCGCCTGACGCGGATCGCCGGCACCGGCGAGACGGGATACGCGGGCGACGGCGGACCGGCCACCGCCGCGAAGCTGAATGGGCCAAAGGGCATCGCATACTCGCCCGACAGCAGCGTCTACATCGCCGACACCGAGAGCCACGTGATTCGGCGGATCGATCTGAAGACCGGCACGATTACGACGGTGATGGGCACTGGCGCGCGCGGCGACGGCCCCGACGGCGAACCGCTCGGCTGCCGGCTGGCCCGCCCGCACGGAGTGTTTCTGTCGCGCGGCGTGTTGTACGTGACGGACAGCGAGAATCACCGGATTCGCGTCTTGGAATAGACCGGAGCGCCCCCTTCCAGAGAATATCTTCATGCTGAAACACACGACGATCGCCTGCGGGATCGCTCTCTTGAGTCTTGCCACTATTGCGGGCCCGCACGCGCAGTCGCCGAAAACCGTCGCGATCCAGGTCTCGGAGACCACGGGCATCCGGCGCACCGAGTACCCTGTGAGCGCGCGCGTCCCCATTTCCAGGGGCGTCCTCGCCGATGCCGCCCACGCCCGGCTGCTGGTCAACGAGGCGGGCGTCCCCGCCCAAGTCTCCTCCCAGGCGCAATGGGACGACGGGTCGGTGCGGGCGCTGGATGTGGACTTCAACGTCAGCATTGGACCCGGCGAGTCGAGAACATATCAGCTCGAGTACGGCGCCGGGGTCGTCTCGCCCGCCGCGCCCAGGGGCCTGGCGATCACCGAGACGGCCGACGCCATCCAGATCGGCAACGTGCGGTTCGGCCGAAGGGGCGCGCCGCTCGTACTCTCGGCGAGCTACCGCGGCGAGTTCATCGGCGCGGGCGCCAACGGCGTCTCGGTCACCGATGCGGCCGGCAGCCCCCACGAACTGGTCGGCGCCGAATCGCTCAACGTCGAGTTCCTCAAACGCGGGCCGCTCCTGGTCGTGCTGCAGTACTCCGGCCGCCTCCCCCTGAACGCCGACTACGCGTCCACGTTCACCGTCACGTGCGAAATGCCCAACAGCAAGTCCTGGGTCAAGACGACGATCGTCGTGACCGATCCGGGGCGACGGGTGAGGGAGGTGGCCCTCGAGACGCCGCTCGCCTTCGGCGCCAAACCGTGGACGTGGGATTTCGGAGGAGAGAACGGCACCTACGGCGCGTTCAGGAATGGAACCGACTCGGCGCGGCTCACGCAGACGGTTTCGGCGAAAGGCAACGCGTGGGACGTGCAAACCGCTGCGCAGGGCGAGCTCAGGCCGTACGAGACCTCGGTGGCGAACCGCGCGAAGGTCGTCAGTGGGTGGGGCCATCTGCTCGACGCCGAGCGGGCCATGGCCTTTGCGATCGATCGCTTCGCGAGCGAGCGAGGCGTCTACACGATCGCGCTGAACGGCCAGGGACACGTGTCGTTCCGCTTGGCGCCCGAGCAGCCGCAAACCATACACCGGCTCACGGTGTACCAGCACTTCGTCGGAACGCCCGTGCCAATCGGCGCCGCCACGAGCCCAACCGCGATGCTGAACCCTCTGAGTGTGACCGTCAGGCCTTAGCATGGTGAAATTACCGAGCCTGAATATCGAAGGCAACCAGCCGATCCTGCTCACGAATGTACAGCTGCCCATTGGCGATGACCGGCGGCGCCCACGTTGGATAGCGGCCAGAGGGAATGTCGAAGCGCGACACCTCATGGTACTGATCCGGGCGGGCTTCGACCAGGGCCACCGCGCCGTCCTCGCTGAGCACATACAGGTGCTTGTCGGCGTAGATGACCGAGCCTTTGCCCACGCTTCGATGCCGCCACAGGACGTCGCCAGTCTTGAACCGCATGGCGGTCAGGATGCTGTCGTCGAACCCGTACAGCACGTCGCCGACGAGCACGGACGTGGAATAGTGATTCTTCATCCGGCGCGTGAAGTACACCTCTGAAACGCCGCGCGGCTCGATCCGGAGCAGCGCGCCGCCCGTGTCGTAGGAGGTCGAGAAAAACGCGTAACCATCCTGCACGATAGGCGTGGCGATGTTCGCGGTGTTGTTGGCAACCTTCGTGTACCGCCAGAGGACCTGGCCGTTGTCGGCGCGCACGCCGAGCGCCGCCTCGCCCGTGAGCGTGACGATTTGCCTGACGCCGCCGATGTCGGCCAGCATGGCGGACGCGTAGCCGGCCTGATCGTTCCCCGCCTTCCAGATGAGCGTGCCATCGATCTTGTTGAGCGCGACGACGGATGCGCCGCGACCGCCTGGCGCCACGACGAGACGGGCGCCGTCGACGAGCGGCGATTCGCTCATGCCCCAGGGAATGATCGAGCCGCCGTACTTCTGCACGACGTTCTGTGACCAGATGACCTTGCCCGTTGCCGCCTCGAGACAGGCGAGGGTGCCGTCAGCCGCCATGGCGTAGAGCCGGTCGCCGTCGATCGTGGGCGTGCCGCGCGGGCCGTTGCCCCGGGATTCCCGGAAAGCACGGCCGGTCGGCGCGGTCCAGGCGCGGGCGCCCGTCTTGGCATCGAACGCGATGACGAATTCCTGCGCGCCGCTCTGCCCCTGCGTGAACACGCGTCCGCCGGCGACGGCCATGGACGAGTAGCCTTCCCCGAGGCCGGACGCGCGCCAGAGCACGCGAGGGCCGCCGGAGGGCCACGAGGCGAGCAGCCCGGTTTCCGCCGACAGGCCATCGCGGCTGGGGCCACGCCACTGCGGCCAGTCCGCAGCCGGCAGCGACACTGAGGCCGACATGATGCAGACGGCCAGTAGAGACTTGCTCATCGCTCGTTCTCCGTTCTGCGTGCGACGTTCGTCGTTCTGCTTCGAGCGGTCCGTGCTAAGGCGCGGAAGGCGGAGCGACGCGCCGCTTCGTGGCCTGCTCGAAGGCGTACGCCAGTTCGAGCAGCTTCGGCTCGCTGCACGCCAGGCCGGTGAAGCTGACGCCGTAGGGCTGCGGCTTCGCGTCGAACCCGGCCGGGAACGTGGGCGACGGCACGTTCGCGAGAAGCGCAAAAGGCACGATCACCGTCGGGTACCCGGGCTTGGCGGCAATCGCGGCCCCCCCGCCTCCCGGGAAGAGCAGCGCGTCGAGTCGCTCGGCCTTCATCACCTCGTCGATGCCGTGCTGTGCGCTCAGCCGCAGATCTTTCGCGCGGTCCATCTCGTAGCGGGCGCGGTCGGCTTCGAGGTCCATCTCGTCGGAAATGTCGAGGTTCGACTGGCCGTAGCGAATCGCGCCGGCGCGCTCGTGCGCCGTGTTCCACGCGCGCAGCTCGGCCAGCGTCTTGACGGGCGCCGACGGCCCGAGCGACGCAAGCCAGGCGTTGAAATCCCGTTTCATCCCGTACTTGAAGACCGTCGAGCAGTTGTCGTCGTTGCCCTTCCCCTGCCCCGACCCCGAGCACGTGTTCCACAAGAGGGAGTTGCTCCTCGGATCCGGATCCAGCACGCTCGGGATGTTGGCCGGATCGACAATCACCGCACCTTGCTGCCGAAGGACGCCGATCGCGTCGGCCATCGCTCGCGCCTGCGCGGTGTTCAAGCCGCCGCGTCCGGCGTTGGCGCCGGGCGCCGTCACTCGATCGTAGTAATTGGCGCGCGGGATGCCGATTCGCGCGCCCTTCAGTCCTTCGGTTCGCAAGAATCGCGTGTAGTCGCGGCCGGGCGGCGGCGGGCACGTCCGCGTCGCTGGATCGTTCGGGTCGGGCGACGCGCCCTCGAGCGCCCCGAGGAGGATCGCGACATCGGCGACCGACTTCGCCATCGGCCCGGCCGTGTCCTGATCGGCCGTGATGGGAATCACCCCATAACGACTGATGCGGCCTACGGTCGGCTTGACGCCCGCCAGCATGTTCTGGTTGGACGGACTGAGAATCGATCCGGACGTCTCGGTGCCGACATTGGCCGCCCACAGGCTCGCGGCTGTGCCGACACCAGAGCTCGAGCCGCCTGTGGTCAGCACCGGGCGGCCGTCGGAGCTCGACCGTGGATCGCGGCGCGGATCGTACGGATTGAACCCGAAGCCGCCCACGGCGTTGTAATTGGCCGGCATCGGCGTCGGCCCACCGGCCACCCAGTTGGCCAGCTCGGTCATCCCGGTCTTCGCGATGATGATGGCGCCCGCCGCGCGCAGATTGGCGGTAATGGTCGCCTGGTAGGGCGGCACCAAGCCGACGAACGCCAGGGCGCCGCCAGTCGTCGGCATGTTGGTCGTGTGGATGTTGTCTTTGAGGGCGATCGGAATGCCGTGCAGCGGCCCGCGGATGCGGCCCGCCGCGCGCTCGCGGTCCAGCTCGTCGGCCTCCACGAGCGCCTTGGGATTCACGGCGAGCGTGGCGCGCAGCGTGTCTTCGTAGATTGCGATTCGCACGAGATACTGCTGGACGATCTCATGCGAGGTCACGCGCCGCTCGTCGAGCGCTTTCCGCATCTCGGCGATCGTCGTTTCGACAACGGTGAAGGGTCTGGCCGTCGTCGGCGCCGACTTTGCCGTGGGCCCCTGCGCTCGAAGCGCGACCGCCGCCACCAGCAGCACGCCCGGAATCAGCAGCCGTCTCATCACATCCTCCGTCCCTTCAGAGTCGACAGTTCACCGTTCACGGTCGACGGGATCAATAGGCCGCGCACCTTTCGGGCTGTCAACTGTCGACTGTCAACTGTCGACTGTAAACTTCTTGAGCTCGATCTTCGCAATCGCATCCCGGTGCACTTCGTCCGGGCCGTCCGCCAGCCGTATCGAGCGCGTGTGCGCCCACGCCGCCGCGAGCGGAAAGTCGTCGCTCACGCCGGCCGCGCCGTACGCCTGAATCGCACGGTCGATCACGCGGAGGGCCGCGCGCGGCACGACGACCTTGATCATCGCAATCTCGCGACGCGCCGCTTTGTTGCCCACTGCGTCCATCAGGTGCGCCGCCTCGAGCGTCAGCAGCCGCGCCTGGTCGATGTCCATCCGCGATTCCGCGATGTCGGCGCGGATGGTCCCCTGTTCGGCCAGCGTCCTGCCGAACGCGACGCGTGTGGTCACGCGCCGGCACATCGCCTCGAGCGACCGCTCGGCGAGCCCGATGAGCCGCATGCAATGATGCATGCGTCCCGGGCCGAGCCGCCCCTGCGCGATCTCGAACCCCCGTCCTTCACCGAGCAGCATGTTCAGACGCGGCACGCGCACGTTCTCGAATGTGATCTCGGCATGTCCATGCGGCGCATCGTCGTACCCGAAGACGGGCAGCATTCGCCTGATCGTAATCCCGGGCGTCTCCATCGGCACGAGAATCATCGACTGCTGCTGGTGCCGTGGAGCATCGGGGTTGGTCTTCCCCATGAAGATCGCGATCCGGCACCGTGGATCGCCGGCGCCGGAGATGTACCACTTGCGCCCGTTGATCACGTATTCGGCGCCGGCGCTGACGATGCTCGACCGGATGTTGGTGGCGTCCGACGAGGCCACGTCAGGCTCGGTCATCGCAAAGCACGACCGGATCGTTCCGGCGAGCAGTGGCTCGAGCCAGCGCCGGCGCTGTTCCTCCGTGCCGTAGCGCGCCAACACTTCCATGTTCCCCGTGTCGGGCGCCGAGCAATTGAAGACTTCGGGCGCGAACGCAGGCGAGCGCCCCATGATCTCGCAGAGCGGCGCGTACTCCAGGTTCGTCAGGCCGGCGCCGGACTCGCTCTCGGGTAGAAACAGATTCCACAGCCCCGCGGCGCGCGCCTTCGGCTTGAGCGCCTCGACGACCGAGGTCGGTTGCCAGCGATCGCCGTCGTTGACCTGGGCCCGGAAGGCCGGCTCGTTCGGATAGATGTGCTCGTCCATGAACGCCGTCAGGCGTTCGGCGAGGTCGGCGGCCCTTGGCGATCCCCCGAAGCGCATGGATCGCATGATAGTGTAGGAAACTGGTAGTTGACAGTTCACAGTCAACAGTTGACAGTCGACAGTTGACAGTCCTGTTAACTGTCGACTGTGAACTGTCAACTGGCGACTTTGGTGTTCGTGTGCACAGCAATACCCGCGAGGTTCGCCCGACCGAGCAGCTCGACTGGACCGCTCTGGCCTCGTATCTGCGCCTGCAGCTCCCGTATCGGGTGACGCCGGGGCTCGACCTCTCGCGCGATCCCGAGGTCACACAGTTTCCGGGCGGCCATTCGAACCTGACGTACCTCGCGCGCTTCGGCGGAGGCGAGCTCGTGGTCAGGCGGCCGCCGCTTGGACCGGTGGCGCCGACGGCCCACGACATGGCACGCGAGTATCGGTGGCTCGCGGCCCTGCACCCGATATTTCCGCTCGCGCCACGTCCGTATCTGCTCTGCGAGGACCCTCACGTCATCGGGGCGGTGTTCTACGTGATGGAACGGCGGCGCGGCATCGTGATTCGGCAGGAAGAGCCGCTCGGCCTGGCGAACCGTCCCGACGAGCGGCGGCGCGTCAGCGAAGCGCTCGTCGACACGCTTGCGGATCTACACACGGTCGATGCCTCGACAGGTCCGCTGGCGGCGCTCGGCAGGCCTGCCGGCTTCGTGGCGCGGCAAGTGCGCGGGTGGACGGAACGCTGGCAGCGCTCGAAAACGGCCGAGGTCGCCGAGATGGAGGCGCTGGCGGGCTGGCTGGCCGGGCGCGTGCCGCCGGATCCTGTCGAGCCCACGGTCGTGCACGGCGACTTCAAGCTGGACAACCTCCTGCTCGATCCGCTCGATCTCGGACGCCTCGTCGCCGTGCTCGATTGGGAGATGTGCGCGCTCGGCGACCCACTCGTCGATCTCGGGATCCTGCTGGCGTACTGGGCGCCAACGGCGCCTCCCGAGCAGCGCGATGCGCTGACGACGGTCGCCGGCAGGCCAGGCTATCTGGCGCGCCAGGAAATCATCGACCGCTACGCCGCGCGATCGGGCCGCGACGTGTCGGCGATCGGCTTCTACGAGACGTTCGCGCTGTTCAAGATCGCCGTGGTGATTCAGCAGATCTACTTCCGCTACGTCCGCGGCCAGACCGACGATCCGCGGTTTGCGACGTTCGGGGAACGCGTCGGGTATCTTGCGCGTCACGCAGCCGCCCTGGCGAGCCAGGGATGAAGCTGCCAGCAACCCGCCAAAGGAGGCACGGTGGTCCTGACGGGACTGTCGAGAATCGATCTATGGCTCCGGACAGCCGGTCGAAGACATCGAGCGCCTGGCGGGCTGGTATCAGGAAGGCCGCCTGAACTTGAAAACGCTCGTCAACCGCACGTACACGCTGGGCCAGATCAACGAGGCGCTCGCCGCATTGGCCGGCGCGGAGGGTGCCCGAGGCGTGGTCCTTTGGTAAAACATTCGTTAGAATAATGACATGCGCGTCAGACACATCGTCCTTCCGGCCGCGCTCCTGATCGGCCTGGTGACTATCCCCGTCGCGAGGGGCCGGTACGTCAGCGCCGCGCAAGCGAAGCCACCAGCGCAGGCGAAGCCCGTTCCGCCGCCGAGCCAGAGCGAGTTGCCGCCGCTGTCGTACGTGTGCCTGATGGCCGGCGACGAAGGCGTCCTCGAGGATCATCCCGGCACGTGTCCCAATCCGAAGTGCGGCATGAAACTCGTGCCGGTCCGCCTGGCCACGGCCTACTCCAGCATCCTCCATCCGCAAATCATCCGGCCTGGTCCGGGCAAGGATCCGATCGACGGTACAGACCTCGTGCCGATTACCGCGTCGATGTTCTGGGTGTGCGCCGGATCCGACGAACATCTGCTGGATCCCGGCAAGTGCTCCGACGGCAAGCCGCGCGAGGTCAGGTACGAACGGCGGGCGCACGGGGATCACAACCCGCGGCATGGCGGCCAGTTCTTCATGGCCGACGACAGCTGGCACCATCTCGAAGGCACCTATCCGCGTGGCGGACCGTTCCGCGTGTTCTTTTACGACGATTTCACCAGACCGATACCGGTGAAGGGTTTCGCCGGCGCGATCAGCTGGCTCGACGCCAATGAGCAAGAGCTGGCCTCGTTCCCGTTGAAGCCGGGTCGTGCCAGCAACACGCTCGAAACGCCGATCAAGGGCGCGGCATTTCCGCTGAAGGTCAAGCTCCGCGTGCAGTTCGACGCCAAGGACAAGGCGCGCGTGTTCGATTTCACGTTCCCCGAGTTCACGAAGGAACCCGTGGCGCCTGCCGCCATCACGACCGCCGCGCAGAAGCCGGCGGCGGGACCCTCGAGCGCCACACGCGCTGCGGCTCCCGCCACGCCGGCCGCGGCACCAGCGTCTGCGGCTGCGGCGCCTCCGCCGGCGGCCATCGGACTCACGACCGACGCGGCCACGCCGGCGCAGGCGCTCTCGCGCACGGAAGCCGAGCAGCTCATACAGGAGATGCCGAACAACACGGCGGCGCTGCTGAAGCTGCTCGAGCTGCGGGGCCAGGAAATCAAGACGCTCGTCGACGACGGCAACTTCGGCATGGTCTGGGTGCCGACGATGCTCGCCAAGGAAGTCGCGCTGGCGCTGGGCGATCACGTCAACGAGCTGCCCGAGCGGCAGCATGCGGCGCTGACGAGCGCCGTCCGGCGGCTCGTGCTGTCGGCCTGGCGCCTCGATCAATTCGGCGACCTCGGCGACCGCGAGAAGATTACCGGCGCCCACGACACGTTTGCCGCCGCGGCGGCGGACATCAAGGCGGCTTATGCGAATCGTTGATCACGCTGGGAGCGATCTCACAAACACCGGGCGCCACGAAAGCACGAAATCACGAAAAAGAATGGTTGGGGGATTACTCGGAGGTTCCAGGCGAAGCTTCGCGACGTTGAACACGTGCCGGCCCGGGCTGCTGGCGGCCGTCGTGGCCGCGCTCGGGCTCGCGGCGCTCCTTGCGCCACTCACCGAAGCGCACAAGGCGATTACGTCGCCGTACAACTTCAACGACCATGTCTTCCCCGTCGTGCGCGATCGATGCGGGCGCTGCCATTTCGAGGGCGGGCCGACCCCGATGTCGCTCCTGACCTACATCGATGCGCTGCCGTGGGCCGAGTCCATGCGCGAGCAGCTCGTCGGCGAGCGCATGCCCGCGTGGTACGCCGACCCGACGGGCCCCCTGGTCAAGGGCGGCCATCCGCTCAGCCCACGCGAGCTCGATATCATCGTCACCTGGGCCACGGGCGGCACGCCACAGGGCGATCTCGCGAGAAAACCGCCCACGGTGCCCGCGCCGCCTCAGTGGCGATCGGGCAAGCCCGATCTCGTCGTGCCGATGGCCGAGGAATACACCGTGCCCGCCAGCGCGATGGAAGACAGCCACGAATTCACGATCGCCACCGGCCTCACCGACACGCGGTGGATCAAGGCCGTCGACCTCCTGCCGGGCGCCCTGTCGATGGTCCGCGAAGCGACCGTGCGAGTGGAGAACGGGCCGGTGCTCGCCGCGTGGGTCCCAGGCTACGAGGCGATTGCCGCCCCGAGCGGCGCCGCGTTCAGGCTCGCGCCGGGCGCGAAGCTGACGCTCTCGATGCGGTACCGGAAGCACTATCTCGACGAGCAGAACGCCGTCAAGGATCGTACGAGCGTCGGACTGTATTTCACCGACGAGCCCGTGTCGGGCAAGTCGATCGAGTCCTTCGCGATCGACGGCAAGGTGGGCGACGAGGCCACGAGCGACGCGCAGACCTTCGGCGGCAGCCTCGCCACCTCGGGGCGTGTGCTGGCGCTTCGGCCGCTGGTCGATCAGACCTACTCGGCTATCGACGTGCACGCCGTGCTGGCGAACGGGCGCAAGGTGCCGCTGCTGCTGCTGCGCGCGCAGCGTCCTGAATGGCCGCGGCGCTACTGGCTGGCGGAGCCGATCGAGCTGCCCAAGGGCGCAAGAATCGAAGCGGTCGCTCGTCCGGCTCCGGTCAGTCCAGACGACATCCCGTCGCCGCGACGCAACAAGCTGCAGATTGCGCTCGACTACGTCGCGCAATAATGGAATCGGGTAATCGGATAATCGGGTAATTGGGTAATTGGATTGATCGATTTCACAATCAATTACTCGATTACCAGATTATCCAATTATCCAATTGACGGTAATTGACGGAGCTCTTATGAAATTTGTCCGGTTTGCCGCGATTGCCGCCCTCGTCTTTGCGCTGGCCCCCGACGCCGCGTTCTCGCAGGCGTTGACGAGCCTGTCGTCGTTGCGCGTCAGCTACACCACGCGCAAGAACACCGTGAAGCCCGCGGGCGAGCTGAAAGCCGCGATCGATCAGGTCGATCGTGAGATCGCGGAAGCCTCGCGCCTCGGCAGGACGGCCGAGCTCCGGCGCCTCTTCGCCAAGGGGACGACGCTTCTGGCGGGCCGGCCGTGGACCGACACCACGGACTACGCCGCCTCGCTGGTGCTGCGCACCGATCGCGTCGTTGCCGACTCGGCGAAAACGTACTTCGTGCGACTCGAGCAGATCTACAGCCCGTCGATTCAGCTCGAGCGCTCGCTCAAGGCGCATGCCGAACTGAGGGAGCGACCGGCGCCGCCAGCGGCGGGCAACGCGACGCCCACCCCCCCACCTGCTCCGCAGGTGGTGAAAGATCTCGGCGCATCCGACGGCGTCGGCCGCGATCTACGCGACACGCCGTTTCGCTTCGAGCTCGATCTGCGAGGTGTCGCCGACGGCACCTATCAGCTTGCCATCATAGTGAGCGACGAGACGCGCACCCTCGGCACGGCGACCCTCCTCATCTCGGTGAGAAAGGGTTTGGACGACATCGTGGCGCGACTCGAGGCCGACGCCAAGAAAGCGCCCGCTGCCGTTCACGACGACATCCTCTATCCAGTCGACCGGATGAAGCAGGTCAACCACGGACGCTTGGAACTGCGCACGTTCGATCCCGACAAAGACTTTCCCGCCGCCGAAGCCGTTGCGGCCGGCGCACGAGGCGGCAAGAATCCGTTTGCCGCGAAAACGGGCGACTTCAAGCGCCATTACCTGCTCGAATCGGCCGCCCTTCGACAGGCTCAGGGCGCCCCGAGCGATTCCCTCTCGGTGGAGTCGAGGGGCGAGATCATGCCGTATCGGATGTACGTGCCCACGTCGTACAACGGCACGAAGGCGTATCCGCTCATCGTGGCGCTCCACGGTCTTGGCGGCACGGAGGATGCGTTCTTTACGAACTACGAACAGAAGATGCCGCCACTCGCAGAGAAGCACGGCTACATCGTGGCGGGCGCGCTCGGGTACCGTGTGGACGGATCGTACGGCTGGGGGATTGGCGTCGCGCCGGCCGACCCGGCAACGCGCCGCGTCCAGGAAAATAGCGAGCGCGACGTCATGCAGGTTCTGCAGCTCGTCCGCCAGCAGTACAAGATCGACGAGAACCGGATCTACCTGATGGGCCACTCAATGGGCGCCATCGGCACGTGGAAAATCGCGCCGAAGTTCCCCGACCTGTGGGCCGCCATCGGCATGTTCGCCGGATCCGGGTCGCCGGCCACGCTCGAGCGCATCACGCACGTGCCCGAGTACGTCGTCCACGGCGACGCCGACGCGACTGTCAATGTACAGGGCTCGCGCACGATGGTGGCGAAGGCGAAGGAGCTTGGCATCGAGGTGAAGTACATCGAGGTGCCGGGCGGGACACACAGCGGCGTCGTGGCGCCCAACCTCGCCGGGATGTTCGAGTTCTTCGACGCGCACCGGAAGGCTGCAAAGCCGACGTCGCAGCCTTGACAGTTCGGTGAAAGAGACGACCGAACCTTATTCCTGTTGCTGAGCCGTCGGCGGGCGCGGCGTGGGCACGTCCACGAGCGTGGTGAAGAAGCCGATCATCATCTCTTCCCACGTCTGATCGCCCCACCGCACGGTTGCCGCTGGATCGGGGTTGTAGAGGTTCTTCGTCGAGTTGTCGAAATGCGCGATGACCTCGATGCTCGTGCCCGTCGGCAGCACCTTCGGCTCGGCAAGCTCGTAGGTGAGCTGCCAGTTGAAGTCGTACTTGGGGACCGACAGCAGCGTCTCCGATCGGCCGTCGGGATAGTGCGCGATGTAGGTCATGTCCTTTCCGCGCATGTGCATGTGCGGCATCATCGCGATGAGCGTCGTCTCACGGTTGAGCGTCGTGGTGCCCTTGACCTCGTGGCTCTCCGCGCCCGGCGGAATCGTGAAGTTGAGCGTCAGCACGCTGCCGCCGCCCAGCACCTTCTTCGGCGGCTCCTTCGCGTAAATGACGCCGATGCTCGTGCGATCGGTTGCCGGCGCGCCGTTGGTCGTGTAATGCATCTGCAGGATGATTTCGGCGTTGGCCGGCAGCCGCCGCGCCACGCCGGGATCGGTGACGACGCCGGGTTTGTTCGGCGTAATGCCGCCGAGACCCACGCGGCCCGCCACCCGCTCGTCGTTCGCGCCGAAATCCGCCGGCTGCGCGCTCGCGATCACGTGATGGACCAGGGCCGGATTCCCTGGACGGATTTCAATGGCCTGCAGCCACTTGTCTTCGGTCAGGTTCGTGGGCACTCGGATGTATTGATACGGAATGGTGCCCTCGGCGGGAATCTTGAAGTCCTCGGTCATCGTGAAGATGGCGTCGGGCTTCCCGATGGTCCAGCCCTCGGCAAACCGCGGCGCACTCGGCATGTCGCGGTCGTTGCCGCGCGTGGCACCGCTGTCCACCCAGGCGACGATCGTGTCGATCTCTCTCTGTGACAGCCGCGGGTCGTTTCTGAAGGTGCCGGCGGGCGCGTCAGCGGTCCAAGGCGGCATCTCTCTCTTCACGACCTTCTGCTTGATGGCGCGCGCCCAGGGCCGCGCCTCCTCGAACGTCACCAGCGACATCGGCGCGAACATCGTCGGCCGGTGGCACTCGACGCAGTTCTTGTAGAGAATCGGGGCGACGTCCTTGGCGAACGTCACCGCGCCTGGCGCTGCCTGTCCGCCGGCCACCTGTGGAGCGGAGAGCGCCATGACCGCGGCGAACGCAGCGAGGGCACCTGTGATGCGAGCCAGCCGTACGCGGGTCGTTGAAACACAGCTCACAGGGGCCTCCTGAGCGAGTATTTTGCTATTCTAGCCCAGGTTGCGTTGACGTTGCCTTCGGCTTTCGAGGAGGACTCCTTTGCGATTCATCGCTGCGGCCCTGGCGAGCCTGCTGCTGGTGTTTGGCCTTTCGCCGGTTCAGGGCCAGACACCTGCACCCACTCAGCCACCCGCGCCGGCGCCGCAGGAGCCCGCGCCAGCGGCGCCAGCGCGCGGGCGGGGCGCACTGCCGCCCGGCGCCGCCGCCGGATTGCTCGGCCGGCGCGGCTCGCCGCCGCAGCCGCAGCAACGCCAGGGTATCGAGTACTTCGTTGGCTCGTGGCGCTTGGAGTACATCGGCCGCGAGAGCCCCGTCGGTGCCGGGCCACGGACGGGAACCGCGACCTTCACGCGCAAAGGCGCGACGAACGTGCTCGAGATGCGGACCGACGGCCAGACCGACGCCGGCGTCGCGTTCAAGGAGTCGGGCACCGCGGAGTGGAACGACGAGCAGAAGACCATGACGTTCCGCGAGCGCGTGGCGGGCGGACTCGAGATCGTCAGCCCTGGCAGCTGGTCATCGCCGCTCGCCATCCGGTCGGAAACACAGCCCATCACGGTGGGCAAAGAGACCGTGCGCGTGCGCCGCGTGTACTCGATCATCTCGGCGGTGGCGTTCACGATCGCCGAGGAGATTTCAATCAACGGCGGACCGTACCAGCGGCTCGGACACGCCGAATACAGCAAGGTCCCCTAAATGCAGCCACGAAGACACGAAAGCACGAAGAAGAAGGCTCTCTCAATGCAGCCACGAAGACACGAAAGCACGAAGAAGAAGGCTCTCTCACTGCAGCCACGAAAACACGACAACACGAAACAGATCCATCTGAGGGACTGGAAGATGCGTTGCTGCGCTTTCGCGGTTCTCCTGGCGGCGCTCAGCGCATCGACGGCCGCGCAGCAGCAACCCGACGATCCGGTGCTCGGCAACTGGCGCGGGACGCTCAAGTCGGCGGCGGGCGCCCAGGGCTCCGAAAGCCCGTTCGTGCTGAGCATCGTTAGAAAGGGCGACGGGTACGGCGGATCGATGAGCGGGCTGAGCGGCACGAGCGAGATCCCCCTGAAGAGCGTGGTGGTTGCCGGAACACGTGTCACAGTCGAGAGCGTCGCGGACTCCAAGCTCGGGCAGGTGTCCGTCACGGGCGAGCTCACGGCGGAGGGAAACGCGCTGAAGGGCACGGGCACGCTCGCCATCGGGGCTCAGCGTTTCGGCATGGTGTTCGATCTCACGCGGCGCGCGCGCACCGACGTCGTTCAACCCACGGTCGAACAGCGAATCGACTACTTCACCGGCCGATGGACGTTCGAGTACGTCGGCGGAGAGTTCCCTCCGCTCAGCCTGGGTTCGCGATCGGGCTCGGTGACCTTCACTCGGATGGGCTCGTCGAACTTCGCGGCCGGCCGGGTGGATGGCGATCTGGCAGGCAAGAAATATCAGGAGACGCTGTCGGTCGGCTTCGACCCGGTCACCCACACGGTCGTGTACACGGAACGCCGGCAGGACGGCATCGAGCTCGTGAGCCTTGGCAACTGGCAGAGCCCGCTCGCCATTACGTTTCACACAGCGCCTGTGCAGGCCGGCGGCCGAACGTATCAGCTCCGGCGTGTCATCTCCGTGCTGTCGGACACGTCGTTCGACATCACCGAGGAATTCTCGGTGGCGGGCGGCGCATTCCGAAGGCTCGGGAACGCGCGGTATACCAGAAGGGAAAAGTGAAAAGTTAGAAGTTAGAAGTTAGAAGGACTGCGGCTGCCGCCGCTCAGTTCACCCCAAAGGCCAGTAGCACGTTCCCCGGCCGCCCGCCGAGCGCACCGTAGCCTGAATTGATGAACAGCATCCCGCCGACGACCACCGGGCCCGGACCGTTGATCGACGCGCCCTTGGCCGGCACACCATTCACGGTCTGGAACTCGCGGTTGGTGTCGTACTCCCAGATGAGGGAACCGTCCTTTGTCGAATAGGCGCGGATCCCGCCGTCCTGCGCTCCCGCGAACACGACACCGGGAATCGCCGAAATCGCCGCGAGCAGCGCGGGTGTGCAGCCGCGCATCCGCTCGCCGCACAACAGCGGCCGCGGCATGGCGACCCACGCACGCTCCCCGGTCGCGAGCTTCACGGCGTGCAGCTCCCCCGCGGTCGGCTGGTTGCCGTCGGCCACCGGGAAATAGGCGTGCTCGCCGTCGAGCGCCGAGCCGAACTCCATGCCGCCGAGGGCACTGCCCTTGCCGGCGCGGTACTGCCAGACGAGCGCGCCCTGCCGGTCTGGGTCGAGCGCCCAGCCGACGCCGGACTTCTGGCCGATGACGATCAGATCCTTTCCGCCGACAGTGGTGAGCATCGGCGCGTTGCCGAAATCGAAGTCGGGGCCGAGATCGTCTGGACAGTTCGGCCCCGGATTGGCGCCGCAGCCGGTGACGAACACGTCGTTCGGCGTGAGCTGCGCCGACCAGACGATCTTGCCCGTGTCCATCGAAAACGCGATCACCGCGTCGCTCGTCGTCTGCGCGGGTTCGGTGTAATTGTTGCCGGTCGCGCCGTAGATCAGACGCCGCTTCACGTCGAGCGTGGGCGATGCCCAGATGCCTGCGCCGGATGGACCCCACCTGGTCGTGCCGGACCTGTTCCGCCCGATCGGCCGCGGCTCCTGATCGATCGTGTACGTTTTCCACAACACCGCACCCGTCCCAATGTTGAGCGCCACGACACTTCCACGGAACGTGCAGCACTCGTACTTGGCGTTGCCGCCCTGTCCTTCTTCACCCGACGCGACCGACACGTACAGCCGATCCCGGTCGAGCGCCGGGGCGCCTGTGACGTGCGAGCTGGGGTGGTCATCGATCCTGTGCGTCCACAGCGGCCTGCCGGTGACGGCGTCGATGGCGTACACATTCGACCGGCCGTCGCCGAAGTACGCCGTCGTGCCACCGCCCGCGCGCGGACCGAGCACGATGGCCGATCGCACGCTCGCCGCCGCCTGAAACGTCCAGACGATGCAGCCCGACC
Source organism: Acidobacteria bacterium RIFCSPLOWO2_02_FULL_65_29 (assembly GCA_001767435.1). Lineage (GTDB taxonomy): Bacteria > Acidobacteriota > Vicinamibacteria > Vicinamibacterales > CAVVIG01 > 2-02-FULL-65-29. The sequence goes on along the minus strand of MEKT01000099.1, from coordinate 5,550 downwards.
TGGCGTCGAGCGAGTACACGGCGCCGCGCTGGCTGCCGATGAACACGCGGCTGCCGGCAATGGTGGGAAGCGATCGGGCTGAGGTCGCGTCAGGAAATCCGAACGCCCATTTGAGCGTCAGCCGGGGCGTCTGTTCTGGTGTCAGGCCGGCCTGGTCGGCGGGCTGGAACCGCGTGTTGCCGGTCCCTGGGCTCCAACCATTCCACTGCGGCCCGCTCGCGATATCGAACGGGGCGGGCGGCGCCGCGCACAGCCCGCTGGAGGGCCCGGCACCCGACGCCCGAAGCGTGCCGCCGGTGAGGTACTCGGCCACCGCGCGCCGCTCGGCGACGCTCAGCGCGCCGCCCTGCTCAATCATGGCGCCCTTCGTCAGCGCATCGACGATGGATTCAGGCGTACGCTGCCCGAGGGATTCGACCGACGGGACGCGGGGGTCGGACATGGTATGGCAAGTCGCGCAGTTGTTGTCGAAGAGCGTGGCGCCGTTTGGCGTCTGTCCGCGTGCGGGCGCTGCGACAGCCAAGAGAGCTAGCAACACCAAAAGTCGACTCATGCGATCGCCTCTTCTGGCAGGACTAAAGTCCTGCACTACATCTGCACCCTGGCACCGTAGCCAGGCGCGCACGGCGCGCCTGCGTCCCTCGACGATGCTCGGGATGCCCTGAGCATGGTCGTCCCTCGACTGGGCTCGGGACGACCCTGAGCCAGTCGAAGGGCGCAAGCGACCGAGCCGGGGTGTGGGGCAGAGCCCCACGTTAGTTCGGACGAGCGGCCGCTTTCTGCAGCTCCAGCACCTGATTCAAGTTCTCCCGCGCGTCGGCGTACTCGGGCCGAATCTCGAGTGCGCGTCGAAACTCGGCGGCCGCCTCGTCGAGCTCGCCGATCGATCCCAGGGCTACACCGAGATTGTTGTGCGCGTCGGCGCCCGCCGGGTTGAGCCGAATCGCGTCGCGGTAATGCGCAATGGCCTCCTTGACGTCACCTGTGTCTTGTAACGCATTGGCGAGATTCAGGTGCACGAGATCGCGTCCAGGCGCAAGGCGCACGGCGTCACGGAAATGCCCGATCGCGTCGCCAAGACGCCCTTGGAGCTGGAGCACGTGCCCGAGATTGTTGTGCGCTTCAGCGCTGGACGGATCGAGGCGCAGGGCTTCCTCGAGACGGACCGTGGCATCGACGGCGCGGCCGGCCTGCATGTAGGCGAGCGCCAGCGCGTTGTGCCACCGCGCTTCGCGCGGTTGACGGGCCACTCTCGCTTCGCCGAGCGCGATATCTTTCGCCAGCTCGTGCTGCGTGTAGGATCGCGCCAGGACGGCCAGATCCGCGGGCGCGCGCGGCAAGAGACGCAGCCACAAGTCGCCCATCTCGTCGGTCGAGTTCGGCCCGAAGACGACCCGTGCCGGCGGCCGCCTCGTGTAGCGGCGGTTGCCCGCCGAATTATCGTACCGATACCGCATCGTCACGCGTGTGCCGCGCGGGAGAAAGACAGGGCGAGCGTAGCGGTACTCGTCCTGAAAATGAAAATCCCAGCTCTTGATCCGCAAGAGGGGCGTGACCGCACCGCCAGGCAGCGTGGCCGACGCGTCCATCTCCTTGGCCAGATAATGCGCGTGCGGATACACGCTCAGCAGATCGACGTCGACCGGCAGCTCGTACGAATCCTCGACGATGTAGTCGGCCGCGCCGGCGGGCATGTCGATCGCCTTGGACCCCAGCTTGAAATCCATCGGCTGCCGGGTCGGCGGCGTGTCGGTGAAATAGAACGCGACGCTGGGCTGCACGAGCTCGGTCTCGCCCGATCGCGACGGCAGCATGTGCAGTTCGACGACAAGGTCGGTGTCCGGCTCGAGCCGCCACGCCATGCCCTCGGGTTCGATCGATGGCGTGATGCCGGGCGTCCAGCCGATGGCGCGGCTCTCGGGACTGCGCACGCCCTCCGACATCATGCCGCCCGCGAATCCCGGCTCCGGATCGACGGCGTCCAGCCTGCGCGACCCGCGCGAGCGATCGATCGACATCGACGCGTGGTGAACGACGCGCGTATTGCCCGGCCGCACCTCGACGCCGCGCACGTAGCGTGGCGAGCGCAGCGACACAGGCAGGACGAACAGGCGAAACATCTCAGCGTCGCCAGGCGCGAGGCGGTAGGCCTCCGGTATCGAGACGACCAGATCGGGCGCGCCGAGCTGCCAGGTGTCGGGCCACTCGGGACGGGGCAGCAGCTCTGATGCGAGACCCTGCGGCGAGCCCCCCGCGACCCATTGTTCGATCGCGTCGATCTCGTCCTGGCGTAACCGCCGCTCGTTCGAGAACTCTCCGTAGCCGGCTTCCGGCAACCAGGGCGGCATGACGCGGCCCCTTGTGGCGGCCACGATTTGCCGCGCGCGCGGCACGACGTCCTTGTAGTCGAGCAGGCTGAAGGGCGCCGCCGCACCTGGCCGATGGCACCCGCCGCAACGGAGCCAGAGAATAGGGGCGATGTCCTTGTTGAAGGTGAGGTCGGCCGCGTAGGCCGGCGCCCAACACGCGACGCCAGCCGCGAGCGCGGCCGCAGTCAGAAGACGACGATCAACGCATCCCTCGACGAGCTCGGGATGCCCTGAGCTTGTCGTCCTTCGACGGTGCTCGGGACGACCCTGAGAACGTCGAAGGGTCGAAGGGCAGAGACCGCAGAGCGCGCGGAGGGCACTTAGAAGCGGTTTCACAACCCGCCCGGGTGGCCGAGGCCGGGCGCCCATGGGCGCGGAAGGCCGTCAGCCGTGATCATGTTTGTCGGCCTGGCCTCGGACAGGACCCGCGCCGGTTGTGAAAACCGGCTATAAGAAAGCCGCTCCACGTCCTCTGCGAGCGCTCGGTCGTACGTCGTGGGCCAAGTCGGCAACGGCGATGCTAGAGCTATCGGCTATCAGCCAAGCCTACTGCTGTTGCGTGCGGCGCGGCGCCGGCGGCTCGTCGACCGTGCCGAAGTACCCGATGAGCATTTCTTCCCAGGTCTGATCGCCCCAGCGCACGGTCTGCGTCGGGTCCGGGTTGAAGCGGTTGCCCGTCGAGTTGTCGTAGTGGGCGATCACCTTCAGCGTCGAACCCTTGGGCATGAACTTGGGCTCGGCCAGCTGATACCGCGTCTGCCAGTTGAAGTCGTACTTCGGTACGTTCAAAACAACTTCTTCGCGGCCGTCGGGGTAGACGATCCGGTACTGCACGTCCTTGCCGCGAACGTGCATGTGCGGGTACAGGTTGGCCAGATAGGTGTCCTTGTCGATTGCTTTCTGAGCGGTCACTTCGTAGTTGGCGTGACCGGGCGGAATGGCAAAGGTCGTGTTCGGCATCTGGCCGCCGCTCATCGAGCGCGATCGAGCCGAAGGCGGCTCCTTGGCCAGGATGACGCCAATCTCGGTCTGATCGACGACCTGCTGGCCAATCGTCGTGTAGTGCATCTGGAGCACGATGTCGGCGCCGGCCGGAATCTTCCGCACGATGCCTTCGTCGAACGCTTCGTACAAACGCCCGGGCACGAGACCCGCGCCCAGACCGCTCGGGATCTCCTTCCGACTCCGATCGCGCGTCAGCTTCGGCGCGGGATCGACGGGCTGACCGTCGCCTTCGACCAGATCGCTGATGATGTGGTGAACGACGCGCCGGTCGGTCGGCCTGAGCTCGACGCCGCGAATCCAGATGTCTTCCTTCAGATTGGTGGGGATGGTGACGTAGGTATAGGGCACGGTCCCGTCGGCCGGCACGGTGAACGGACGGACCATCTTGAAGACGAGGTCCGGCTTGCCAATCGTCCACCCTGCAGCGAACTGAGGCGCCGCGGGCAGATCCGCCTTGTTGCCTTCCGGCGCGCCTGCGTCGACCCACGCCGCGATCGTGTCGATCTGCGCCTGCGACAGGCTCGGATCGTTCTTGAACGTGCCGACCGTCGGGTCGGCGCCCCACGGCGGCATCTCGCGCGCGGCGACCTTCTGCTTGATGGCGCGGGCCCATGGCCGCGCGTCCTCGAAGGTCATGAGCGACATCGGCGCCATCGAGCTCGGCCGATGGCACTCGGCGCACTTCGTGTAGATGATGGGGGCGATGTCCTTCGTGTAGGTCGGTGTCGCCGCCACGGCGGACGAGCCAGTCAGCAATACCAGGGCAACTACGGCGACGGCCAGCAGCCCTCTTCGTGCAAATCGCATATCAACGCCTCCAAGTGCCTTTCAGTATACGACGTAGAGGCTAGAGGCTGGGGACTAGAGGCTGGAAGGGCATCGTGTCTTCCCGAGCTCCGAGTCCCGAGCCCCCAGCCCCTAGCCCCTAGCCCCCAGCCCCCTAGCCTCAGCCTCTAGAAGTCCAGCTGGACCCCGAACTGGAAGCGCTGAGAGGCGACGAGATCGATGGGGTTATAGAACTGTGGGCCAAAGGTCTCGTTTCGCGTGTAGATGGTCGAGAGGTTCATCAGGTTGAAGACCTCCATGAACCCCCGGACCCGAGTCTGGCCGAACCGGAAGATGCGCGAGACGGTCACATCGTTCGTGTAGACGTAGTCGTAGAACGTCTCCTCGGGATTCATGAGGTCGATCGAGATGCTGCTGATGCCACCCGTCAGCGGCACTCCGCCGCTTGCTACCGAGATGGCGCTCGTGACGGCGTACGTCGCCCCGATGGGGATGCCCGGCCGCGCCTGGAACGACCCGGCCACCTGCACGTCGTATGGCAGACGGTATCCCGCCGACCCCTTGTAGAGGGTCCGGAACGGCGGTACGCGGTTGCAGTACCGGCGATTGTTCGGGTTGTTGTTCGTGAAGGTGGTGTTCGTGATATCGGTGCAATTGTCGACGGCCGTCCGCTCGTGCGTGATGCCGCCGAAGGCGAAGCCGCGACCCAGCCGCGCGTTGATACTCACCTCGAGGCCGTTGTACACGCGCGTATTGTTCTCGGAATGGGTCCGGATGCTGTCGACCTGCGCCTGCTTGTTCGGGTTCAAGTTGTACAGGGTGATGATCTCGCCGCCGCCTCCGGGCAGATTCGGGTGCGTGGGCCCGACGATGGTGAACGGCGTGTAGTCGAGATCCGGGTCGACGGCGCGATTGACCGTCCACGCTTGCTCGTAGAACTGCCGGCGGTAGTAGCCGGCCGTCACCGACATGTTCGGCAGCAGCTCGTGTTGGACCGACACGGTCTCTTCCCAGTTGGTGCTGCGCGGCAGGTTCTCCGCGATGCGCAACGATCCGACCGGGAGACCGAAGTTGCGATTGGTCGTGGGCCCGATCTCGTTGAGCTGGGGGTTGCCCAACGCGTCCACGGCTCTCCCGTTACCGTCCAAGTCCCGCCACGTCCGGGTATTCGACTGCCCACTCAGGGGGTTGAGCGACAAGGTCGTGCCGAGCGCGTTGGCGGCCAGGAACTTGCCGAAGGAGGTCTTCAGCGCCGTCTTGCCGTTGCCGAACAGATCGAAGGACGCGCCCGCCCGAATCGAGAAATCGTTCCAGCACGGTTGGCAGGACTGGCCCGTCACGTTGCGCTCAGGCACGAAGGGGTTGGCCGGCGCCGACTGGTCGGGATACG
>MEKT01000098.1 GCA_001767435.1 Acidobacteria bacterium RIFCSPLOWO2_02_FULL_65_29 | reverse complement strand
AACACCGGCGTGGCGAGGAGCACATCGCCGTGGTGCCTCAGCTTCACGACCAGCGCGCGCGCGAGCCCCCCGAGCGGGACGGCGTCCTTCATCATGCGGGGGAAGATAGCACGTCGGCATAGACGAACCCTTCGCGTTCCGCGGTCTCCCCGGGGCGCGTTGCGACGGGTGTGCCGAACATCGGGCCCGCAAAAGCGAAGGTGTGAAACTCGCCGCGTTCACCGCAGGGGTCCACGCCGGCGGGCACGCCGCGCACGAATTCGGGATCGAATATCCGTCCGGCCCATTCGCGCGGCGCCTGGCGGGGATCCACGCACGTGATCCACGCGCGCAGCCCACTCGCGGTCATCTCCTCGGCGAGCGAGCGCGTCGGCAGGCCCCAGAGCGGGAAGAGCAGTTCAACGCCGCTGCCCGCGAACTGGCGCTCCCGGTAGCGGCGGATATCTTCGAGGAACAGGTCGCCGAACGCGAGGTCCGTGACGCCGTTGCGCCTCGAGGAGCGGGATACGTACCGCGTGGACCGCCACGCGCCCGAGCGCCTCGTTCACCGTGGTGAAGAGCCCCGCCACCTCGAGGCCGGGGTCGCGCCGCAGCAGATGCAGGGTCCAAGCGCTGTCCTTTCCGCTCGACCAGGCGACGAGAACGCGCCTAGGCGCGGAGATTCCTTTGCTCATCCGTCCAACGGCGGATGATCCCGTGCAGCCGGCGCACGCCGTCGGTGAGCGCCGCCGGGCCCGGCTGCAGGATCTCGGCCGATTTGATCTCGTGAAGCTCGCCGTCGCGCACCGCCGGCACCTCGCTCCAGCCCGGCCGCGCGCGGACTTTCTCGGGGCGGAATTTCTTCCCGCACCACGATCCGACGATGACGTCGGGCCTGCGCCGCACCACTTCGCCCGGATCGGCGATCATGCGTCCGCGCGCGTCCGGCGAGCGCGACAACTCCGGAAAGATGTCGTCGCCGCCGGCGATGCCCACGAGTTCCGACACCCAGCGAATGCCGGAAATCATCGGTTCGTCCCATTCCTCGAAGTACACGCGCGGGCGAATCCGGAAACCGCTTGCGCGCATGCGGATCGCTTCAAGCCCGGCTTCCAGCTCGGCAATGAGCCTTTCGCCGCGATCGACCGCGCCGACCAACGCGGCGAGCATCCGGATCATGCCGAGGATTTCGGCTACCGAGCGCTGATTGAATACCAGCACGCTCAGCCCGCGCTTGATCAGGTCCCGCGCGATCTCGGCCTGCAGGTCGGAAAAACCGATGACGAGGTCGGGCGCGAGATCGAGGATCCTGTCCAGGCGCGCCGAGGTGAACGCCGAGACGCGCGGCTTCTCGCGCCGGGCGCGCGCGGGCCTCACGGTGTAGCCGGAAATGCCGACGATGCGACGCTCTTCGCCGAGCAGGTAGAGCGTCTCGGTCGTCTCCTCGGTCAGGCAGACGATGCGCGCCGGCCCCGCCGGGTTCATGCCCTCTGCGAAGACCGCACGCGCGCGGCGAGAAGTGCGTGCACCAGCGCCGCGAGCGCCACATAGAGCAGCGCGCCCGACAGGAACGGCGGGTAATACTTCGCGACCCGCGTCGCGTACTCCGTCCCGCTCATCTCGGAGAAGTAGCCCGACAGGAGGTAGAAACTGCTGTCGGAGACGAGGAACGCCGCCGATACGCCGGCGAGCAGCGCGCCGAGCAACGGGCCGAACGTCCGCCAATCCGGACGGCTGCGGCGCGCGTACCAGACACCCGCGTACCAGGTGCAGGCGTAGGTCGGAACCAAGAACGCGTACGCCGGCGTCACGCACCAGCCGCTCGCGCCGCCGTAGGCGATCGCCAGATAGTCGATCAGCGCGGCCCCGGCGAGATAGCCGGCGAAGATCCCGGCGCGCCGAAGGTAAACCCCTCCGAGAAAAAAGACCGCGAGCGAAGCGTCGGGCAGGTGCGTCGCGGAACCGAAGTGGTGAAAGCGCGTCGCCGCCATGAGCAATGCGAGCGCAAGACCGATGAGCAGGGGCCGGCCGTTTGCGCGAATGCCGTTCATTCAGTCCCTCCGCAGATGAGGCAGGATCAATTCGAGCTTCAATTCCCGTTCGATGCAATCGGCGAGCCGATCGAGACTCGCTTCGCGCTTCGCGTTCAAGTCTACTCCTTGCGCGCCGGCGAGCCCCGCCCAAGCGAGGATCGCGGCGCAGGCTTCCGGCCGATCGAATAGCCCGTGCGCGTAGGTCGCGAGGATCTGCCCGTCGTCGGAGAGCGCGCCGTCGGGCCGGCCTTCGAGGTGCGCGGCGGGCCGATCGAGCGCGCGCCCCTTCGATACGCCCATGTGGATCTCGTAGCCGGCGAGCGGCGCCTCGCGCGTCGAGCCCGGAAAAAGCACGCCTTCCACGTTTCGCAGGCGTTTCTCCTTGCACAGCACGGTGTCGAACTCGAGCAGCCCGAGACCGCACCGGCTTCCCGCCGCGCCTTCCACGCCGGCGGGGTCGTGAATCCAGCGGCCGAGCATCTGCATGCCGCCGCAGATCGCGACCAGCTTGCCACCGTACCTCAGATGTTTCCGCAGCGCGCTCCCCCAGCCCTGCGCTTCCAGGAAGTCAAGATCCGCGCGCACGTTCTTGCTGCCCGGAAGGACGACGAGATCGGCCGCCGGCAGCGGCTCGCCCGGTCCGACGAACCGCAATTCGATCTCCGGATGCAGGCGAAGCGCGTCGAGATCGGTATGGTTGCTGACCCGCGGATAGACCGGCACCGCGACGCGAAACGGCCCGTTCGGCCCGGCAACGCGCTCCGGGAGCGCATCCTCGGCGTCGAGCGCGAGTCCCTCGAGGAACGGAAGCACTCCGAGCACGGGTTTTCCGGTGCGCGCTTGCAGCCATTCGAGCCCGGGCAGCAGCAGCCGGCGTTCGCCGCGGAAACGGTTGATGACGAACCCGAACACGCGCTCGCGCTCCGTCGGGCTCAGGCACTCGAGCGTGCCGACGATCTGCGCGAACGCTCCGCCGCGGTCGATGTCGGCGACCAGAAGCACCGGGCAGTCGGCCGCCTCGGCGAAGCCCATGTTGGCAATGTCGTGCGCGCGCAGATTCACTTCGGCGGGGCTGCCCGCGCCCTCGACCAGCAGCGCGTCGAACTGCCCGCGCAGACGTTCGAACGCCTCGAGCACCGCTGCGCGAAAACGCGGCTTGAGATCCTGGTACTGCGTCGCGTCGAGCTCGGCGCGCGGCCGCCCGGAGACGACGACCTGCGCGCGCGTGTCGCTCGTGGGTTTGATGAGGACGGGGTTCATGTCGGTCGACGCGGGGACGCGCGCGGCTTGCGCCTGCAGCGCCTGCGCGCGGCCGATTTCGCCGCCGTCGGCGGCGACGGCGCTGTTGAGCGACATGTTCTGCGGCTTGAAGGGCGCGACGCGCACGCCTCGCCGCGCGAGCACGCGGCAGAGCCCGGCCACCAGCGTGCTCTTGCCGGCGCCCGACGAGGTGCCTTGAACCATCACGGCGCGGACCATCGTACCTCCGGTGCCCAGCGACTCAGGGTTTCCACCCCAGCTTAGCGGAACGGCCGCTCGACGCTCGCGAATATCGTGCGCCCCGCCTGCGGATAGGCGCAAACCGGCGTCGCGCAGGCGAACGAATTCACGATCCCGTAGCTGTAATACCGCTTGTCGAGAATGTTGTTTACGGTCGCCGAGAGCGTCCACTCGCCGAGTGTGCGGCTGAGCTTCAGATCGGCGAGCAGATAGGCCGGCATCAGCCGCGCGAAGGCGTTCGCCTGATCGTTGTCGTAGCGCTGGCGGCCGACATAGCGCAGCGCCGCAACGAGCTGTGATCGGCCCGGAAGCGACCATGCCGCGCGCAGGCTGACGAGCGCGCGAGGCACGAGCGGCACGTCCTTGCCCGCGACGTCGACGCCGCCGTAGGTGCCGTACTTGAACTTCGCGCTCTGCAGCACGATGCTGCCGGAGAGGTCGAAGTCGCGCGTCACCGGCGCCCGCGCGAAAACCTCGGCCCCCGACCGGCGCGTCGGCGAGAGGTTTGTGTTCGCGCCGAACGGCACCACCAGCGGGCTGAAATAGATCTCGTTGTCCAGATTGATGTCGTAAAGGCTTGCTCGCACCTGCAGGCCGCCGTTCCGGTACTCGAGGCCGAAGTCGCGATGCCGCGCGGTCTGCGGCTCGAGGAGGCCGCCGCTCGCGGTGAAGCCGTTCTCGTCCACGGTGGCGACGCGAAAGCTCGTCCCCAGCCTTCCGAAGGCGGTCCAGCGGGGCGCAAGCACGACCTGCAGCCCGATCTCTCCCGCGCGCGGGCTGCGCGAATGGCGCTGGCTCGACGCGAAGAAGCCCGTCTGAACGAGCTCGTCGGCGACGCGCTGCGTGCGCCAGCCGAGCGCGAGCTTCGCGGCGCGCAGCACCTGCGCGTTGAGCTGGAGGTACAGCGCGCTGCTCTTCTGCGAGGCCTTCGTGGTGGCGAACGGCGTGCCGATCGACGCCGGATCGGCGGAAAACCGCCGGTCGAAATCCCAGGTATTGAGGTCGATCCCGGCGACGAGCGTCGACGCGATGCCGGAAGCCACCCCGCTCCAGCGCAGGCGCGGCGAAAGCGTCAGGCCGTGCAGGCGCGCTTCGTTGTAGGAAGCGAAGCTCCGGAAGTACGCCGTGGCGAGCTGGTCGCGGTAGCCCAGGTCGCCGGCCAGATCGACGTTGCCGAAGCCGCGGCGCGCGAGGAGCGTCAGGCGGTTGCCTTCGCGCGTCGACCAGTCGCCGGGGGTCGCCGTGCCTCGCGGATCGGACGCAATCTGGTTCTCGTCGCGGACGCCCGGCAACTGCAACCGCTGCACGTCGGAGCCGAGCTTGAGCGCCACGCTTCCTTCCTCGCCCGCATAGCGAACGTCGCCCGCGACGTTATCCTGGCGAACGCGGTTGTTGAGCCGGTAGTTGTCGCTTTCGAGGTGGCTCCCGGACACGAACGCGCCGAATCGCTCGCCGGCGAGGTTGGCGCTGAAGCGCGCATCGCCGGTCGCGTAGCTTCCGATTCCGAACAGGCCGGCCGCGTCCCTGCGCCCCGGCTGCGGCCCCTTGGTGATGACGTTGATCGTGCCGCCGGAGGCTCCCCCGCCGTAGAGCACCGCGCCCGAGCCGCGCAGGATCTCGATGCGCTCGATCGACTGAAGCGGGATCGCCGAGAGCCGGGTGGTGCTGAGGTCGTTCTCGTTCAGGCGAATGCCGTCGACGAGCACCAGCGTGTTCTGGTCGCCGGTGACGCCGAAGCCCCGGAGGTCGACCTGCAGGTCCGGGTTCCCAGAATTGTCGCGCACGTGCAGGCCCCCCAGGCGCGCGAGCAGCTCGGGCAGCGAGCGCGCGGACTCAGCGGCGATATCCTCGGCCGTGATCACCGTCATGCCGACCGGAGCCGAGAGCCGCCGTTCGGGAAAGCGCGCGGCCGTGACGATCACGGCGTCGTCCTCGGGCGCCGGCTGCGCGCTTGCGAGAAGCGGTTGAACAACGATCGAGAATGCCGCCGCCCGCGCGGCGAATGAAACGAGACCAGACATGACGTGCCTCCCCTGCGGCGCCCTTCCCGGAGCCGCGAACGCGTTGACGACAACGGAAACGAGGGGAGCGCCGAAACCGTCGCCACCCCGCGACATTTCCGAACCAATGCTCCAAGGCCGGTCTCCGGACTCGCGAGGATTGAGGCTCCGTCTTCCCGCGCGCCTTTCCTGGCGCAGTGACGTAGTGGAACCCCTCACTCGCTTACCGTTGCGGGGGCAGTGCAGGCATTGCCGCCTTTGCGAGGCGGCGCACCTGCTTCCCGTTTCATCCCCGGGAGCGGACTGCTCCGCGGGGACACCTTGCAGCAAGCACCGATATTATAGGTGCTCCATGAGGCTCTTGATCGTAGCGGGGGTTGCGCTCGCTCAATTCGCGCAAGCGGGCGTGAGCGTTCGGGACGATTACGGCAACCCGGTGACGCTCGCCCGGCCCGCTGCGCGCATCGTGAGCCTGGCGCCGCATCTCACGGAGCTGCTGTACGCGGCGGGCGCGGGGGACCGGCTGG
>MEKT01000097.1 GCA_001767435.1 Acidobacteria bacterium RIFCSPLOWO2_02_FULL_65_29 | reverse complement strand
CGGGCCGGCGGCCTTCGGCGACGGCGGCGGCCGCCTGCGGATTCAGCCCAGCCTCGAGCGCGAGCCGGTAGTGCGCGTCCCACTCGTACTGCTGCGTCCACTGGCGCGCGGCGATGAGAATCGCGAACTCGCTCAACCGCGGGGGCAGGACGCTCTTGAAGCGCAAGTAATCGCCCATCGCGCGCGCGCGGTTCATCACCTCCGGGCTCCGCAGCAGGGGCACGAAGGGGCCCGTCACGTTGGCGTTTCGCGCGGCGCGGAATTCCTCGACCGCCTTTTTCTGCGCGTCGGTCAACTTCTCGGGTGGAATCGGCGGCATCCGATCCTGGGCGTTGGCGCTCATCGACGCTCCTACCGCGAGCAGGGCGGCCAAACACAAGGCGCGACCGAGCATGGCATCCTCCACCACGAAGACACGAAGGCACGAAGAAGACGATCTCGACAGTGTTGCCCGATTGGCCAAAACAAAAAGGCGACGGCCCGTGAGACCGTCGCCTCGTCGTCGCGGCAATCCGGGCGAGTCGCGCCCAGTTGCACTACTTCAGGTGTTTGCTGACGAGCTTCGTCATCTCGAACATGTTCACGGACGCCTTACCGCCGAAGACCGCCTTCAGGTTGGCGTCGGCATTGATCATCCGCTTGTTCTTCTTGTCCTGGAGGCCGTTCTTCTTGATGTAGGCCCACAGCTTCTTGGTGACCTCGGTCCGAGGGATCGCCTTCGCGCCCACGACCTCGGCCAGAGCCGCGCTGGGGGTCATCGGCTTCATGAAAGCGGCGCTCGGTTTTCTCTTCTTGGCCATGCAGTCTCCTCTTCGAAGACGCTCAAAGGCGTCGCGAGAGAGTACCACGAAAACGGCTCGGGGAACTCTCATTCTCTCCAGGTGCTCCAGATGCCCCGGGTGCTCGGGTGGTCGAGGTGCGATAATCGCATGACCGGAGGGGCTTCTGAAACGAGGGCGTTTCCTGCGAACGGCGACCCTGGCGACCCTGCTGGCGGGGGCTGCCCTGCACGGACAGGATCGGGGCGCCTCGGGAATCTGGCACACCAACCCGGCCTACGACGGCCGGTTCACCTTCGTCCGCCTGCGCTGGGACTCTGGCTTCGGCGGCCGGTTCCGGGGGATGAACGGCTCCTGGAACCACGATTTCCCTCGGGCCGAGCAGAACCTGATGACCATCCTCAAGGATCTGACCCTCATCGACGCCCGGACAGACGGGGGGCACATCCTGACGCTCGACGACCCGCGGCTCTTCCATTATCCCGTGGCCATGATGTGGGAACCCGGCTTCTGGACGATGAGCGACCACGAGGCAGGGCGGTTCCGGGAATACCTGCTCAAGGGCGGCTTCGCGATCTTCGACGATTTCGAGTACGAACAGTGGAACAACTTCGAGGCCCAGATGCGGCGCGTCCTGCCGGAGCTACGCTGGGTGAAGCTCGACCAGTCGAACAGGATTTTCGATTCCTTCTTCCGGATGAAGACCATCGATTTTCCGCATCCAATGTACGGCATTCGCCCGTCGTACTACGGGCTGTACGAGGACAACGATCCCGCGAAACGGCTGATGGTCATCGCCAACCACAACAACGACGTCGCGGAATACTGGGAATGGTCGGGCTCCGGGTTGTTCCTCGTGGATCCCTCGAATGAGGCGTACAAACTCGGCGTCAATTACATGATGTACGCGCTCACTCACTGAACAAGCTCTCAGCTATCAGCTATTGACGAACAGGGGATAGCTTGGCCTCGACCCGGCGCTGCGATCGATACGCAGCGTTCCGGCGTAGAATCAGCGCAGATCACAGACCGGCGCAGTCAATCACGTCATGGACGCTGACAGATGGCAGCGGATCTCGCGGCTCTATCAGGCAGCGCTTGAACGCCCTGTTGATGAGCGGCGCGCCTTCCTCGACGCTGCTTGCAGCGGCGACGAAGCGCTGCGCGGGGAGGTCGACTCGCTCCTGGCACGCGGGGCGAGCGCCGAGGCCTTCCTCGTGGCGCCCGCCGCCGACGCGGTGGCCGATCGGTTGACCAAGAATTCAAAGCCCCTGCACGCCGGACTCGAGCCAGGAGTCAAGCTGGGCAGCTATCAGATCGAGCGGACACTCGGCCGCGGGGGAACGGGTGTTGTGTTCCTCGCGTACGACACGACCCTCCATCGTCAGGTGGCCCTCAAGGTCTTGGGGGCGCCGGTGGATGACGAAACGGCCCATGCCCAATTGCTGCGCGAGGCGCGCAACGCCGCCGCGCTGAATCACCCGAACATTTGCGCCGTCTACGAAGTCGGCGAAGCGAACGGCTGTGCGTTCATCGCGATGGAGTACGTGGATGGACAGCCGCTGAGCGATCGGCTCGCTGGCTCCGCCCTGCCATTCGAGGAGGCCATGCGGTACGGCACCGAGGCCGCCGACGCGCTCGCGTACGCGCACGACAATGGCGTCGTGCATCGCGACTTCAAGGCGGCCAACGCGATGGTCACGGCAGCTGGGCGGTTGAAGATCGTCGATTTCGGGCTGGCGCGGCGCGATGACGCGCTGCTGGCCGACGCCACAACAATAGCCTCGCTGGCGCCAGCCGGCGTCGCCGTTGGCACGCCGTACGCGATGGCGCCGGAACAGGTACGCGGCGGCGTCACGGATGCGCGCACGGACATCTGGGCGCTCGGCGTGCTGCTGTATGAGATGGTGAGCGGCGCCAAGCCCTTCGCGGCCCCTACGACCCCGGAGCTGTTCTCCTCGATCTTGCGAGATGCGCCCGCGCCGTTGCCGGACGCCACACCCGTTGCGCTGAGGTCCGTGATCGAGCGGTGTCTGGAGAAGGGGCCCGAGCGGCGCTACGAGCACGCGCGCGAAGTGCGCGCGGCGCTCGAAGCGATTGACGCGGGTTCGGTACCACCAAGGGCTGGCTGGCGCGCGCGGGTCAGGCGACGTGCTGGAGTGGCGGCGGCCGCTACAGGACTCGCTGTCGCGGCGCTTCTGATAGGAGTGAATGTCGGCGGCCTGCGGGAGCGGCTCGGTGGCAGCCCATCCGCTGCGGATCCGATCAAGCTGGCCGTGCTGCCCTTCGAGAACCTGACGGGCGATCCGGAGCAGGAGTACTTCAGCGACGGCCTCACCGACGAGATGATCACGCAGCTTGGCCGCCTGCACCCGCAGCGCCTCAGCGTGATCGCGCGGACATCGTCCATGCGGTACAAGAAGCGCGACATCGCGATCGATCAGATCGGCCGCGAGCTCGGAGTGGACTACGTGCTGGAAGGGAGCGCTCGCCGAGAGGGCAGTCGCGTGCGCATCAGCGCCACGTTGATTCAGGTGCGCGATCAGACGCAGCGGTGGACCGACAGCTTCGACCGCGAGCTCGCCGGCATTCTGGCGCTACAGAGTGACGTCGCACGATCGGTTGCGGGGTCGCTGAGACTGACGCTCCTTCCCGCTGAGCAAACGCGGCTGGCCAGCGCCCGCCCCGTCAACCCCGAGGCGTACGAAGCGTACCTCAAGGGCCGCTTCCACATGCAGAGGCGGACGCGGTCGGATCTCGACGTTGCGCTCGAGTACTTCGAGGTGGCGCTGGCGAAGGATCCCGGCTACGCGGCCGCCTACGCGGGTATCGCAATCGTTTGGAACCTCCGGAGTTTCACGGGATACGTGGCGCCCAGCGAAGCCACGCCCAAGGCGAAGGCAGCCGCGGTGAAGGCCCTCGAGCTCGATGGTACATTGGCGCTCGCTCACGCCGTATTGGGCGGAATCGCCCGGGCCGATTGGGACTGGGAGACCAGTGAACGGGAGTACCGGCGAGCCATCGCGCTCGACCTCAATCTTGCCGGCGCGCGCGACGGATACGCTGGGGTGCTGATGGCGCTCAAGCGTCCCGAGGAAGCGATGGCTCAGATCGAGTTGGCCGTGCAATTGGATCCGCTCAATGCCAACTTTCAGGCCAGCTACGGAATGAATTTGTATTTCGTCCGTCGCTACGACGAGGCCATCGTACAGTCGCAAAACGCGCTCAGAAAGTCACCGGAGCTGATAGGTGCTCACTGTGTCCTCTGGCACGCCTTCAACATCACGGGCAGACCTGAACAGGCGCTGAAGGGCGCCGAGGGGTGTATTGGGTTTTACGGACGCGAGGTCAAAGACGCTCTTGTGCGGGGCTACTCGGAGGGGGGGTACCCGAGAGCCATGCGCCAGGTCGCGGACCTTCTCGCATCAGGAATGAGCGGAGTGCACGTGGCCCCGATCGATGTGTTCCTCCCGTATTTGCACGCGGGCGAGAAGGACCTCGCTTTGGAATGGCTGTCGAGAGCCGTCGAGCTACGCGACCCTCAGCTGGACGGCGCCGCCGCAGACCCGTTTTCAAATGACAGGCTCGGTGACGATCCGCGGTTCCAGGAGATCCTACGGCGCGCGAGGCTTCCCAACTGAGTAGGTCGCCGACGCCCTTCTCCCGCACCGTGCGCGTCGCGGCGATGTCAAGGAAACAGCACGGCCGCTTCGCCTTTGTCCGCGGCGAGACGCCGTGCCCGTTGAACAATGAGATCGCGCCGCTGCAGCAAGGCGTCGATCTGATAAGGGGTGAGGTACTGACTCACGAGCTTGATCAGCGTTGGTCTGTCAAGCTTCTCCATCGCCTCGAGGAGCGACCGAGAGAATCGAGTGAGGTCCCCTTCAGCGCGCAACTGTCCAAAGTTACGAAACGCCCTGGAATGGTCGATGAGGATCACGTTCCAATCCTTGGAGATCCAGATGTTGTTCGAATGGCGGTCCGTGTTGTAGATGAGATTGTCGAACATTCGTACTTTGTGGATCTGTCGATTCCACGCCTCGACGTCCGGGGCGCCAATCTTTTTCTTCAGGCGCTCGGCTTCCGACATTCCGAGATCCACCCAAGCCTGGAGCGAACCCGTGGCGCCGTTGTACGTCCGCTCGACGGTGACAGGCACCATTCGCAGCCGGAGAAGTTTGTCCAGCTCGTAGGCCGGAATCTCCGTGCGCCAGCTGTCTTGAAAGTTGATCTCCCCGCCTCTGGAGAGCTGCGTGTACCCCGATCGGCTTTCATCGATGGTCTTGAAGACGCCGAAGCGGGTGACGCCATCGAGCTCGAGAATCGCTTGTCTCGACAGCGTCACGCCGCCGAGTGTCTTTCCTAACCGCACGAACTTCGCCTGGGTCAAGAAGCGCTCGACATCCTCGCCTTGTACAGCGTCGAAAGACTGGGGGAGCCCGAGGCCAAGCGTGGTGACGGCGCTGAGGATGACCAATCCGGTCGCCAGCCCTGCGAATTCGACTCGATGTCGCATATGCACCTCCTCGAAGAATCGCCGCCTATCTCAGCTAATCCGGGATCTGTGGGAGATCCGTGATCCAGATGTTGCCCGTGTGCTCGCCTAGGTTGAATACGATCTTGTCGGGGGCAACGGCGATATCCGGTGTGCCCAGATACAGGTTCCTCCACGATAACCCTCTGCTGTGGAAGTGTTGGATATCCAGCGGCGACCCGATCGGCCGTTTTGTCGTCGGATCGAGAGGCTGTGCCCAGAGGCATGGAGAGCCGTCTCGATTCGACCAGAAGTACAGAAGCCTGGCGCGTGGTGACCAGTTTGGCGCCTCACCATCCTCGGTCACCACAATCCACTCCTTCTCGCCCGAAACGATCGAGTCTTGTACCTTCGCAATGAGCACTTGAGCAGGCGCATATCTATTTGGTCTGGCATTGAAGGACACCCAATGTCCATCCGAGGACAAGCGTGCATTGAAGATTCCGTAGCCGGGATGTTTGAGCCATTCCCGATGCTGTGAGGAACCCACGTTCAAGAGGCCGACCCCGGAAGGGTCATCCGCCGTGACAAACAGTAGCTCGCGTCCATTGGGTGCCCACTGCTCCACCTCGCCGCAATCGTCGCACGCGAGTTCGGGCGCTCCTCCGCTCGCCGCGACCACGAAGATAGGCGTCTTGCCATTCTGCCGGAACGAGTACGCGACCTTCGTTCCATCAGGGCTGATGACCGGGGAGTCATCTGCTGGAGTCTGGGTCAGGACGGTTTCCTCGCCGGTCCCCAGGTTTCTCAAGAAGACGTCGAACCGCCCTGCTCTTCGTGAACGGAATGCCAACGCTCCACCATCGGCCGACAGCGTCGGATCGTAATCATCGGCGAGATCCTGGGTGATCCGTTTCAGGGGACCCTGCACCCGGCCGTCGTCTGCGTCGATCGCAAGGCCCCAAATATCCGCGCCGATCGTTCGACTGGTGAATACGAGTCGCCCGTCCACGGCCACTGAGGCGGACGATTCGTCTGTGGTGCCGAATGTCACCCGCCGCGGCGCCTCGCTGACCTGCCAGTTCCTCGGGGAAATGGCCACCTGCCAGGTACTTGACGAGTCCCCGACCCGCCCATGAAAAACGAGGCGGTTTCCGGTGCCGACCCACCCGTCGGCTGTCGGTAGTCCATGAAACGCTTGAAATCCTTCACGAAGGAGAACATTCCGCGCCTGCGTTCTTACCGGCGAACCGCCTGTCACTGGCGCCACGTACCAATCGACGTTGTTCTCCGGCGTGGCGTTACGGTCGCGCTGGCCCCAAAACAGCAAATGGCGACCGTCCGGTGACCACACCGGGGCCCGGGCCAGGTAGAAATCCGCGGCCACCGGCGTGGCCGGTCCACCGGCCGCCGGGGCCACGTAGAGTCCAACGCCGGGCGCTTTCGCGACACCGTAGGCGATCCACGTTCCGTCAGGGGAAAACCGTGGAGAAAAGCCTTCTTTCGCGAGGAGTCTCTCTTCGCCGCCCAGCGTGGGAATGACGTAGATTCCCCCTCCCAGCCGGCTGGATTGAAAAGCGATCTTGCTCCCGTCGGCAGAGAACGACGGATCGACGTCATCTGCGGCATGGCGCGTCAACCTGACCGGAGAGCCGTCTGAAATCTGTTGGACCCAGATGTCGAGATTCTCTTCGCCGCTGCGGTCGGAGGCGTACGCCAGGATTCTTCCATCGGGTGAGATGGCCGAATAATCGGTCCAGCCCACATCTGAAGTGAGCCGCCTGAGAGACGGCTGGCCGTTGGCGCCCAGCTCGGTCGGCGAGGCCCGCCACCACACGCTGAACGTCAAGGCCCCGAGCGTCGCCAGGATCGCTCCGGCCGCCAACGTCAACCGCCCCTTGGACCGACGGGCCGGTATCGACGCGCCGCGGGAAGCTAGTGCTGGTTGGGCCGACTCGAGATCTTCCCGCAGTTCCTCGAGCGCAAGCTTGAGATCGGCTGTCGCCTGCCAGCGACGCTCGGGTTTCTTGTGGAGACAGCGGACGATCAGCTTCTCGAGATCCCGCGACAACCCCGGGATCACGTCGCTCGGACGTTCCGGCTCTTTCGCCAGGATCGCCGCCAGGGTCGACATCTTCGTTTCGCCGTCGAATGCACGACGGCCGGTGACCATCTCGTAGAGCACCGCACCAAACGAGAAGACGTCCGATCGCGCATCGGTCGGCTTTCCCTCCGCCTGTTCGGGCGCCATGTAGGCTGCGGTTCCGAGGATCGTCCCTTCCTCGGTCTGCGGGCGTCCGCGGGACTCCACATTTGTTGTCGTGACGTGCTCGTCGAGCGGCTCAGAACGAACCGACTCGGTCAACTTCGCGAGGCCAAAGTCGAGAACTTTTATCGATCCCTTGTCGCTGACCATGATATTGGCCGGCTTGAGGTCGCGATGCACGATTCCAACAGCGTGAGCGGCTGCCAGTGCATCCGCGATCTGAATCGCGTACGTGAGCGCATCCTCAATCTTGAGTCCGGTGCGGCCAAGTAGGCGGGCCAGCGACTGGCCGGCGACGTACTCCATCGCAATGAAATCCACGCCGCCGTCCTGCCCAATGTCATAGATCGTCGTGATGTGGGGATGGTTCAAGGCGGAAGCGGCCCTGGCCTCGTGGATGAACCGCTTCTTACTCTCGCCGTTGCCAGCGATCTCACTTCGCAGCAGCTTGATGGCGACCGGCCGACCCAGGCGCGTATCGACGGCGCGGTACACCGTGCCCATCCCGCCTTCGCCGACGAGCTCCACTATCTCGTAATGCGAGATCGTCTTCGTGATCATCCTCGGCCCCGCCGCACGCGGCCAGACCTTAGCGCAACACGACCGCCGCCGACCCTTTTTCGGAAACCAGTCTGTTGGTCTCGGCTCTCATTTTCTCGCGGCGATCCAAGATCGCCGTGATCTGGCTTTCGTCGAGCCACTGGCCCAGTGCCGCGTCGAGCTCCTGGCGAGTCAACCCTTGCACCCTGTCCCAATAGGCTCCGTCGATCCGGTTCAGCGGACGGGGCAGCTCTATGCTGGACCGGAAAGCGCGAGTATGGTCAAGCAGAATCAGGTTCCACGCGGCATCAACCAGTACGTTGTTGAGGTTTCTGTCCGCGTTCCCAATGAGGTTGTCAAACATGCTGGCGCGTGCCATCTGCCTGTCCCAATCGGCCCGCTTTGACCCTGGGGGCGACGTGTCGGCCTTTAACTGGACGATGTTCTCCACCCACAGGACGGCATAACCTTTGTTGCCCTGGAGCTCCCGTTCGACGGCTGGCGGCACCATATCCATCTTCAGCAGTTTGTCGAGCTCGTAGGCGGCGATCTCGGATTTGTAGCTCTCCCAGAAACCGCGATAGACGCCGGGGGGCTGGGGTTTCCAGGCCATACGAGCAACCAGCCCGCCCGGCGGCAGCGTGCAGCGCGTTGGGCTCGAGTTCGAGGCCATCGGTTGCATATTTACGCACTCCGCGGTCCTCAGGTATTCTTCGATCTCCTGATAGCGACCGACCCATGCTCTCGCGCCAGGGTCCTGACGTATGGTCGAAGCGGGTTGTTCCGAGCTGGGCGCCGTTAAACCCAACAGAGCCGGCAGGCACACCAGAAGAACGGCAAGTCTTCGCGACGCGGACAGGATCATAGAGAACTCCCTGTGTCAAAATACACGGCGGTCAACGCGGATGTCCTCTCGGAGTTCTCAGGAAACTCTAATTCTTTCAAGGGCTCTTGTGCGCATCGTCTTTGGAGAGTGCGAGTTCGACACGGGCCGGCGTCTGGTTCTTCGCCATGGACGCGCCACGGCGCTTTCGCCCAAGGCCTTCCAGCTCCTGGAGTTGCTTCTCGATCGGCGGCCGGAGGCGGTGTCGAAGTCCGAACTCCTCGAGCACCTGTGGCCAGAAACCTTCGTCTCCGACGCGAGCCTGCACAACCTGGTGGCCGAAGTCCGAGCCGCGCTGGGCGACCAGGCGCGGGCCCCGCGATACATTCGAACCGCCCCGCGGTACGGATACGCGTTTCATGGTGATGCACGGCCGGCACCTGCGGTCGACGTCGACGTTCCCCAGCTCGCTGGGTCAGGCCCTCGCCTGATCTCGAAGCGCCGCGAGTGGCTGCTCTCCGAAGGTTCGAGCTTGGTGGGTCGCGATCGCGACTGTGCCGTCCGCCTCGATTCCAGCACTGTCTCGCGTCATCATGCCCGAATCGTCGTTCTGCGCCGAAAGGCAACGGTCGAAGATCTGGAGAGCAAGAACGGAACGTCCCTCAACGGGGAGCCCGTCACGCTGCCTGTGGCGCTCGAGGAGGGCGCCGAGATCCGGGTCGGCTCTGTGAAGATGACATTCCGAATCCTGGGTGCCCTCCCGTCCACGGTTACCAAGCGGCGCGTGTGATGCGGTTGGATATCTTAGTTAAGTTAGTAGCGGAAGGGCTTCACGATCTCTCCTTTCCTGTCACGAGGCCGAGGCGTCGCCCGCGCGCGCAGTCTGCGATGAGCGCTGCGAGCCGACGCGTGCGCGTCTCGTCTTTCTTCGCGCTCACCACCCACCACGTCGCGATCCGGCGATACCCCGGCGGCTGCGCCTGAAAGAAGGACCACGCTGCGGTGTTCGACGCGAAGCGTTTCGTCTGCACGCGATCGAAGGCGGGCGCCCGCTGTTCGAACGAATAGCGATTGATCCGCGCTGTGTCCCGGGCTTCGAACGCAGCCAGGCCGGGCCGCGCCATCCGGCCGTCTGCGATGAGTACCTTCACCCGCGCGATGTTCACGGCGCTCCAGATGCTCTTCGGTCTCCGCGGCGTGAACCGGATGACGTAGCCCGAGGCGTCGACGCTTCTCCGCACACCGTCGATCCAGCCAAACGCCAGCGCTTCGTCCAGCGCTTCGTGGTACGTCACGCTCGGTTTTCCAGAGGCCAGCTTGTAGAAGCCCACCCACTGCTCTGGCAGTCGGGCATGGTTGGACGAGAGCCACTTCCGGAAGTCGCGCGGGGTCCTGAAGAATCGTGGTTTCATCTGCTAGTCGCCATGCTCGGGCTCGCGACTCCTCTGCATACGCCGGCATCACATTGAAAACGATGCGCGACACCCCCCACGAGCCGCCGGCGGCGCGCTTGTGAATCCAGACATACGTGCCGACTTCATCACAGGGTTCCTTGCCCTCGCGCCCGGTGTGATCTGCGTGAAGTGCCCGCGATCGATCGCCACGCCGCCGCTGATGATGAGCTCGTCGCTGAAATACTCGACACGGCGCATCGGGAACTCGATAAGCACCGCGCGGACGAACTCGAGGCACGCGGCCCGGCCCTCTATCACAGGAACGCCCTGGGGCATGATGACGATGTCCTGGGCGAGGAGGTCGGCCATCGCGGAAGCGTCGGCGGCGTTGTCCGCCGCCATCGCGCGTTCGCGAAGCGCATGAAGCTCGCGCGTGTCGCGCTCGATGTCTGCAGTCGCCGTCACCTTCCCTCCCCTTCCGCGTCTTCGATTCTGAACTCGCCTCGATCGGCCCGCGCCAACAGCGTGCGTGCCGTTGCCGCCAGGTCCCGCGGGACCAGGATCTGCACAGCCCCAATGCCGTCGATCGAGATGCCGTGCGTCGTGCGCAGCGTTTCGCCGCGCGTCCGTGTGGGAATCCCGTTCGCCTCGAGAAACGCCCGGATCTGCCCTTCGACAAACTGACCCTGCACCGTCGAGACGACGACAAATGGCTCGGTCATCGCTACTTCAATTCGAAGATCCAGGCACGCGCCTGGCCGACGCCTTCGTCGCTGTGGACGGTGCCTTGCGCAGCAAACGCCGCGTGCGGCGTCGGTCCGTCGATCCACACGACGACGGCGTCGCGGGCGTGGCGATGCGGGACCGCAGGCGCACCGGCGGTGTGTTCCCAGACGGTCACTCGATCGTTGTCGAGGAGCTGCTTCTCTCCCGCGCGCGGAAACGAAGGCGGCGTGGCGGCCGCATCCATTCGGCCGGTCGGCTCGGCCTCCTTGAACTCGAAGAACACGGCGCGGAGCGGTCGGTCGTTCGTGCCCTCTTCGATGTGCGTGACGCCGGCTCGCTGAAAGGCGATGTCGCCGGCCGCCGTCTTCACGGGCCGCTTCGTGCCCTCGAGCGACGTAATCATCCGATCGCCCGGCTCGTAGTAGACGCCAGCCAGCGCGTAGATGTGGCGATGGGTCGGATACTGCTGCTTGAGCCAGGCGATGTTCCACACGACCACGCGGTCGTTCTCGAGCATCTTCGTGGCGCCAGGCCGCGGATACGCCGGCGGATAGGACGGCGCCGCCTGCAGAAAGAAGAGAATCGCGATCGCAATTGGGCGCATGCGGCCTTGGGAAATTAAGAATCAAGAATTGAGAATTAAGAATTAATTAAGAATCAGGAGTTCAGAATTGGGAATACGGAAACGCATTCTTAATTCTTAATTCCCAATTCTTAATTTCTCAAACGCCGACCTGCGTCGCGAGCTCGCCGAAGTCTTTCACGATGAAATCGAACGTGCCAGCCGCGGGCGGCTCCGGTTTGCGCGCAGGTCCGTACTCGAGCGGACGATGCACGTACGCGGTACGCAGGCCAAGCGCTTTCGCGGCGTTCAGATCGCCCGCGTGCGCGGCCACCATCATGACGTGTGCCGGCTCGAGGTCCCAGAAGTCGACGGCCATGAGGTACGTTTCCTTGTCGGGCTTGTAGTGCCGCACGAGCTCGGTCGAGAGAATCGCATCCCACGGCAGGCCGGCGAACTTGGCCATGTTGGTCAGGAGCGACACGTTGCCGTTCGACAGCGGAGCAATGACGAAGCGCTTGCGCAGGCGCGTGAGTCCGGCCACCGAGTCGGGCCACGGGTGCAGCCGATGCCAGGCCTTGTTGAAATGCGCCTTCTCGGCCTCCGTCAAGCCTTCGATCTTGAATTTCTCGAGCAGGCCGTCGAGCGTCGTCCGGTGCAGCACGTCGAGCTTCGTCCACGGGAGCTGCCCGGTGCGCACGCGGTTCATCGCGGGCCCGTACCCGCCGCGCCACGCGTCGGCGAACGCCGCCCAGTCCACCTTCAGGCCTTTCTCGCGCCCGAGCTTCTCCCCTTCCGCGATCACCGAGGATCGCCAGTCGACGACCGTGCCGAAGGTGTCGAAGACGAGGACTTGAACACCCGGCGCCCTTTCGGGCGCGGCCTGCGCGGCCGCCGCACGCTCGGCGAGGAGCGGCGCGAGGCCGCCCGCCGCGAGACTGCCGACGAGGAAATGTCTTCGGTCCATGCCGGACAAGATACTCCTCGGCTTCCCGCTTCGCCAGCGTTGTTTCGCCTCGCGCTCAAGAGCTTCGAAGCGGTAAGGGGATTACGGGCTCAGTGAACGTCAGGAGCGGCGTTTTATAGACGGAAAGTGTATTGCAGCTTTGTCGACAGCTGGGTGTCGTGAGGACTGAAACGGAATCGGCCATCTTCCGTTCCGTGAATCCACCCCTGGTTCACGATAAGAAACAAGTCGTTCCCGGGCTGCACGGTCCACCGGATCCGGCTTTGCCAGCTGAGGTTGCGAGAGCGGTTGTCGTATTGGATCAGGTTCGACACGGCGAGAAACGGGGACGCCGCATAGTTCACCTGCGAGCTCACGATGCGGGCCGTGAAGTGGCCCTCCGGCAGCCGCGCGAACGTCTGCACGGCCGATGCGCTGAAGGTGAAGCGCGGTGGCAGCTTGAAGGTCATCGACGTCTGCAGCTCGTCAGCGTGGCCTGACCAGAAGGTGCCGAAAAGCCACTGAATCCGAGTCTGAAGCCGCCGCTTCGACGCGGTCGCCACGTTGTTCGACCAGCGCGTGAACCGGTACTCGCCAGGCCGCAGAATGACGCCTGGCGAGATCTCAAACGGCACGAACAACCGCTCGTACACGAAGTCCGGACTGAGCAGTGCGTGCAGCGAATCACCGGATTTGAAGTGCCAGTCCGGGATGATGATGAACAGGTTGGCGCTTTCCAGCTGGCCCGTGTCCACTCGAGAGAAGCGGTTGTAGATCACGCCGTTGAACATCTGCTGAATCCCCAGGAACCTCCTGGGACGCGGATTGTAGCGGGCGCCCACCCTCAAGAGGCGCACGTTCTTGCGCGCGACGAACCCCAAGGCCGGGTCGAAAGTACCCTCCACCGTACGCGAGCTCAGCTCCAACTCCCAGATGTCGTTCGGGTATTCCAGCGACGCGCCGTACGAGAGGCCGTCGCTGGACGTGCCTGCCCGCGCACTCCCGACGCCATACGCGTTGAAGATGAGATTCCTCCTGCGCCCGAGGAAATTGGACGTGGAGAGGGCCACGTCGGTACCGAGCGTGGTAGCTGACGAGTTCCGCGCCGGATCACCCTGCGTGACGATCGCGCCCACGTACGACTGCCTCAGAAAATTGCGTCTGGCGCGCGCGACGAAGAGGTTACTGGCCGGCACGCGGCGGATGTCACCGGTACGCACGTTGAGCACGCCAAGATCGGTGCGGCCGACCTTCCCCGTCAGCTTGAGTCCAGCCTCGATCGGCACCTCGTCTCCGGACACCAGCCCGATTTGACGGCTGAAGAACGGGATCACCTGGGCTCGGGCCGGGGAGAGGTAGTTCGGCGCCACTACGGCGGCATTGGAGAAGTTGAAGACACCGGCGTCCTCCAGAAAAAACGACCGCTTCTCCGGAAAGAACAACGAAAACCTCGTCAGGTTGATCTGCCGGGCGTCGACCTCCGTTTCACCGAAGTCGGTATTGGCAGTCGCCGTCAGCTTCAGACTCGGCGTCACGTTGTATGACACGTCGAGTCCGGGCTTGCCCTTGACCGTATCCAGCCCGGTGACGCGCCGGTGCAGCCAGCGGCCTGCCACGAACGGCCGCACATGAAGGCCGACACCCTGAGAGAGACCCTCTAGATTCGTGATTTCGCCCGCTTCGGACACTTGAAAGAACTGGGTTTGCAGACGCGCGCCTGACCAGCGCGCTTCCTCGAGTTTCCTCTGGATGGTTCGGGAGATGTTGAACCCCCAACGCGTCTTGCCGGAAGGAAAGCTCAGACTCTTGAAGGGGATTTCGAACTCGGCGCTCCATCCTTCACGCGTGCGCCTGGTCCGCACCGTCCAGATCGCGTCCCAGTCCAGATTGGATTGACCATTCGCAAACACCAGCCCATCCACCAGCGCGCCGGAGGGATTGGTCGCAAAGTAAAAGGCGTTTCGTTGGTCGCCATACGTGTCGAGCACGATCTCGACGCGGTCCTCGGAGCGCAGCCCCCCATCACGGGTCATGTCGGTTCCGATGATCTTTTCCGGTTCAGAGTCGTACGACATGACGCCGATGTACAGGGCATTCTGGTCGCGGAGCAGCCGGACTTCTGTTCTTTCGCTTGGCTGTTCGCCGGTGCGCGGCTCGCGCTGTGTCAGTTCGCCAATGGTTGGCGCGGTCTGCCAGGCCTCCTCCTCGAGCACACCGTCCAGCGTGATGTTCAACGCGGTTGCCGTCACAATGGCCGATTTTGCGGACTCGATCGCAGGAGCCTGCGGCGAAGGGGACGGCCAGGCAGGCGTCTCGGCCATACATACCAGCAGCGCCGTGGTGAAGCCCACACCGGCGGCGAAAGACACACGTCCCGTCATCTTGGGTTCATGGTTCGCTGTAGCCTAATCTAGAACCTCTATCTCGGCCACAACCACCCGAACGTTCCCGCGGTGAACAGGCCGTAGATTAAGCCGTCGAACACCGACTTGCACGTCGTCATCCAATTGCGGTGATACCAGATCGAGAACTGCACGAGCCCAAGGCCGTACCCCATGAAGGCGGCAGTCCCGACGAAGCGGAACACGTCGAGGTAGTTCGCGCCTGGCCCGAGGGCGCGGCTGGCGATGTAGCCCGAGAAGAGGCTGATGACCAGCGAGTAGACGAACCACATCGCCAGGCTCTTGGTCATCGACATGGGGCCGCTTGGCACCACCGTCATCAAGGCCACGGGCCCCTTGTTCATCTTCGCCGTGAACTCCGGGCTTCGCATTGCCTCCATCGAGCTGGGGCATGGGATGGCGTAGTCGCCTGGCGCGATATTCAGCTTGCGCAGGGCGTCCATCGCCTCGTCCTCGTTCGGGAGCTTCCGCATGTCGTTGCGGTGGTAGCTCAACACCATGTGAAGGACGGAGCTGACGATGAAGACGAGCACCGCGGACAAGAGAATCGGCAGCCACAACGAGGTGACGGAAACCATGTCGCCCTCCTTTGACTTCTCAGTTCTAGCTTCTCACTTCTGACTTCTTATGGTTTCGCCGCCGGCATCGGCGGCGGGTACGCGACGCCGAGCTGCTCGAGATACGACTTGTATCTCGTCGGGTCGTAGTAGAACTTCCGGAGCTCGGGCCGGAACCGATCCATGGTGTCCTTGTTCAGCCACGTCCCGGGCTTGTCTTCGGGACGGAGGAACGGCTTGTAGCGTTTCGGCGCCTGCTGCACGTTCACGAAGTAGTCGCGCGCGGCGGTCAACAACTCGGGCTGCATGAGCAGATCCAGCGAGGTCATGCCTACGACCTTGGCAGACTGCGTCGCGCCCTTGTGCGCCACCGGCGTGGCCATCGCGATCGCGCTCGTCCAGTGGTGTCCGGTCGCTCCCGACACGTTCGACGGGAAGCTCAGGCGGACGGTCGGCACGTTCCACATGACGTCGCCGATGTCGTCGGAGCCGCCGCCGGTCTTCTCGCTGTCGGGAATCGACACGCGTCCGTTCAGCGTTTGCGAAACCGTGGTCGACAATCCGCGTTCCTCGGCGCCCATCGCGCGCTGGAAGGCGCGCGCGAACTGCTGGTCCGCCTCGCTCCACTGCGGCATGCCCACCTGCAGAATATTCGCGTGCATGGCCTGAGCGATCGGCCGGTTGCCGTGCTGCGGCCACGCCGACCCCAGGACACGCGACTCGACGGTCGTGCCCGTCATCATCGCCGCCGCCTTGGCCATCGTGTCGCCGAGGTCCCATAGCTCCTTGACGTGCTCGTAGTCGGTCTCGCGGAAGAAGTACCACACCGACGCCTCCGGCGGAACGACGTTGGGCTGATCGCCGCCGTGGGTGATCACGTAGTGCACGCGCTGCGAGAGCCGCAGGTGCTCACGCTTCATGTTCCACGCCATGTTCATCAGCTCGACGGCGTCGAGCGCGCTCTTGCCCGCCCACGGCGACCCCGCGGCATGCGAGCTCGCTCCGTGGAACATGTACTCCACCGACACCATGCCGTTGCCGCTGCCATCGCCCCACGCCGTGCTGAGGTTCGAGCCGACGTGGGTGAAGATCACGGCGTCGGCGTCCTTGAAGATGCCGCCGCGCACGAAATGCGCCTTCGTGCCGAGCAGTTCCTCGGCGACGCCGGGCCACAGCACGATCGTTCCGGGCAGCTTCTCGCGGTCCATGATTTTCTTGAGCGCGAGCGCGGCCGTCATGACCAGCGCCTGGCCGGCGTTGTGGCCCTCGCCGTGTCCGGGCGCGCCGGCCACGAACTCCTTCCGCGTCACGACGCCCGGCATCTGATTCGTGGTCGGCAGGCCGTCGATGTCGGTGCCAAGCGCGATAATCGGCCGTCCCGAACCGTACTTGCCGATCCACGAGGTGGGCACGCCCGCCACGCCGCGCTGCACCTCGAAGCCTTCACGGACCAGAATGTCGGTCACGTAGCGCTGTGTCTCTGTCTCCTGAAAGCCCAGCTCGCTGTAGCTGAAGATGGTGTCCACCATCTGCTGCGTGAACACGCGGCGCGACTCGATGTCGGCGATGAGCTCCTGCTTGAGCGCGTCAAGCCGCGGATTGGGGGGCAGGTTCAACGGCGGGACTGGAGGCTCTGGGGCGGCTCCGCCGCCGCCGCGGCCTCCACGTTGCGCGCTCGCCACGAGTCCAGTGAGCGCGAGCGACAGCACGATCAACAGGGGCAGTCGAAAACAACGGATCGTCATCATGGCCTTCCTCCGCCAGGAGCCGGGGATCCGGCACACTGGACACGATGGTAGGGAAACTCCGTGCGGCGAGTCGTGCCGTTCACGGACCCTTCAATCCACGCAGAAGCGCGTCGCCATCGCGCCATTACGAGCGAAATGGCACGCGCGAGGCGGATCACAGACGGGCGCCAGCGACTTCTTCCTGCACGATTCGAACACCGAGCACGGCCAGGAATTGCTTCAGCCACGCCACGTGCGCGGGCCACGCCGGGGCCGTCACCATGTTGCGGTCGGTCATCGCGTCATCGATCTTGATGTTGGCGTATTCACCGCCCGCCGCCGAGATCTCGGGACCCACGGCCGGATACGCCGAGATTTTTCTGCCCTTGACCGCCCCTGCCGCCACCAGCACCTGCGGGCCGTGGCAGACGGCGGCGATCGGCTTGGCCGCGTCGTTGAAGTGGCGGACGATACTCAGGACCCGCGGATTGAGGCGCAGATACTCCGGCGCACGACCGCCAGGGATGAGCAGGGCGTCGTAGTCCTCCGCCTTCACGTCCGCGAACGTGGCGTTCAGCGAGAAATTATGGCCGCGCTTTTCGGTGTAGGTTTGGTCGCCCTCGAAATCGTGGATAGCGGTCCGCACCGAGTCGCCCGCCTTCTTGTCGGGACACACGGCGTCCACCTGGAGCCCCGCGATCTGCAGCGCCTGAAACGGCACCATGACCTCGTAGTCCTCGACGAAGTCGCCAACGAGCATGAGCACTTTTTTCGCCATGGCTTCACTCCTTTTGCCCGAGGCCGCGATCCTAACTCACAAAGGCTGCTCTCAGCCATCAGCCGTCAGCTATCAGCCATTAGCTTTCAGCCCTTTGCCCTTTGCCCTTTGCCCTTTGCCCTTTGCCCATTGCCCATTGCCCTTCAAGTTTCACCCTTCGCCCCGTCGATCAGCACGCCGCGGGCGATGAGGAACGAGAGTCCTAAGAGCAGATTGCGTGGATCGACCTTGCCAACCTGCTGATGGTACGTCTCGAGCACAGAGGCGACGTCTCCGCCGCCGGCGGCGATCCGGATCAGCTCGGGCAGGTTCACGCCGGCCGCGAACCGTACGGGGGCGTCGACGCCCGGCACGACGACCGCCTCACGCATGACAAGGTAGCGCCCCTCGACGACCGCCGTCTTCCCGAAGCTCAGCGACGGTGCCGGCACGAGACGCAAGGTGTGTGCGCGTCGAAGTCTCTCGAAGGCTGAACGGATCCCTGGATCGCGCGCCAGATCGCGGTCTGCGAGATCATCGCCCGGTCGACCCGCCCGATCCGGAGATCCAGCCGCGCGCGCGGACCAGAAGAGATCGTCGTAGACACTGGCCGCGTCGCGGAAAAACGCCGCTGTGTACCTCTGGTATTCGTCGTAGACGAGCCGTTCGCGCCGGTCGTGAAACCCGAACGCGGCCGACAGCATCTCGGGCGTGTCCAGGCAGGTATTGACCACGACGGCCGCGCGCCAGGCGGAGGACAACGCCTTCTTCACGCCGCCCGACGAGAGGGTCTCCACAAACGACGCGGCGTCGCCGACGAGAAGCGCCCCGCCCTCGAACGCCCTCACGCAGTCGTACACCGACGCGTCGCACGCCCACGGCCGGCTGATCTGCCTGGCGCCCGCGAGGCGCGCGCTGATGCTGACGGCCTTCCGCAGTTCCCGGCCGTAGAGGCTTGCCAGGCCGGCCTTTCGCACGGTCGTGCGACCTGCGTCGATCATCACCGTGCACTGGC
The DNA here is from genome assembly GCA_001767435.1 of Acidobacteria bacterium RIFCSPLOWO2_02_FULL_65_29. Lineage (GTDB taxonomy): Bacteria > Acidobacteriota > Vicinamibacteria > Vicinamibacterales > CAVVIG01 > 2-02-FULL-65-29. Next base: position 32,729 of record MEKT01000097.1, on the reverse strand, counting down.
GCCTTGTCCCTGACAGTGGCACCGACCAGGCCCAGCCGTCGCGGTAGCTGTCCACGATCGTGTGCGTGCGCTCACGTGCCGGCCATCCATCGCAGTGCCACTCGGCGGCGACTGCCAGCGTCCGATAGCCGGCGCGGACCCGGCGAAGCCCGCGACCGGCGATCACGCCGGCACGGCCCGAACAATCGAGCACGAAGCGGCCGCGGTACGAGTCTCGCTGCGACGATACTACGCATTCGGACGTGACGGGATTGGCGAGATCGACGCGTCGCGCGTGGCCTTCGATCACGACCGCTCCCTGGGCGCGCGCGTGGTCGCGCAGCAGCCGATCGAATCTCGCGCGGGACACGTGATAGCCGGCGGCATCGGTCGCCGCCACGGCCTCCTTGCCGGCCCAGCGGGAGATGTTGCCGCGATTCGGATGAAACCCCGCGGCGTCGACGATCTCGGCGAGGCCCAGAAAGCGCAGCAGCTTTCGCGTGCTGGCGGGAAGCGACTCGGCGAGGCTCGGCGCGCCCGAGTCGCCGTGCATCACGGCCACCGATCGGCCCCACGAGGCCAGCAGCGCGGCGGCCGTGGCTCCGGCTGGGCCGCCGCCGATCACGACGACGTCAACCTCCGAGCTGCTCGACCGTTTCGTCACGGCAGCCTGTCCATCGCGCCTTCGAGGATCGCGAGAAGGTCCGTCACCGTGGCGCCCGGCACCGCCTCGTACGCCCGCGCCAGAAAGCCGGACGCGTTCGCCACCGCAAAGCTGATGCCTTTGAGATTGCGTTCGCGTGGAACGTCCGGGATGTCTCGCGGGTACCCCGACGCGGCCACGCCCGATCGGCCGGCCCTCGAGATCACGCGGTACTCCTCGCGAGGGCAGTGCCAGTCGAGCGTGACAGGCACCACACCGTCGATGGCGCCCGGCAGCCAGCACACGCCCTGATCTTCGCCGGCAGCGACGATACATGCGCCACGGACGCTCGCCCGCCGGACGGCAGCCTCGACGAGCGGCCGGTGTGCAAGATTGGACGTGCCGAGGCTCAGGTTGATGACGGCCGCCCCGCGCTCCGACGCCTCGTCAATGCCGCGGACGAGCACCGACACGTCGGTCGCGAGCGCCCGCCAGAACACTTTGATCGCCAGGAGGCGCGCGTCTGGAGCTTTTTCTCGAATCGCCGCCGCGACCGCGGTCCCGTGGCCCAGATGGTCCACGAAGTCGTCGTCGAGCGACCCGTCGGCGCGGATGGCCACGCCCTGCTCGACGCCCTGCACGTGCGGGTGCGCGGCATGCACGCCGCTGTCCACGATGGCGACGCGTACGCCGCGCCCGGTGTATTCGTTGAGATACATGTAGTTGACAGTCAACAGTTAACAGTCAACAGTCGGCAGTTCGCAGCCGTCGACCGCCACAGTCGACAGTTCACAGTTCGAAGGCCACGAAACCATGAAGGCACGAAAAGAAGAAGCTCCTGAATGCCGAGCTGGCTCGCACTGTCAACTGTTGACTGTCAACTGTCAACTTGTCCGACTTGCCGTTGCGAAGAGCGCGGTGAACGCGCCACCCCTGGCCTGGAGCGCCGCCGGCTCTCCCTCCTCGAGGATCCCCCGCTCACCGAGCACGACGACCCGGTCCGCCGCTGACGCGAGCGACAGATGGTGCGTGATCAGGACGGTGGTCCGGCCGCGCATCGCCCGCTCGTACCCGGCGAGCACCTGTCGCTCGGAGATCGGATCGAGCGCCGCGGTAGGCTCGTCGAGGACGAGCACGGCCGGACTGGTCAGCAGCGCGCGGGCAATCGCCACGCGCTGGCGTTCGCCGGCCGACAGCGCCGCGCCACGCTCGCCGACGATCGTACGAAGGCCATCGGGCAGGCGAGCGATGATCTCGTCGGCGCCGGCAGCCGACACCGCTCGCCGAATCTCCTCGTCGGCCGCGTCGGGACGGGCGTAGCGGACGTTTTCCTCGATGCTCGCGTGCAGGAGCGCCGGCTCCTGATCGACGAGCACAACGTGCCGGCGCAGATCCTCGAGCGACAGGCTCTTGAGATCGACGCCGTCCAGCCGCACCATGCCCTCGTCGGGATCGAGGAGCCGCACCAGCAGGTCGGCGATCGTGGACTTGCCGCTTCCGCTCGGTCCGACCAGGGCCACGGTTTCTCCTGGGGCGACCGCGAACGAAACCGCGCGCAGGATCTGCCCTCGACCGAGATCGACGCTCACGCGATCGAACTCGATCGCGCCCTCGACCCCAGTCAGACGCTGGGGGTTGGGCGCTTCCACGACATCGGGCGGTGTGTCGAGGAGCTCGTGGACGCGCGCGAGCGACACCCGCACGGTCGCCAGACTCGAGTAGAGGCCCATCAGCGCCTGGACGGGCTGAAAGAGGCGCATGTAGTAGGCCATGAACGCGATGAACGTTCCCAGCGTCAGCGTCTCGGCGATCACGCGACTGCCGCCGTACACGAAGACCAGCACGTATCCCGCCGACAGCACCAGGCCCGGCGCGCTCCCCGACAGATACGACCAGAGCTGCATGGACATCAGCGCGCGGACAAACGTCGCGTTGGTCGCGCGGAACCGCTCGCTCTCGCGCGCCTGCGCGTTCGACGTCACGATGAGGCGTACGGCCTGGATCGTTTCGATCAGAAAGCTGCCGATCGCCGCGCTCGCCTCCCGCATGGCCTTGATGTGCCCGGTGAGCGCCACGCGCGTCCGGGCGAGCACCCAGGCGGCGACGGGCACGAGCGCGAGGCCCGCGAACGCGAGGCGCAGGTCGAGCCAGAGCATCGCGGCGATGCTGCCGACAAGGAACAAGGCATTGCCCACCCACGCGAGCAGCGATTCGGCGGCCACGCGCTGGATCTCGCCGACGTCGTTGTTCACGCGCGCGAGGATGTCGCCGAGGGGCGTGCGCGCGTAGAATCGCGGCGAGAGGCGCAGCAGATGTTGGTATACGGCCAGCCGCATGTCGAACAGGACATCCGCCGACACGCGCGTGTAACGCAGCCCGATAATCGCGGTGAGCGCGAAGCCGGCCGCGGACGCCAGCGCGAAGAGCGTGACGGTCGAGTAGAGGGCGGGCAGACTCCTCCCGATAAGCGCCGAATCGACGAGCGTTTTCGAGAGGTAAGGCAGCGTGAGCGAGAGGGCCGTATTGAGCCCGCTCAGCAGCACGACGAGCGCCAGCCGCTGCCAGTAGGGAACGAGATACGCGAGCGCGCGCCGAAATTCAGCGGGCATTCGACTCGAGTTGCGTTTCGATCCTCTGTCGCGAATAGCCCAAGTCGTCGACCATCAGATCGCGCTGGGAGATGCGAATGTCATTCTGCTTGATGCCGTGGACACTCTCCCGCGGGTTGTGGGAACCCGACGAGTCGAGCCGACCATTCCGGAAAGCGGACGACGTATCGAGCTGGTGCTACGGCGCTCCACCGAATTGCTCGAGTATCTTCGGTGCGATGTACGGTTGCCTGATCCGAAAGCGCGGGAACAGATGGATTTCCTTTGCGCGCAGGTTTCTCGGTCGATGCGACGTGCGCCTCGAGAATCCGGCGTTGCAGGCGATGCTCGACGCAAGCTGTCTCCGTTGACGCCGGCGCGTGGCGGCACGCCTCTTGTTCCGAGGTCTAGGGCGTCAACGCCAGCACCGCGTACGCCGTCGCCACGTCGCTCATGAATCGGCCCGCGTCCGACTCGGGATCACGTTGTTTGTTCAACGACGAAGCCGGCCACCGCCCTGTCGTCTTGTCCTGATGCGCGACGAGCCAGTCGAGGCCTTTCTTCACCTGCGGGTGCGTTGACGGCAGCCCAGCCTGCTGCAGCGCGAATGCTGCCAGGCCCGTCGCATAGCCATCGCTCGCCGTGTCGAGCGCCGTGCCATCGACGCGCTGCCACGGGCCGAGCGACGCCGTGCCCCACCCGCCGTCACTCCGCTGTTTGCCGAGCACCTCGGCGACCACGGCGTCGCGTTGCTCCGGCGTCACGACGCCGGTCAGCTTCGCCGACGCCCACAGGAACATGAGGCGGTTCAGCGTGTGCTGGTGCTCGAACTGCTTCGTCAGATAGCCGCGCAAGAGCGCGACGTTTGGTTGAATATCGGCGCTCGACGCGTAGCCGCCGGGCGCGCTCCCGACGGCGACCGCCGCAAGCGCCGCGCCGAAGTACGCGGACTGTGCGCCTTCCCACGGCTCGAGGCGGAACGTCAGCCAGGCCCACGCGCCCGACAGATCGCCGGTCCGCATCTGCTGGGCCCAGAGGTTGGAAAACGCCTGACGCCCGTCAGCGCTCAACACGCCGTCCGCGGCGTCCCTGCGAGAGAGGACCACGGCGTTGATGACCGACTCGACGCCGCGCGATTCCGCGGTCTTGGGAAGGCCGCGCGTTTGATCCGGATACCACGGGGCCATGTCCCCCCACGCTCTGACGCGCTTCACGATCTGGTCCATCTGCTTCGCTTCGCTCGGCGAGGGGCCGCGCTCGTTCAACGCGGCGCGAAGCAGAGGGCGGGCGAGCGCGTATGGAAGCGCCGTGTGACACGATACGCAGGCCGTATCGTGGTCGCGCGCCGCGGAGGGCCAGGTGAGCCACCAGGCCTGCCGTCCATCCAGGTACGCCGCGGCGCCCTTTGCGTCCCACGAGACCGATTCGTCGGTCCTGGCGAGCGTCGCGTTGGAGAGCACACCCGCGAAGAGAGACGCAGCGAGGACGAGCGCGACTTTCATAACTCGCTCCTTGTCGAAAGCGACGAAGACCACGTCAAACGCAGAGCCAGCAGAGGACGCAGAGAAACCGCCACGGATTCGAGGGTGCGTCGCGGAGCGACGGCTCCTGCCGGTCTCGGATCGAAAGATGAAATCCGATTCGCGTCGTAGTCCGCGCCGACCTCTGGCGGTATTCTGCGCGCTCAGGGCTTCGCCGTGGCCGCCTGCCTGGGCACGACGTAAAACCCCGTTGTCACGTCGCCGTCGAGCGTGATGGTGCGCAGGTATCTGTACGTCGCCGCGTCGTAGAGATCGATCGTGTTGCCGGCGTTGTAGATGTAGAGAATCCTCCCGTTCGAGCTCGTCTTGAGCGACATCCGCGGCCGCCCGTCGAATTCCGCGCGGGAGATCACTTTTCGCTGCTCGAGGTCGAACGTCCAGAACTGATAGCGGCCGACGGTGGACTCGAGGCCGTATCCGCGTTTCCTGTCCGGCGCGAGCACGAAATTCACGCCGCCCGCCGGTCCCATGGTGTAGAACTCCAGATCCTTCTTCACGAGGTCGATGCGCGCGACGCCCATCATGCGCCGGTGCTGCACCGGGTCGTCGACCGTCAGCGTGGTCGTCAGGAAACCGGGCTCGTCGTTCACCGAGTCCAGCCCGCCAAACCCGCCGAAGGTCACGCTGACCTGACCGAGGCCTTCCTCGAGGCTCGACAGGTCCCACTTGTCGACCTGGGTGAAGTTCTCCGTCTCGAAGATGAGGATCTCGTTCCCGAGGAAGTAGAGCAGCTTGCCGTCAGGCGAGAACATCAGGTTCGCCTGGTCGCGCTCCTGGCCGTCGGGCCACGGCACCGTCCGGATGATCTTGTGCTCTTTCAGGTCGTACTGCTGCAATTCGGAGGCGCCGATCTCCACGCGATCGCGCTGCCTGGTGGCGGTCCGCGTGATCATCATCAGGTACTGATGCTTCGGATCCGGCTCGAGCGAGGCAATACGGACCCGCTTGTTGCCCTCGGTCAGCCTGAAGGAATCGATGGTGGCTCGCGACGCGATGTCGAGAACCTCCACGTACTCGTTGGTCGCATCGATGTTGTAGAAGCGCTTCAGATCGCGGGAGAGCGTCAGGCGGCGGGGAATGCCGGTCTTGGTCTGAATGGTTCCGGCGACCTTCTCCGTCGCCTCGTCGATGATCCAGATCACGTTGGGATAGCCGCCGATGTACAGCGTCCCGTTCCCGCCGGTGAGGCGGGGCGTCTGCGGCTGGGCCGAGACAAACGCGCCCGTGAGCGCGACGAGCGCAACCATCGCGAGGCAAGTACGTGGCTTCATCGTCCAACCTCTCGTGAATCCCAGTCCATGTATATAGGCACGGTCACGAGCAGATGCGCCCTCGCGCGCAACGGCTTCGCGGACGGATCGGCGCCCGGCGGAGCGAAGGACGCCACGATCCAGACGTCTCCGATGTTGTTGCGGTTGCCCGAGCGCTTGGGGTTCGGGCCGTCGACATTCGGAACGAACAGCCCGCTTTGCGACAGCTCGCCGACAAACTTGATGTCGTCGTCCTTGAAGGTCGCCGTGTACTCCTCGACGCTCCATCGGGCGTCGACCGCCCCCAGATCGAGATCATCGGCGCTGCCGGGCTTGCCGTCCGGCCCGTTGCTGACGCCGCGGGTCTCGAACTGCTCCGTCCGAATCGGAAAAACCGCGCCGCCGACACGCGCCATGCCGGCCTGCGGCGTCACCTTGATACCGTCGATCTTGCCGTACACGACGAGCGCGTCGGGCCTGGTCGAGCCCCCCACGGAAAGGTCGCGAGGGCCCATGCGCGCGCCGGCCGCGACGTCCACGTCGACCGCGAGCATATCGGCCGACGCGCTGACCACGCGCGACACCCTGACGCCCTGTCCGAAGTCGATGTCGGCCGGCGTGACGCGCTCGGGCAGGTTGGCGCCGTAAATGCGCACCCGCTGCGCCGTCGACGAAGTCTTGAGCGAGCTCACGTCGGTGCCCGTCACGAGCGGATCGCTCGAAACCCGGCGCAACGTGACGTCGATCCCCGTTTCGTCGTGCGCGCCCGTAAACCAGCGACCCTTGATCTCCTGCCCGTTCCGCTCGATGAAGGCCACCTCGCGCCACGTGCCTGGATCGGTGGGTGTGTCAGCCGATCGGCCGCGCCACTGGAATCCGGTGTAGACGATGGCGCGGCTGCGCCGCGGGACGGCCTGGCCGCTCCTCGCGTAGACGAACCGGCCGTCGGTGAGGAACGAGTCGGGCGCGTCGGGCCGCTCGGAAATCGTGACCTGCCCGAAGACCGGCCCTTTACCGATTTCGTATCCGGAAAGCGCCCAGCGGCCGGCCAGCCTCGGCGTCCGCATCGCGGCCGACCATGAGGTCCACTCCTGCGAGATCAGCGGGAAGGCGCCAACGAGATTGTTGAGGGCCCGGTCCACCGGCTGCAGGTTCTCGCCGCCACGGCCGCCGTCTCCTCCGCGGCCTCTGGCCGCGCCGGCCTCAGCCGCGCCACCTCCCGGTCCTCCGCGGCGGAACCCGCCTGACCCACCGTCGATGCCCGGATAGTAATAACGGTGCATCGCGATCAGCCCGTTCCATTCGTCCCTGGTCCGGCGCTCGCTGAGCACGCGGCCGATCGAGTGGCACCTTCTGCAGAGATCGTTGGTCTCCTTGTCGGAGTAGGTGAAGTCGACCATGCGCCGCTCGGGCTCGAACATCACGGGCCGCGCCTCTTCCGGGGCGAGACCGTGCGAGTCGGAGAGAGACTTGATGACGCGGCGCGCCACCTCCGGCGTGATCTGGACGTTGTTGAGCGACATCATCCGGCGAATCGTCAGCTCCCAGTTCTCGGGCGTGGCGCGCCGGTACGAGATGCGCGTCATCCGCTGCTTGTCGTCGGGGACGTGGCAGCTGCCGCATGCCTTCACGACCTCGGCGTCCGTCACCGGAATGCCTTCGTCGGTCGCCGCGGCCGCGCCACCCCGCTGCCCTTGCGCTGGGGGCCCCGGAGCGGCAGGCGTCTGCTGAGGAGCCGCCACGAGCGGCAGCACCGCCGTCGCTGAGATGACGCCAATCGCCAACCATCGAGAAATATTAGGCATGGGTAGAAGGCTCATGACGCGTAGGGCGGGTCCTTGGACCCGCCGGTGATGCCGGGTCCGAAGGACCCGGCCTACGGATCGACGGGCGTGTTTCGCTGCTCAGCCCGGGAACACGAGATCCAGCTTGCGCCAGTCTTTCTGGGCCGCGGCGCACTGGCTCGTCCAGCTGGGCGCGTGGTTCAACTGGTCGGGCACGTGGGCCGGCCAGAAGCACCCGAGATGGCAGTCGAAGAGGTCGCGCTCGACCGGCTGGCACAGCCCGGCGGTGCCGCCGGTTGAATCCGCCTCCCAGCCCGGCGAGAACGCCAGCGAGCACCCGAGCGGAATGTGGGGCTGCGCGGGCTGCTGCTGCAGCGCGACGACGTCGCCGTCTTTCTCCCCTCGCACGTAGTCCGTTACCCGATTGGCTTTCCGGTTCACCGCTTTGAGATGCGTCACAGTACTGCCTCCGCTTTCGCCTCGACGCGATCGAATCGCGCCAGGAAGTCCGGGTTCCTCACCGACAGATCGCCGTAGACCTGCAGGCACGTGTCGGTCCATCCGCGAATCCACTCGCAGTAGTGCAGGTTCGGCCGCCGCGTCGTGCCGTAGCGCACATGCGCCTCGTGGTAACAGCCGCCCGCGCACAACGGACGCGCCCAGCACGTGTGGCAGTCGGTCTTGTCGGCGATGTGGTGGTGCTCGAGAAACTCTTTCTGCGTCTCCCGATTGATGCCGTCTTTCACCGTGCCCAGCTTATGCGTGTCGCTGCCGGCGAAGCGGTGGCACACGGCCACATCGCCGTCGGTCGACACGCCCATCAGTCCCAGGCCGGCGCCGCAAGGATACGCCTTGCTCACGCCCTTGTGAATCTCTTCGAGCGTGTCCTTGATGTTCGAGAAGCCGTGGTGCTTGTTCGCCGCCACATGCTCCTGGAATTCGAACGCGAGCTCGCGGAACTGCCCTAGCATCCGATCGAAGCCAGAATCGCCGATCGCGTACTGCTGGTTGGGCGAGGTCGTCACGGGCGCGAATCCGACCTCCCAGAACCCGAACTCCTCGGTCAAGTGCCGGTAGATCCGGGTGACGTCGAGCGTCTCGGACGTCAGCGTCACGCGCGCGCCGATCGGCCGGCTCCGATGCCGCCGCAGCAGCGCCTTGATCTTCGGCGCGATCATGTCATAGCTGCCGGCGCCGTTGTGAAACACGCGGAACTTGTTCTGCATCTCTTTCGGGCCGTCCATCGAGATGGTGACGCCAATCTCGTTGTCGGCGAGAAAGTCGATGATGTCCGGCTGAAGAAGGGTCGCGTTGGTCGTGAGGCTGAAGTCCACGGACTTGCCGACCTCAGCCGCGCGCCGCCGCGCGTAGGCGACCGTCGACTTCAGGACCGGGAAGTTGAGCAGCGTCTCGCCACCGAAAAACGTCATGTGGGCGATGTTGCCGGCTTCCTTGAGCAGGAACTCGACACTGTCGCGCGCCGTCGCTTCGGTCATGAACTTCGACTGCTTGCCGTTCTCGGTGTCGACGATCTTGTCCTCGCCGTACTCGTAGCAGTACGTGCACGCGAGGTTGCACTGGTTGGTGACGTTCAGCACCATCGTCGACAGCGGGAACGGCATCATCGGGAGGAACTTCGGGCTGTCCGGATCCGGCTGCTGCTCGTAACCGATGGCCCGGACGTCGCGCAGCTCTTCGATGACGGCCTGCACAGCAGGTGCGGGAAACCGATCTGCCAGCGCGGCGACAACGGCGTCCTCGGTGCGCGGGGATTCGCCGACCAGGCGGATGACCGCTCCGGCCACGGGGTCGAGCTCGAAGACGGCGGCGCTCGGCACGAGGTAGAGAAACTGCCGTCCCGACGCCTGGAACTGGTGGAATTCCCGCAGGGCTAATGCAATCACCGTGGCTCCCGTGGTTGGGCGTGCGAAAGTGCCCCAACTATAGCAGACCGCCGCCCGGAGCACGAAACGGCGCCGACGCGAGTGCGAAGGCGCCGGAAGTGCCGACGCAACGCGAGGATAGCCGATTCAATTCCGTCGAGTCGTTGCAAATTGTGGCGGCCAGGGAACCTACCACGTCACGTGCTGAGCGACTGCCACACGGCCCGGCCCGAACGCCACCGAGGGCGCCCGCCCGGCCTTCTGCTTGCCGAGGAACAGGAGCACCCCGCCGCCAAACGCCGCCGCGAGACCCGCGGCGCCTATTTCGACATTGGTGGACTCGGCTTCGCCGAACTCGGGGAACTCTCCGTTCTTGTTGTTCAGGAAACCGTTGATCGCCACCGCCATGCCGCCGACAAAGAGCCCCGCCCCTGGCCAGAAGTACGCCTTGGGCATGGTCCTCTGGTCGACGGGCGTCTGCTGCGCCGGTTGCGCTTGCTGCTGGACCACGCTGGCGATACTCGCGTGCAGATCGCCGGCGAACGCCGGCGAACCGACGCCCACGATTGCCGCCCACGCCGCCACCACTCGCAGAATTCTCGACATATTCATCCCTTCACCACCTTCATCACGTCACCACCGAATCTTTGCGCCGAGCTGCAGCCGGCGCGGATATGTGTATCGCGTGGGCACACCGAACGCCGTGACGGCCGCGGTCCCGAGCTGGGAGGCGACGCCTTCCGAGCTGTTGCTGTTGGTCATGTTCAAGCCGTCGAGGAAAAAGTCGAGCCTCGTGCCCGAGCCACCGATCGTGAACGTCTTCTGCACGCGGAGGTCGACGAGATCGACGTCCGGCACCCGGCGATCGCCCCTGTTCGCCTCCATATTGATCGTCGGCGGGCTCGGGAACCCGAGGCCCGCGGGCCGAATCTGGCGCGACCACAAACGCCCGGTCTGATGCTGCACGTTGGCGGCCGCCGTGATGCCCCACGGGAAGTTGTAGACCACCTGCGCCTTGGCCACCACCGGCTTGTCGCCAATCAGGCGACCCTCGGTGTTGACGTAGTCGTTCGGGCCGGCCGCGTCGCGTCCGAACGTGCCGGACCCGCTCGACTGGCCCGACGAGGGTCCGCTGCGCGCGCTCGACGCGATGCGGCCGTCAGCCTTCGACAGCACCAGCGAGATCACGCCTTGCCAGTTACTGGACATCCGCTTGGTGAGCATGAACGTCGCGCCGTGATACCGCGTGTACAGACCTTCTGGAGTGGTCAGCAGGAAAATGCGATTGTTGGGCGGTGACACGAGCCGCCAGACCGGCACCGTGTTGCCCGTCGCGTCGATGCCCACGCTGTCGACATAGGGTACCTGCACGTACTGACCCGTCGTATCCCGCCAGCCGGCGAAGTCCTCGCCTCGTTTGTGCACGTAGTTCACCTGGAACCCGAGGTTCGGCGAAAGCCCCTGCTCGACCTGGGCGATGAACTGATCCGAGTAGGGGTTCTTCCGATCGGGATCGACGCGGAGGTTGGCGGGGGTCTGCGACGTGAAATTCGTGCGGTTGCCCGCCGCATCGAGGTCGAAGGTGAGCTCCGGCGTCGTCGAGGGAACGATCGCGGAGAAGTCGCGATCGAGCGCGCTGTAGTACCGTCCGTAGTGGCCCTTGACCACCGTCCGGCTCGAGACTTTGACGTTCATGCCGACGCGCGGCGACACGACGCTGAAGTCGTACACATCGTCGTTGGCCGCCGAGAGCTGGCCCGTGGGGTTGCCGGCCTGGTCGAGCATCGGGAACGACGGGTAGAAGCCCTGACTGTAGTCGTAGCGCAAGCCCAGGTTCAGCGTGGTCCGATCGCCGAGCCGGAACGTGTCGTCGACATAGGTGCCATACGTCTTCGCCCGGGTGCCCTGGTAGTACGGCAACTGTGTGGTCCCGATGCGCCGGCCGGTGGTGAGCGTCCTGACCGTGTCGTTCGGACCGGTGAGCGTCACGTTGCCGTTGGTCCCGTACTGGAGACCCACCTTCAGGTCGTGGCTGCCGCCGAGGACGTCGTCGGCGTAGTGAGACAGCTTGCTCTGTACTCCGTACCGGAAGCTCCTGTTCTCGGTCCACTGCGTGATCGCGCCCGTCACGAGCCCCGACACGTCGTCCGTATAGCGGGTGCCGATGCTGGACTGCCCCTCTTCGTTCGGATCCCTCGAGGACTGCAGCCAGAACCCGGAGTAGCGCACCTCGACGAGCGTCCTGGACGTCAGCACGCCCGTGTAGACAAGGTTGGGCGTCGGGTTGTGCCCGTGACTGAGGCTGATGGTGCTCGGCGCGTCGAACGCGGACGTCGTGCCAGGAATCCAGTAGAAGTCGTCGTGATAGCCGTTGAGCAGCCGGTGCTTGTCGGTGATGTTGTAGTTGAACTTCCAGAACATGCGGCGCGAGTCCGACTTCGACGGAAACACCGGATCGGCGCCTGGCTGCGAGTCCCAGTCTCGCTGGTACTCCAGCGACCCAAAAAACCAGAACTTGTCTCTGATGAACGGACCCGACGCCTGCACCGTCGCGTCGCGCCAGACCTCGCGGTGGTACGGCCGGCCCCTGTCGAACGCCTGGGTGGTGTTCCTGGCCGTCAGCGCGTCGTTCTGGAGGTAGACGTTGGCGTCGCCGTGCAGCCGGTTGCCGCCCTGGCGCGTGACGATGTTGAAGACCGCGCCCTGCACGTTCCCGTACTCGGCCGAGGCGCCGAGCTGCAGGACTTCGACTTCTTCGACCGCATCGGTGTTGGGCCAGGGCGTCGAGCTGATTTCCGTCCCGTCAATCTGGTACGAGTTCTCGTTGGTGCTCGAGCCGAGAGACGTGGCCTGCGTGGACGATCCCAGGTTGGAGGTCTGGCTGACGCCGGGCGCCGAGTTGATCAGATCGAAGTACGAGAACCGGCGGACGGGCGCGTTCTGCACCCATTCCTTGTTGTAGCTCGTGCTCACCTGCGAGGTCGCGGTGTTCACGACGGGCGAGGCGCCCGTCACCGTGATCGTCTCCTCGAGCGCGCTGATCTTCAAGGCCACGTCCAGCGCCACGGTGGCCCCGACGGCGATGGGAATGCCCTCGCGTTTCAGCGTGCCGAAGCCCGCCAGGACGTACTCCACGTCGTAGGTGCCGGGCGGCAGGACGGGAAACCGGTACACGCCGGTCTCGGAGGTCACCGCCGTCGGCGCCCCGGCGACGGCGGCGCCGCGGAGCGTGACGGTGACGCCCGGCAGCACGCCGCCGGAATCGTCGGTGACCTTGCCGATGATTTCGCCAGTGGTGCGCTGCGCGATCGCCGGGACCGCGAATACGATCAGCGCCAGAACGCCGCAGAGACTGAGGAAATAGTTGCGCATGCGATCGACAGAGCAAGCACCGTGCCCGTCGACTGATGAAGGCGCCCGCATTCGCAACGTCTGCGGAGTCAGTGAATTGTGAACGCGAACGTCTCGCGGATCGTGTGGTGAGCCTGCGGACACGCTTGTCGGTCTCAGCGGTGACGACCTTCAAACATGTAGGATCGCGGCCTGGAACGCGCGACCCTCATCGCCGTGTATGCTGGGAGCCGAGGGAGGGCGCGACGAAGAAACCGACGGAAGTGTTGGTTAGCAAGAAAAGCGACAGGCGTGTCGATGCGGCTGGTGTCGGCTTGCTGCTGGCGGCAACCCTCGCGGCGTTTCTGCCGCTGCTCGACAACGGGTTCGTCAACTGGGACGATCAGTACGCGCTGACCGGAAACGACCGGCTCGCCGCGCCGGGCGTGCTGTCGTGGGCGTTCATCACAACGCTCATGGGGCACTACCAGCCGCTCTCGTGGCTGGCGTGGTCGGGCGTCACATCGCTCTTCGGCGTGAATCCGTTGGCGTTTCACGCCGCCAGCCTGCTCGGTCACCTCGTCAACACGGCGCTCGTGTATCTTCTGTCGGCTCGTCTGACCGGGTCCTCCGGTCTCGAGGGTGGCACGCGGCGCATCGCGGCGTTCGCCGCGGCCATCGTGTTCGCCGTTCATCCCATGCGTGTCGAGGTCGTGGCATGGGCCAGCGCGTTTCCGTACATCTTGTCGCTCACATGGTTGCTGGCGACGACGCTCGCCTACCTGCGGTACTGCGACAGTCGGGCGCCCGCGGGCCGTCGCGCGTGGTTCGGCCTCGCCCTCGGCAGTTACGCGATCGCTCTTCTCTCGCGCGTCACGGCGATCGGATTCCCGCTGGTGCTTGTCGTCCTGGACGTCTATCCGCTCGGGCGCGTCGGTGCAGGCCGACGCGACGACCGCCCGCGACGGCACGACGGAGTGCGATGGCTTGATTCGTTCGTGGAAAAAGTGCCCTTCGCGCTCGTCGCGCTGGCCGCGGCGTTCGTGGAATCGCGCTCGCGGGAGATGGCGCCGCTCGAGGAAATCGGCATCGGCTCGCGCCTGACGATGGCGGCAACGGCGCCGTTGGTGTATCTGGGGCGGACCCTGCTTCCCGTGGGTCGCTCGCCGGTCGACCCGCTGCCAATCGCGCCCCACACGGAGTGGGCGCCGCTTGCGCTCGGGTTGGCGGCGCTCGGCGGACTCACGTTCGTCTGCTGGACCCTGCGACAGAAGTGGCCGGCGCTGCCGGCGGCCTGGACCGCCTACCTCGTCCTGCTCGCGCCGGTGATGGGCCTCACGCCGAGCGGCCAGACGGCCACCGCCGATCGATACACCTATGTGCCCGGGATCGCCCTGTCGCTCCTCGCCGGCGCCGCGATCGTTCGGATCGAATCGCTTGCAAGGCTTCGACGACTATCGGTCGTGGCCATCGTCGGCCTGGCGGTGGTTCTCGGCGCGGCCACGTGGCGCCAGACACGGTGGTGGCACGATTCGATCGCGCTGTGGACGCGTGCGGCGGATCTCGATCCGCGAAACGACATCGCCACGTTCAACCTGGCGATCGCGCTCGACGAGGCAGGCCGCAAGAAGGAAGCGATCGGGCGTTACGAGCAGACGCTGGCGCTCATACCCGATCACGAGCCGGCGCGCCGGGCGTTGACGAGCATGCGGACGGAACGCGGCCTAGCGCTGACGAAGGGCGGACGATTTGCCGAGGCGGCGACCGACCTGCGCGCCGCGCTCGATGCGCGTCCCGATGATCTCGCGCTTGCCAACGCGCTGGCGTTCGCGCTGGCACAGATAGATCGAACGGGCGAAGCGGTCGCCGTGCTCAAGCAGTCGCTCGCCCGCCATCCTGACAACGACGAGCTCGCACACAACCTCGCGCGAGTGCTTGCCACCGCGCCGGATTCAGCGGTCCGGGATGGCGCGCTGGCGCTTCGACTCGCGCTGGCCGTCCGCGATCGCACGGGCGGACGCGATCCGCGGGTGCTCGATACGCTGGCGGCGGCCTACGCGGCGACCGGCCAGCGAGAGCCCGCGCGCCGCATCGCGACTGAGGCAGCGGCGCTCGCGCGCCAGCACGGCGATCTCGATCTCGCCGCCGAGATCGTGCGACACGCGCTGGGCTACGAACGCTAGGAGTCTGCGCGGCAGAATGTAGTGCGGGTCTTCAGACCCGCCTCCCGCCTTAGCCTCCCACCGGTTCCGCAAGGACCCGGCCTAGCTACCTCACCACGAGAGCCGCTGCGACACCGCGACACGGCCCGGACCGAACGTCACGCTGGGCGCTCGGCTTGCGCGCTGCGAGCCCAGAAACAGGATCGTCCCGCCAGCGAATGCAACGGCGAGCCCTGCCGTGCCGAGCTTCTTGTCTGTCGCTTCCGCCTCCCCAAACCCCGGAAACGACCCGTTCTGATTGTTGAGGAAACCGTACACGCCGGCGGCCATCCCTCCCACGAACATTGCCGTGCCGGCCCACAGGTATCCCCGTGGCATCGGCCCGGCCTCGGGCTGCGCCGCCTGTTCGGCGACTCGCGCGATGCTCTCGCGGAGCCCGCCGACAGACACCGATGCCGCATTCAGCCGCGTCGCCGCGGCCTCGTCCGCCGGCCGCTCTCCGAGATCATCCGCGAATGCCGGAGAGCACAGTCCAACAATCAGCATCCATGTGATTACGGCTCGCAAGATTCTCATCTCGACGCTCCTTGCCCTCACCACCGAATCTTCGCGCCGAGCTGCAGCCGGCGCGGATAGGTGTAATTGGTCGGCACCCCGAACGCCGTGACGGCGGCGCTGCCCAGTTGAGGCAAAGGATAGCTGAGCGAATTCGGCAGGTAAGTTGCAAATTGTGGCGGAGAGACCGCCCGTCGAGGGACGTTCTGCGCATCGCTGCCGGCAACTGCCGGCGTCGCTCACCTCGCCGGCGCAAACACTTCGTCGATGCTCACCGCCGTGATTGATCCAATGTCGAGCGCGCGAAGGGGGGGCTCGATCGTCTTCCGGTCTCCGACGATCGCGATCACGAGATGGTCGGGCTGGAAGTATTGCTCCGCCACACGTTGAACGTCGTCCGCGCCGACCGCCTGAATCGCCGGCACGTACTTGGAGTAGTAGTCGTCCGGCAGGTCGTAGGCCACGAGCGATTCGAGCGCCTGCAGCCGACTCGAAATGCGACCGGTCGCCTCGAATATCCGCGAGAACTCGAGCGCGCTGTCGTCCTTCGCGCGCGCGAGCTCGTCCGCGGGTATGCCCTTCAGGATGTCGGTCAACTCGTTGAGCATTTCGCCGAGCGACTCGGCCGTCTTGTGGCCCTGCGCGGCGGCGGCCACGACGAACGGTCCCGCGGACTTGCGAATCTCGAAGCCCGATCGAACGCCGGCCGTGTAGTCGCGCAGCGTCGGGTTGCGGGCCGAGCTGAACCTGCCCTTGAGGACCGTGTTCAGGACCTGGGTCGGAAAGAAATCCGACATCGAGCTCGATGCGCCCACGCCGCCGACGAGAATCCGTGACTGCGGCGCGTCCGGCATGTCCACGAGCATCAGCCGGCGCGGAGGCCGTTGAACGGCCGGCGCCGGTGCACGGACGACACCGGGCGCGCCGGCCGGCTGCCACGTACCGAAATGCGTCTCGAGCAGTGACAGCGCCCGATCCGCCTCCACATCCCCGACGACGATCAAGGTGCTGTTGCCGAGTCGGTAGGCGGACTTGTGAAATGCCTCCAAGTCCTCCGCCGTGACGGCCTCGAGGCTGTCGACGGTGCCTATCTGCGCCGCGGCGTTGCGCTGCGACGGACCGTAGAGGCTGCGCGCGAAAGTCAGGGCCGCGATTGCATCCGGATCGTCGCGCGCACGGCGCAGCATCATCAGGCGCTGCTGCCGCAAGCGTTCGAGCTCAGGCTTCGGGAACGTCGGGCGCTGCCACACATCGGCCATCAGCGGCAGCGCGGCGTCCAGCCGCGCCACCGGCACGTACAACCGCAGAAAAGACGAATCCACGCCGCTCGACGCCGAGAGATTGGCGAGAAGGACGTCGAGCGCGTCGGCGATCTCGACGGCGGAATGTGCACCGGCGCCCTCGGTGAGCATGGCCGAGGTGAGGCTCGCGATCCCATATCGACCCGGTGGATCGGCGTCGGTGCCGACCGGCACCTGCAGGCTCATCTGCACGACGGGCAGCTCGTGCTGCTCGACGATCCATACCGGGAGGCCATTGCTCAACTGATGCCTCAGAATCGCCGGCGTCAACATCGGCGAGGAGCCGGGACGTGGCCGCTGGTTGCGATCCGGCCCCTGCCCGTGGGCAGCGACCACGGAGACCGCGACGAGAACGGCGGATGCGAGCGTGTTGTTCAATTCAGCGTCCAGAGCGAGATTGACCTGACGTCCTTGACGAAGACTCGATTGCCCGAGACGGTCGGCTGAGCCCAGGTCTCGCTGTTCGCGACCGTATACCGTTTGAGGGGTTCGAATCCACTACGGTTGCTCCTCGCCACGATCAGCTCGGCGTCGTCGTTCAGCAGGAGGAGAAGATCGCCTGCCTTGACGACGGCGGTGTTCGAGGCCTGACGGGGCTGACCGAGCCAGAGCACATGGCCGGTGTCCGCGTCGAGTGCGAAGAACTGGCCTCTCGCCTTCTCGGACAGGCCGAACAGCGTGTTGCCGACGAGCACCGGATTGCTGAGGAACAGCGAGACCTCCGTGGTCTCCCACACGACCTCGACGACCCACGTGCTGTCGCGTCTGGCCGGCTTCAGCGCGGTGACCCCCGCGGCCTGGCCGCCGACAATGAGCGTCTCTCCGTACAGGATCGGCGTGATGGCGCTCGGCGTGCCGCGAGACGGCCACGGATGCTCCCACAGCCGTGTGCCATCGGAGAGCGAGACACCGACGACGCTTGTTTGAGTCATCGTCACGACCTGACGAACTCCACTGAGTTCCACGATGATCGGCGAGGCATACGCGCCACGACCGATTCCGGTCCAACTGACGGCGCCGGTGTTCGCGTCGAACGCCGTCAGCGGGCCGTGATTGCCAGAGTGGACGATGACCAGGTTCTCATCACCGACAGGAGACACGGCCATGCCGTAGGACGGATGTTCGGGCGCCGCGGGCGTCTGCCACGCGATCTTTCCGGTTGCGGCATCGAAGGCGGAAACAATGCCGGTGATCCCGAGCGTGAACAGCCCGCCATTGTGGAACAGCGGGGTGGCCTTTGGACCCACGCCGTGGGCAGCGGCCAGCCTGGCTGGCGCATAGGGGGCCGGGTAACTCGTGTGCCAGCGCTCTTGGCCAGTCTCGGCATCGAGCGCCGTCATCACCTCGGTTCCATTGCGCCGCGTAAAGATGTAGACGATGTTCGCAACGACGAGGGGGGTCGCGTAGCCCTCTCCGACGTCAACCTTCCACTTGCGGGTCAGCGCCTCAGGCCACATCGCCGGCTCGGCGAAAGCGCTGGCCGCGCCGTCGCGGTTTACACCGCGCCACTGTGGATAGTCTCGCCCGGAGCCTTGCGCGGCGACGGTGCCGACACACGCAATCAGCAGGGCAGCGCCCACGAACAGCCAGCGCGGCGCCAACCCTTGTCGAACTCCACAGCATTCCATGTCGGTGGTCACACCTTAGCAGCCGCAGTCATCCGAAGTCCACGAGGTGCGTTCGACACCAGGCAGCGCGGGGCCGAAGTGCGGCCAGTCGGCGCCAGCCACCGGCAGGACGTTGAAGCCGAGGTTCAGGAAGCTGTACCAGATCTCCGTGTTGCGGAAACCTGCGCATCGGCAGGGTTGGCGTTCGCCGTGTTCTTGTGCAGGTCTTGCCGAAATTCGACGCACGCACCCGGGGAGTAGTCGAAGAACGCGGAGAAGCATTCTTCCCTGCGCCTTCGACCGCCTCCCCTGGTACGGCGCGTGCTAAAACGCCAATCGGACGGCGAGCTGTCCCGAGAGCGGAGTGATCGCCGAGGATCTCTTCTCCCCGAAGTTGGAAAGCCCCTCAATCGTATTGCGGTTGAACCGAGATTCGTTGAGAAGGTTGAACACCTCCGCTATACCCGTGAGTTTGACGCTGCCCCCCAGTGAGAAGTCCTTCGAGGCGCGCACGTCCAGCCGGCTCCACGCATCATTCTTGAACGTATTGGGCGCGATGAGGGAGCCATCACGCCGGATCCGGCGCGCGCCGCCGAGTCCCAGGGCGTCGTACGGCAACGTGACGCTCGTGTAGTCGCCCGAACCGAAGTGGTAGGCGGTCGACAGGTTGAGGCGCTTCGGCAGCGTGAAGACACCGTTCATATTCAGGGTGGACCGCTGGAATTCCTGCGAGCGCCCCCAGCTCTGATCGAGGTTGAACGGGTTGAACTGCTGATTGCTGTACCCCACGATCCCGATGCCGGTGTTGTTCTGGAAGAACAGGTGCGTATAGGAGACTGAGAGCTGGAAGTTGTTGCGATAGCGTCTGGTGAAGGACGACGCCAGCCCCATGTACTCGGACCGTCCGGTGCTGTCCTTCAGATTTATCTGGCCGAAGGTGCTGCCGTCGGGAGCCACCGCCGGCCGGCCGGCTTGATTCACGGGGAAGGGAAATCCCGTGGCGGGGTTGTAGAACACATTCGGGTCGCGCTGCACGTCCTCGTTTCCGCCCTTGTAGTGCACCAGGTCGGCATCAAAGGCCATGATCTCGTTGATCTGCTTCTGGAAGCCAATCATGGTCTGCACCTTCCACGGATTCTGGTAGTCGTGCGCGATCACCTGAATGCTCTGCGGGGGCAGTTTCACCTTGCCTGCCTTGATATCCTCGACTTTGAGGCCACGCGTCGGGTCGAGGACGAAGCCCGGCAACCCGTCGTTCTCGAAAGTGTTCGAGAGCACGCGCTGGCCGTTGAACAGCTGCTGATCGATGACCTGATTGCCGCCTTGCGTCGAGTAGTACAGCCCCACACCGCCGCGAATGATGAGATTGGCGTCGCCGCCCACGTTCCAGACGAATCCCGCGCGCGGCGCCACGTCGTCGAGATCGCGAATGTTGTTGCGGTACCCGATGTCCTCAATGCTGTAGCCGGTGTCGAACACGAGTTCGGTCTCTTTGAGCCCCGGAGAGATGAAATCCTTCCAGGCGACGTCATAGCGGAGGCCAAGATTCAGGGTGAAGCGATCGTGCATTTTCCACGAGTCGCCGATCCAGACCCCGAACATCGGCCGGGGTATGTCGAAGCTGTAATCGCCTTTGCCATCGTTCTGACCGCCAAGCTCGGCGAAATGGACTACGTACCGCAACGCGGACGCATCGAGGCCGGTCAGATCCCACCGGCTCGAATCGTTCCATGCGTCGAGCGGGAAGCGTTCCGGGATGCGGTCGGGCAGCCGGCTGAAGAACATCTGCCCGCGCGCTCGCGCTTCCCACCAGCCGGTATCTTTGCCAACCCTGGCCTCGGTGCCGATCTTGAAATCGTGCGAGCCCTTGTTCCAAGTGAGGTCCCAGCGTGTCGTGATATTGTCCTGATTCCAGTCTTCCGGAAAATTCCAGGGCGGGCCGACCGAAAAGCCGGGAAAATTGTACTCAGGCGTCAGGGGCGCCCCCTCCAGTGGAGTGTGCAGGAAATTGAAATGGAAATAGTTGACTTTCACCTCCGATAACAGGCTGCTGTTGATAACACGTGACCAGCTGCTCGCCAGCAGATTCGAGTCGCGGGTGCGCGTCTGATGCCGCGAGTAGGCGGTGGTGCTAAATTCCGCTGGGTGCCTCCAGCTGTATTGGCTGTAGCGCACCAGGAGATGATCTTTCGACGTCAACTGATGGTCAACGCGCCCGAGGATGTAGTCTTGGTATTCCCCAGTCGGCTCCGTGATCGACTGTCCGTTGTAGACAGTGGGTGCGATGACGGTCGAGCCCGGTTCCCGCGTATGCTCGTACATCCCGAAAAACTGCGTCTTGTCCCGGACAATCGGGCCGCCGAGCGTCCCGCCAACCTGTTGATTGGAGAACGGCAGCACTTCGTCGGTGAAGTGGTCCGCCAAATTGAGCTTGTCGCTGCGGAAATACCCGTACGCGCCGCCTCGGAAGTTGTTCGTGCCGGCACGCGAGACGGCCTGCACCTGCGCCGACGTTGATCGACCCATCGTAATGTCGAACATATTCGTGATGACTTGATACTCCGCGATGGCGTCCTGGCTCACGCCCGGCTGCCCGTATCCGGGAACGCTCTCTTGCGTTATTTCCTGGCCATCCAGGTTTATCCGAAACCCCTGCGCCGCACGGGTCGGACCCTCGTTCCCCCACCCCCCGGAGATGTTGTTCTTGACCACGCCCTTGACCATGGTCGACATCTCCAGCCAATTGCGGCCCGGAATCGGCAACTCTTCCATCTGCCGCCGATCGAGGTTGCCCGTGACCTGCGCCTGTCGCGTGTCGACGAGCGGTGTGGCGGCGGTGACGGTGATGTTCTCGGCTAACGTCGCAATCCTCAGGGTCAACGGGATCGTGGCATTCTGCCCGACGAGAAGCTCCACGTTCTCCATCAGCATCGTCGCGAATCCCTGAAGCGCCGCTTGCAGTTTGTACTGTCCGGCGGGAACACCCACCAGGCGATAACGGCCTTCGGCGGTCGTGACATCGAAAAACTCCCGGCCATTCGCCGAATTGGTGGCCGTCACGCTAACACCGGGAAGAACGGCCCCGGATGCGTCAACGACCGTGCCGGTCACAGTCGCCTCCTGAGCCTGAAGACGCGCTGCGCCCAGAAGAAGCACGACGAAGGCGGCGCCACACCGGCGAAGAATCGAGGCCATATCCATCCCCCTCCCACCCTTGGATGTAAACGATGTTTCCGTTGCACTCGTCAGATGCCCTCTCCCATGCAGAACCAGGAGAAGTACAATTCCATATCGGCGAACTCGTCCGGGATCGCTGGTCGGAAACGTCAGACCGTTTGTCGGTGGAGCCAAAATAGGCGAGCCGACGCGGGAAGACAAGTTGCAAGTTGTGGCAGAGTGGCGGAGGCCTACCGAGCGCCTCGCGCGCGTCCACGCGCGTCAGCGTCGGGCGTCGGTCCGTGTCGACCGCCGCCACCACCCAGACACCGAGGCGAGCGGTCGGCAGCCGCCACGAGCGGCCGCCAAGCGGATCGGCCACTTCGGGGAACGCCTCGCCGGTGACGTGCCACGCGGCGAGTCTGACCTCGACGGTCGCGCGGCAGTCCAAGGCGCCCGCGAACGGCAACGCCCTCTCGACAGCGGGGCCCGCCCCGGCCGGCGTCCGGGCCGCCAGCAAGGTGACGCGACCGACAGGACGAGAGTGCCGCGCGCGGGATGAACCCGCCTTGAGCGTCAGGGCTTCGGCCTCCTGAGACGGTCGAGCAGCGTCTGATAGCGCGCGTCGGCCTCCTTGATGCGCGGCGTCAGCGTGGGCAGCTGCCTCTTCCACTGCTCGATGATCGTCTCGCGCGTCTCGAAGGACTCGAGATCGCCGTCGGCGTTGACGGGCTGGGTCATCAGGTCGGCGAGCTGCTGACGCTGGAGCTTGATCAGGTCCTCGACCGCTTCGCGCTTCCAGGTCGGCTCGTCGTCCACGATGACATAGACTGGCGCGCTGTGGGCGATGGACTCCTGCTGCCGGCCCCACGCCCGCGCGGCAATCCACATGCTGTGGTCGGCGGTGAGCGTCGTCGCGATCGCGGCGCGGTTGTCGCGCGCCGGCTCGGTCTTGGCAACGTCGCCGAGCGCGACGATCTCCAGGCGATCGAGCGTATTGATGTCGGGATTCAATCGGGCCGACGCGGCGATCTCGAGCTTGGTGCCCCGGGGCACGCGCAGCTCCTCGCCCATCAGCCGGCCGTTGACGGTCAGCTCGAGCGACGGCCCGTTGGTGACGAACGCGTGGCCGCGCCGGAAGCCGTCGAACCACGAATCGGCGGAAAAAGGCCCGTCCACCTTGACGTAGGTGCGCTCGACACCCGGGAGCGCCGGGCCGAAATACGGCCAGTCGGCGCCGGCCACCGGCAGGACCTTGAAGCCGAGGTTGAGGAAGCTGTACCAGATCTCCGTGTTGATCCGGCCGCCCTGAAGCACCTCGATGAAGTCGACGAGCCCGAACGGCACGTCGATGGCAAGGCCGCGGCGGCCGTTGAACAGCTCGCCGAGGTGCGCGTAGCCGGTGGACGCGCCGCCGCGCCGCGTCCGCTCGAACACGAGATGGTATTGGAAGAAGCCCTCGGCCTCGAAGTGCGCGTGCGTGTCGACGTTCCAGTGAATGGTGTGGCCCCGCGCCACGGTCCGCGGATCCTCCTGCCCGGACACCAGCGCAATGCCGTCGCGCTCGAACCGGCCTCGCCGCCCCCAGGCCGGCTGCTTGAAGTAGGTGCCCATGATGTTGCCCATCTCGAGCAGATTCGCGATGTGGAGGTCCTCGGCCGCCAGGACGTTCCACACCTTGAGGTCGGCCACCTGGTCGCGCTTCAAGTGGAGATGCGACTCGCCCGAGTACCAGCCCCGCGCCGCCAGATCGTCATAGCGCTGAAGAGACACGGTCCCCGCGCCCGTGTCGTTGGGAGGCACGGTGATCTTCTGGTGGTGCAGGCGATACTCGGGACCGCGCGAGACCGCGAGGTCGTAGACGCCCGCAGGCACGCGGGCCTCGTACGCGCCGTCCACGTAGAACGCTTCTCGGCTCGCGACGGGCCAGAACGTCCGGCGGTTCAACCACACGCGGCGAATCGCGTCGGTGAAGCGGTTGATTGGAATCGCCTGCTCTGAAGGCAACGGCAGCCGGCCGGTTTCGTCGTACAACCCGACGCGCGCCGGCACGACCCGGCCGGTCGCGGCGTCGCGGATATCCAGTTTCACGCGGCCGAAGGCGGCCGGCGCCTTGGTCGTATTGGTGCGGGCGATCTCGACATCGCACAGCCCGAACGCGCCCTGCCGGGCGTTGAGGGCGATATCGACGCCTTGCGCGCCTTGTCCGGCGAATCTGGCGCGATCCAGCCGCACCGTGGAGCGCGCCAGGGGACCGGCGCGCTCGGGCACCACTTCCATCGACCCTCGGCCGTCGGCGCCATTCCTGTCGAACAGCACGACGATCGCCTGGGCCGTCGTCAACTCCGGCACGTAGGTCAGCGTCAGATTCACCGGTTCATCGATGTCGAACCCGTAGGCGTCGTCGACATCGAATCCGACCGTCGTCCCGACCACGCAGGACCGACCGCCGACCGTCCTGAGCTCCGTCTGGTCTCGGCCGTTGGCGCCGAGGTCGGTATAGCCGAGCGCGAACACTCGGGAGATGTGATCCTTCTTCCAGGACAGCGGCTTCGAAAACCGGGCGTCGTCCCCGGCAGCCGTCATAGCCACGACCGCCAGCGCCGCGCCGCCAGCCGCAACGAACGTGGACAGGATGTTTCTCGAGATCATGAAATGCCTCCTCACGGACGATCACCAGGTGTCTCTGTTTTCAGAGCCAGGAGTCGATTCAGGTTCAACCGCGTATAGCTATCGATAGAGCGAGGGCGTTGTCGGCGGCGGCCGCCGCGGGTGCGTTGCTGCCTCGTACGCGAACGCTACCGTGATGAGCATCGGCTCGGTAAACGGGCCGCCCAGTAACTCCAAGCCGATCGGCAAACCGTCGTTGGTGAATCCGGCCGGAATGCTCATGGCGGGCAGTCCCGACGTCGCGCTCACCTGACAGTTCGACCCGGCCTGCGGCTCGCCGATCACCGCGGGCTTGCGGCGAAGCGTCGGATAGGCCAGGGCCGTCAGGCCCTGCGCCTGCATCGCCGCGAGGATGGTCTTCCGTACCGTCTCGCGTCTGATCAGCCCGGCACGATAGGCCTCGCTGTCGCGCGACTCCACGGCGTTCGCTCTCCTGATGGCGCCGGCCACAGCGTTGTGATACAAGCCGCGCGACAGAATGTCGTCCAGCGAGCGGACCGGCGCGCCAGGAAACTGCGCGAGGTAGTCCATGAGATCCCACTTGAGCTCGCTGACATTGGTGCCGGTGCCCTCCGTTGCTTCCTCGTAGCCGGGAATCGCGATCTCGGAGACACCGCCGACCAGCCCGCGCAGCACGTCTATCGCGCGGCGGACGACCGCGCCGACCTCAGCGTCTTCCGGCGTCGCGCCGAACAGCGCCGGCACGATGCCGATCCGCACGGCCCGTATGTCGACCGCATCGCCCTCACCTGCGAGACTCGCATAGCTGGGTGGAATGTGGCCCTGGCTCGCCGCCGTCGTCGCATCCGCCGGGTCGAAGCCGACCGTCGCATCGAGCAGCAGCGCGAGATCCGTCATCGTTCGCGCCAGCGGGCCGCCGATATCCCGCGTGTGCGACAGCGGCACGATGCCGTCGCGGCTCGACAGCCCTGAGGTGCCCCGCAGACCGAAGAGGTTGTTGTCGGCCGACGGATTCCGGATCGAGCCGCACGTGTCGGTCCCGAGCCCGGCCACCGCGAAGTTCGCCGCCACCGCCGCCCCGGTCCCGCCGCTCGACCCGCCCGGGTTGCGCGTCGGATCGTACGGATTGCGCGTCTGCCCGCCCATCGAGCTGATCGTGGTGATCCCCGACGCCAGCTCGTGGAGGTTCGTCTTGCCCATGATGACGACGCCCGCGTCGCGGAGCTTCTTCACCATGAACGCGTCCCGTTTCGTCTCGAACCCCTCGAGCGCCAGCGACCCGGCCGTCGTCGGCATGTCCACCGTCGCGTAGTTGTCTTTGACGACTATCGGGATGCCGTGCAGCGGCCCCCGAACCCGGCCCGCGCGCCGCTCCGCGTCCAGCGCGGCCGCCACCTCGAGCGCGCGCGGATTCAGCGCGATGAACGCGTTGATCCGCGGGCCGTCCTGGTCGTACGCCTTGATGCGCGCGAAGTACTGCTCCACGAGCTGGCCCGACGTCACCTGCCCTGATTCCATCGCCTTCTTCAGCTCGGGAATCGACTTTTCGTACAGGTCGAACTGTGGCGCCAGCGGCGCCGCCGGCCGCTGCGCCTGCACGGGCAGCCCCGCCAGTGCGCTCGCGATCCCGAGTGACACCGAAAAGCGACGGATGACCGGAGTCAGCACGGGCAGTCCTTCTCTGAACGCGAAATCACTACTATGGCCGCAACGGCGGCGTGGTCGGCGGCGGCCGGCGCGGGTGCGCCGCTCGCTCGTACGCGAACGCGACTTTGATCAGCGTCGCCTCGGTGAACGGACCGCCCAATAACTCCAAACCGATGGGCAGACCGTCCTCGGTGAATCCGGCCGGGATGCTCATGGCGGGCAAACCGGTACTCGCACTCACGCCGCAATTCGATCCGGCCTGCGGCTCGCCAATCACCGCCGGCTTCCTTCGAAGCGTCGGGTACGCCAGCGTCGTCAGGCCCTGCGCCTGCATCGCCGCAAGAATGGTCTGCCGCGCCACGCCGCGTTTGGCCAGAGCGGCGGAATACGGCTCGCTGTGGCGGGACTCCACCGCGTTTTGCCGCTTCAACCCAGCGGAGACGGCGTTGTGATACAGCCCGGTCGACAGGATATCGTCCAGCGAGTGAACGGGCGCGCCCGGGAATGGCGCGAGGTAGTCCATGAGATCGAACTTGAACTCGAACCCGATGACGCCGGCGCCCTGTAACGCCTCGTCGTAGCCGGGAATCGTGATTTCGAAGACGCCGCCGACAAGGCCGCGCAGCACGTCGATCGCGCGGCGCACGATCCCGCCGACTTCAGCGTCCTCCGGCGCGGCGCCAAAGAGCGCAGGCACGATGCCGATCCGCACGTCCCGCAAGTCGTGGAGGCCACCCTCGCCGGCCAGACTCGCGTAACTCGGCGGAATGCGGCCCTGGCTCGCCGCCGTCGTCGGATCCGCGGGATCGAACCCGACCGTGGCATCGAGCAGCAGCGCGAGATCCGTCATCGTCCGCGCCAGCGGGCCGCCGATATCCTGCGTGTGCGATAACGGCACGATGCCGTCGCGGCTGGACAGACCCGCCGTCCCCCGCAAGCCGAACAGATTGTTGTCGGCCGACGGATTGCGGATCGAGCCGCAGGTGTCGGTCCCCAGTCCGGCCACCGCGAAGTTCGCCGCCACGGCCGCCCCGGTTCCGCCGCTCGACCCCCCTGGATTGCGCGTCGGATCGTACGGGTTGCGCGTCTGCCCGCCCATCGAGCTGATGGAGGTAATGCCGGTTGCCAGCTCGTGAAGGTTCGTCTTGCCCACGATGACGACGCCCGCGTCGCGGAGCTTCTTCACCATGAACGCGTCCCGTTTGGTTTCAAACCCCTCGAGCGCCAGCGACCCGGCCGTCGTCGGCATGTCGGCCGTCGCGTAATTATCCTTGACGACGATCGGCACGCCGTGCAGCGGCCCGCGCACCCGTCCTGCGCGCCGCTCGGCGTCGAGCGCGGCCGCCGCCTCGAGCGCGCGCGGATTCAGCGCGATGAACGCGTTGATCCGCGGGCCGTCCTGGTCGTACGCCTTGATGCGCGCGAAGTACTGCTCCACCAGCTGGCGCGACGTCACCTGCCGCGACTCCATCGCCCCTGTCAGGTCGAGAATCGACTTTTCGTACACGTCGAACTGCGGAGTTCGCGGCGCTGCGGCCCGCTGCGCCTGCACGGGCAGCCCCGCCAGCGCGCTCGCGACCCCGAGTGACGCCGAGAAGCGACGGATGATCGGAGTCAGCATCGCACGTCAAACCTCCGGCTAGACTGATATGGATCGTGTTCGCATTTCTCGGACGCGCTCCTAGCGCTGAGACACTCTCGAAAACGTGCTCAAACGATCCAGCAGCTTCTGGTAGAGGGCGTTGGCTCCATCGACGGTCGGCTGTAAGAGCGAACGCTGCTTCTCCCACCCGGAAAGAAGCAGATCGCGCGTTTCCCACACCTCGAGATCGTCGAGCGGCTCGAGCGGCGCTGTGAGGAGGTCCTGCAGCTGCGCCCGTTGGTACGCGACGAGCTCGGACACCGCGCTCGCCTTCCAAGACGGCTCCCCGTCCACGACGACATAGATGGGCGCGCTATGGGCGATGATCATGTTCCGCGGATCCTGGCGCTCGCCGAGCGCGCGCACGGCGATCCACATGCTGCGCTCGGCCTTCAGCTCCTGGCGGAACGTGAGGCGATCTTTTCCGTCCGCCGGCACGGTGGCGGCCACGTCGCCGAGGATGACGAGCTCGAGACGATTGAGCTTGTCGACATCCGGATTGAGCTGGGTGCTGGCCGCGATGTCCAGGCGCGCGCCGCGCTTCACGCGCAATTCCTCGCCCATCTGACGGCCGTTCACCGTGAACTCCAGGAACGGACCGTTGGAGACATACACGTGGCCGGCGTGGAACGACTCGAACCAGGCGTCGAGGTCGAGCCGGCCGTTCAGTTTGACGTAATTGCGCACCACTCCCGGAAAATCGCTATACGGCCAATCGGACCCGGCCGCGGGACTGATCCTGTACCCAAGGTTGAGAAAGCGGTACCACACGTCCGAGAAGAGACGTCCCGCCTGCAGCACCTCGATGAAGTTCACCAGTCCGAACGGCACGGTCAACGCAAGACCGCGCTGGCCGTTGAACCCAGAGCCCATGTGCGCGAACCCCGACGTGCCGCCCTGTTTCTTCGATTGTTCGAAGACGCGGTTGTAGAAGAAGTAGTTCTCCGCATCGAGGTGGATGGGCCGTTCGAGGTTGTGGTGAATCGTATGGCCCATCATCCCCGTCCGTGGATCTTCCTGGCCCGAGACAATGTAGTGACCTTCGCGCGCGAACCGGCTGGCATCCCCCCACAGCGCCGGTTGTTTGAAGTGCGTGCCCGTGATATTGCCCATCTCGAGCAGATTCCCGACGTACACGTCCTCGGCGGCCACCATCCCCCAGACCAGCGGATCGGCCACTTCGTCGCGCGTGAGGTGAATGTGCGAGTCGCCGGAATACCAGCCTTTGCCCGGCAAGTCGGCGTAACGCTCCAGGGTCACCGTGACGGCGCTGGTTTCGTCTTTGCGCACGTCGAAGGCGCCGTGGTAGGCGCGGTACTCCGGGCCTCGAGTGACGACGAGCTCGTACTTGCCCTCCGGCAGCCGCCCTTCGTAGTTGCCGTCCACGTAGAAGGCCTGGCGATTCGCGGACGGCCAGAACGTACGATCGTTGACCGGGAGCATCCGAAGATCGTCCGCGTAGCGCTGAAGCATCAGCGCCTTGTCCGACGCGAGCGGCGCCCGGCCCGTCTCGTCGTACACACCGACTCGAGCCGGAACGGGACGGCCCGTCCTGGGATCCTTCACGGTCAGCCGCACCTGGCCCAACGACGTCGCCGGCTTGGTGGTCCCGCTTCGAGTCAGCTCGACGTCGCACAGCGCGAGCCCCATGCGGCTGCCGACCGCGATGTCGGTGCCCTGAGTGCCCTGGCCCGCCAGGCGAGCTCGATCCAGAGTCACCGTCACCGTGCGAAGCGTGGCGCCGGGCTCCGGATTGATCGGTTCGGTCAGGCCCACGCCCGTCCCGCCGCTCTTGTCCCAACCCACGACGAACGGCGTCGTCAACTGTGGGGCGTAGGTCAACGTCAGGGTCACCGGCTCGTCGACGTCGAACGCGTACGCGTCGTCCACGTCGAGCGCAACGACGTTGCCCACCAGGCAGGCCTTGTTCTCGATGATCCGCATCTGAATCGTTTGTCGGGAACCGGGGACACCGAGCGCCGACGTCCCCACGCCGAAGACGCGGGAGAAATGCGGCTTCTTCCACTGCGTGAGCTCCACGTATCGCGCTTCAGTTCCGTGCGCCTGTAGGCGATCCTCCGGAGCGATCGCCAGCAAAAGACCGACGCCCACACTCAACGCGCACACCGGCCGAATCCAGCGCTGATCGAACTTCATGAATGACTCCTGTGTCTCTGCAGACCTTATTGAGTGCCCGTTGCCGACGGCCAGACTACGCCCTGTTCCTTCTTGGTCACCGCCACGAGGCCCGCGTACGTGAACCGTTGCACGCGGCGCCCCTGATACGTCTCGGTCGTATACAGATTCCCCTTCGAATCGACGGCGATGCTGTGCAGCGAGTACCACTGCCCCGGGTAATGGCCGCCGTCGCCGAAGTTCGTCATCTCCACCATCGACTGGCGATCGAAGATGTGGATCCTCTGGTTGCGGCCGTCGGCGACGTACAGGTACCTCTGCTGCGGATCCTTTGAGAAGTCAATGTCCCAGGTCGATCCGTCCCCAAGAGAGTCCGGCATCACAAAGGTCTCTTTGACGTACTTGCCATCCAGCGTAAACACCTGAATCCTGTCGCTCGTGCGATCGCACACGTACACAAACCCGTCGTTCGACGGCTCGGCACAGTGCACCGGACCCCGGAATTGCTTCGATGGCGGTCCTTTGGGATCGTAACGGCCGAGCGCTTCATCGGACGGTTTGTTGCCGTACGCGCCCCAGAAGCGCTTGAGCTTACCCGTGTCGGCGTCCATGACCACGACGCGCTTGTTGCCGTACCCGTCGGCGACGAACACTTCGTTCGTCTTCGGAAGGACGTGCACCTTGGCGACCCTCCAGAAGCGATCCATGCTGTTGCTGTCGGCGGCCGGATACTTGTCTCCCACCTTCAACAGGAACGTTCCGTCCTGCGTGAACTTCAGGACCTGGCCATCGTCGGCGCCGTTGCCGCCGATCCAGACGTTCCCCTTGTGGTCGATCCAGATGCCGTGGTTGGACGTCGGCCATTTGTAGCCCGGGCCGTCCTCGCCGCCCCAGTGGCGCAGCAGGTTGCCTTGCTGATCGAATTCGAGCACCGGCGGTGTCTTCTTGCAGCACGTGCCGGTCTTCTCATCGGCCGCCGCCTCGACGGCGTCGAGGGAATCGGAGCGGTGAATGATCCACACGTGGTCCTGCGCATCGACGGCCACACCTATCGTCTGACCCAGGTAGTAGCCATTCGGCAGCGGCCTGGGCCAGTTGGGATCGACCTCGAATCGCGGCGCCATCGTGCGACCCGGCGTCTGGGCCTGAGCCACCGCGATCTTCGTGGCGATGTTCTCGCTGACACCGAGCAGGGTCAGGAGCGCGACGAACGCCGAACCGACGAGGACACTGCGTGTCATTCGCGCGCTCCTATTGAGCCGGGGCCGGCACGAACTTTTGCACGCGTTTGCCGTGGTGCTGCTCGCCTGTATAGAGGTTGCCTTTCGAGTCGACGCCGACGCTGCCTACCGTGAGGAATCGTCCAGGCTGTCGTCCACCATCGCCAATCGGGGCGACCTCGGCGAAGGTCTCGCGCTGGAGCACGACGACCTTCTTGTCCTGGCCGTCGGCCACGAAGATGTACTGCTGCTGCGGATCGTTCGAAAACGCGAGATCCCATACGGAGCCGGCCGAATTGAGCACCACCGTACCGACCGTGGCGGTCGCGCCGAGGGTGTTCTTCGACACGAGACCCTCCCTCACGAACGAGCCGTCCTTCTGGAACACCTGAATCCGATTACTCGTGCGATCGCAGACGTACACCATCCCGTTTCGCGCGATCTTGACGCAGGTCACGTCGCGGAATTGTCGCGCGGGTGGCGTGGCAGGATCGTAGCGCCCGCCGCCCGCCTCCGTCGGCTTCTCGCCATACGCGCCCCAGTGCCGTTTGTAAGCACCCGTGTTCGCGTCGAAGACGATGACACGATGGTTGCCGGCGTCCGCCACGTACACCTCGTTCGCGGCGTCATCAACGGCGATTCCTGCAGGGCGATTCAGCGTCGTCACACTGTCGGGGCCGTCCATCCTGCCAGGCGTACCGATCTGTAGCAGGAACTGACCGGTGCGCGAAAACTTCACCACGTGCGCGTCGGCGAGAGCAGGAGGTGACACCTGTCCGCGACCGCCTCCCCCTGGCGCCGCGCCTCGTCCTCGCCCGGCAGCAGCCTGCGGCGCCGGCTCCAGGCCCGCGGCGGTGATCCACACGTTGCCTCTGGCGTCGACGGCGAGACCGCCGGTCGCTTGCGGCCATTGATAACCCTGGCCCGGGCCGCCCCAGCTGCCCAGCAGATTGCCCGCGGTGTCGAACTCGAGCACGAACGGCGCCGCGACACAGCAGACGCTGGATGTCGGCGGGTCCGCCATCATGCCTTTCTCATTGCCCTCGAGCGAGTCGGCGCCGCGGTGCGTCACCCACACATGGTCCTGACCGTCGACCGCCACGCCGGTGATCGATCCGACCACCCAGTGGTTCGGCAAGGGCCTGGGCCACAACGGCACGTTTCGATAATTGCGCGTCGCCTGCGCATCGGTGCCCGCCTGCGGGCCGCCGCGCCCCTGGCCGTCGATCGCCGCGGGCGTTGCCGCCAGGGCCGCGCACAGAAAAAGAGTCCGCCTCATCCCCTTCCTACTCCGGATGCGTCCCCGAGATTTCAAGGTTCTTTCGGTGGATTGCGAACACGGACGTCTCGCGGATCGTGTGGTGGGCCAGCGGACACACCTATAGGTTTCAGCGGTGACGACCTTCAAAGATGTAGGGCCGCGGCCTGGAACGCACAACCTCATTGCTGTGTATCGTGTATCTCCTATCCCGCCATGGCCGACGAGATCGTGCGACACGCGCTGGGCTACGAACGCTAGGAGTCTGCGCGGCAGAATGTAGTGCGGGTCTTCAGACCCGCCTCCCGCCTTAGCCTCCCGCCGGTTCCGCAAGGATCCGGCCTACCTACCTCACCACGAGAGCCGCTGCGACACCGCGACACGGCCCGGACCGAACGTCACGCTGGGCGCTCGGC
>MEKT01000096.1 GCA_001767435.1 Acidobacteria bacterium RIFCSPLOWO2_02_FULL_65_29 | reverse complement strand
CGAGCCGGCGTCCGCAGCGCATCAGGCCGGACTGAGCGTCGGCGACGTGATCACGCTCGTCGCCGACGTCTCAGCACCGACGCCAACGCAAGTCACGCGTTCATTCGCCTCCGTGGGTCCGGGTCAGCGCGTGATCGTGGCCGTCACGCGGGGCGACGCGCACTTTGTGACGACCTTGGAGCGATGACCCCGCATCCGGCCGGCGAACCGCTCGGACTGCTGGACCCGTCTCTCGACGTGCCCGTCGACGACGCGTTCGGACAGGTGCCCGGCCCAGACGGGCGCCGGTCGCGACGCTGGCGCGGGTTGTTGGTGTGGTCGGCCACCTCGGCTCCGGTGGCCCTCCTCCTCACGGCAGGAATCGCGTTCGGCCCTAGGGGCATCAACCTTCTGTCTTCAGCGACGCTGCCCTTGCTCGATCCGATCGTGCCCGTTGCACTCGCGGCCCTGGGCGTGCTCGTTGGGTTGTGCGTGGGCGAACGACGAACGGACGACCGGCGCGTGTTCGGCGCCGCGTGTCTCGTTGCCGCAGCAACCATGCTTGTGGTCTCGGCCGGGTTCGCGGTGGTCATGCTCGCCGCGATGTCGCCGATCGGTCGGTCGGTCTGGACCCTGATCGTGGCCAGCGGCATCTGCGCGGCAACCTCGCTCACGCTGCCGGCCGGCAATCCCCTGGAACCCCGCACGGCGGCCACCCGCGTCATGGAGCTCGGCGTTCTACTTCCGATGGTCGCGGGTGGGCTGGTGCTGGCGTGGCTCCGCGCGGATTCCTCCGGAGGAGCCGCTGTCCTCGTGGGGCACGCGTGCGGCGTCATCCTTGCGGTTGCCGCCGCCGCATGGTTGCTCTTGACGCGGGCCTCTTCCGAAACGGAAGAGCGCGTCTTTGCCGTGTCGGCACTGCTCCTCGTCGGCGGCGTCGCAGGCGCCCTTTCCGTGTCCGCGCTCTTTGGAGGACTGGTCGCTGGAGCGTTCTGGCGGTATGCGGCACGACACCCGCGCGAGACGATCAGTCGGGACGTGCTCTTTGTGCAGCACCCCCTCCTGGTGCTGGTGCTGCTGGTAGCCGGGGCTCGTGCGGATCTGTCATCCGCATCGCTCGCACTTGGAGCGGGCTATGTCGTGCTGCGTGTCGTTGGGCAGTTGGGCGGCGGGACTGTGGCGAGCCGTGTCGCCGGTGGGAACGCGCCTCCCGATCTTGGGCTCCACCTCCTCCCGCCGGGCGTCTTCGGCGTGGCGTTGGCCCTGAACGCGGTCAGTATCGTTGGCGCCGACGCGTCGATGCTGCTCGCGGCCGTGGTGGCGGGCACGATCGGCTCCGACCTCGTTGCGCTCCTCTTACCTCCTCGGAGCGTGCGCGAGTGAGGCGCCTGCTGGCGCTCGCGTTGGCGGTCGTCGCAATGGCTTCGGTGCGCGACGCGACGACCGGTGCAGCCGCCACCGCGCTCGCACTCGGGTTCGCGCTCATGGGCGCATCGGTCGCGGGTGACGCCCTGCGACGATTCCATCTCCCGCGCGTGACGGGGTATCTCCTCTTCGGTGTGGTTGTCGGGCCGTCCCTTGGCAACCTGATCACCGCATCGATGACCGCTCAGCTTCAAGTGGTGACAGGAATCGCCACGACGTTGATCGCGCTCATCGCCGGCCTGACGTTGAGCGTGGAACGCCTCGGGGCCCGATTTGCCGCGATCGTACGCATGACCGCGGCGACGCTGGCCGTGACCATCGTCGGTCTGTCGTTGGTGGCCTGGGTGGCGTGGCCGTGGCTGCCCATTGCGCCCGACGCCGTCGGATTCCAACGACTGGTCATGCTGGCATTGCTGGTCGTGATGGTCGTCTCGTTCTCGCCCACGATGACGGCGGCGGTGGTCGCGGATTCGGGGGCACGCGGGCGGCTCAGCGACACGGTGCTCGCGATCGTCGTGCTCGCCGATCTCGTGGTCCTGGTGCTGTTCTCCGTGTCGATGCTACTGGCGCGTGTCGTGTTCGACACCGGCGAGGGCGGAGGCATTGAGATACTGGCACGACTCGCGTGGGAGATCGGTGGGGCGGTCGCCTTTGGTGTCCTCATCGGCGTCTTGTTTGCGCTCTACTTGCGCTACATCGGCCGGGAAATCACGCTGGTCCTCCTGGCCGTGTGCGCCGCGCTGAGCCAGGTCGGCACAACGCAGCAGCTCCAACCGCTGCTGGCAGCCCTCGCGGCGGGCGTGGTCATTGAGAACTTGGCGGTCGCCCAGGGCGACGCGCTCCGGGCCGCCGTGCGTCGTGGCGCGCCACCGGTGCTGGTGGTCTTCTTCGTGGCGGTTGGCGCGTCCCTGCGGCTCGACGCGGTGGCCGTCATCGGGCTCAGCGCCGTCGCCTTGTCCGCCGTCCGACTCGGATTCATCAGGCTGGGCGTCGGGGCCGGCATCAAGCTGTCCGGGCTTCCAGAGCCGATCGGGAAGTACGCGTGGACGGGTCTGGTGTCCCAGGCCGGGATTACCCTGGGGTTTGCGTCCGTGATCGCCACCGAGTTTCCAGGGTGGGGGAACCAGTTGCAGCTGCTGCTGGTCGCGTCGATCGCGATTCACGAGCTCGTGGGACCGATTCTGTTTCGCCGCGGGTTGGCGCAGGCCGGCGAACTCGAGGCACAGGTGCGTCGCCCGCTCATGGTGGTCTCCAACCGGGAGCCGTACCTCCACAGTCTGGACGAGGAGGGCCGCCTGACGGTGAAAGCGGCGACGGGTGGCGTCGCCGTGGCGCTGGACGCGTTGATGCGCGAACGAGGTGGTGTGTGGATCGCACACGGGGCGGGCCCGGCCGACCGACGCGTCGTTGATGCGGCTGACAAGGTGTTGGTGCCCCCCGAGAGTCCCTCGTATGCGCTTCGGCGTCTGTGGCTCGAGGAGCCGACGTTCTCCGCGTACTACGGGGGCTTCGCGAACGAGGGCCTGTGGCCGCTGTGCCATGTGGTCGACGTCCGTCCGCAGTTTCGGAGCGAGGATTGGGCGGCCTACCAGGACATCAACGCGCGTTTCGCCGCCGCGATTCACGCGGAGATCGGAGCGTCCGACGCGCCGGTGTTCATCCAGGACTATCACCTGGCCCTCGTGGCGCCAGCCCTACGGGCGCGGCGGCCCGACACCCGCACCGCCCTCTTCTGGCACATCCCCTGGCCGTATCCGGATCGCCTCCGCATCTGCCCATGGCGGCGCGAGCTCGTCGCGGGGCTGCTGGCCAACGACTTGATCGCCTTTCAACTGGAACGCGACCGTCGAAACTTTCTGATGGCCGCTGAAGAAGAACTGCACGCCGAGGTTGAGCTCGAGTCCTCGCGAGTTCGCTTCGGCGGGCGCTCGACCACGGTCGTGTCAGTGCCGATCGGTGTCGACTACGACCGCATCCAAACCTTCGCGGCTGACCCGGCGCTCCCGCAGGAACAGCAGCGCCTGCGGGAACTGCTCAACCTGAGGGCTGACATCATCGGGCTCGGCGTCGATCGTCTGGACTACACCAAGGGCATCCCTGAGCGCCTGGCCGCGATCGATGCGCTCATGGCGCGACGGCCGGATCTGCGGGGGAGAATGACATTCGTCCAGATTGGCGTGCCGTCTCGTTCGGATCTCAAGAGCTATGCAGCGATTGAAGCGGAGATCGCACAGCGGATCGCTGCCCTCAATGCGCGCTACGACGTTCCGGGCGGCTCGCCGGTCGTGTCGTACCACACGACACCGCTCGGGGCGTTCAGCCTCGTGGCGCTCTATCGTCTCGCCCACTTCTGCATCGTCAGTTCGCTGCACGACGGGATGAATCTGGTGGCCAAAGAGTTCGTCGCGGCCCGCGACGATGAGCACGGCGTGCTCGTGCTCAGCGCTCTAGCAGGCGCCGCACAGGAGCTTGAGGACGCGGTGATCATCAATCCCTACGACATCGACGCCTTCGCAACAGCCCTCGTACGAGCAATAGACATGACGAGCCAGGAGCAGGTGACGCGCATGCGGACCATGCGGAAGGTGGTCGCAGGACGGAACGTCTTCAACTGGGCGTCGGACATCCTGGAGGGTCTCGAGAGTCTGTGGACCAAACCGCTGCTCTATTCGGTTCGCGGGTGGGAAGAGACGTCGGTGTGAGGTCACAACGGAGCCGTGACGGGATCCGCACCTGTGCGGCGGCAGCGGTTCGATAAACCGGTGCACAACGTCAGATGCCAACACCGTGGGTTCAAATCGCGTCCCAGTCAGCGACTGCCTGCAAGCGTATAGTTGTGAGCGACATCGCTGCCGGGCGGCTTCGGCATCGGCGATCTCGGACCCAGCGCGTTCGAGTTCATCGATCTGCTCGCATCCGCCGGCCAGCGATTGTGGCAGGTGTTCCATCATCACGCGCATCGTGAACTCGTTGTCCTGCTTCCGCGGCCGGCGAGGACGTGGGCCTGCCGGTGCGCGCCCGGCGCGATGCGGCGCTCAATTGAGCCGCCGTCCTGTCCGGCCGTCGAACAGGTGGAGGCGATCGCGGCGGATGCGGAAGCGCGCCTGATCGTCCACGCCGATCCGCGCATCCGAAGGTACGATCACGCGCACGAATTCGCCGGGCAGGCCGGCGACGCGCAGGTGGACCAGCGTGACGGGACCGAGCGGCTCGACGATCTCGACGCGCCCCGTAACGTCGCCGTCGGACGTGAGGTCGATGTCGTGCGGCCGCACGCCGGCCACGAGCTCGGCGCCGTCCGGCACGCTCTGGCCTGCTTCGTCGAGGTCGATCGAGCACACCGCCGATGCGACGCGGGCCCGTCCGTCGAGGCGCCGGCAGGCGCCCGGCCACAAGTTCATTGCCGGCGACCCGACGAATCCGGCGACGAACGTGTTCGCCGGGCGGCGGAACAGCGCGAGCGCCGGCCCGATCTGTTCGATCGCCCCGTTACGCATGACGGCCACGCGAGTGCCGAGCGTCATTGCCTCCTCCTGATCGTGCGTCACGTAGACCATCGTCGCGGCCAGCCGGCGGTGCAGCAGCCCCAGCTCGGTGCGCGTCGCGACGCGCAGGAGAGGATCGAGGTTCGAGAGCGGCTCGTCGAGCAGGAACGCCTTGGGCTCGCGCACGATCGCGCGGCCGAGCGCCACGCGCTGGCGCTGCCCTCCCGACAACTGCGCCGGCTTGCGATCGAGCAGCGCCTCGATGCCGAGCGTGGCCGCCGCCAGGCGCACGCGCGCGTCGATCTCGGCCGCATCGACCCGGCGGACGCGCAGCCCGAACGCGAGGTTCTCGCGGACGCTCTTGTGCGGGTACAGCGCGTAGCTCTGAAACACCATGGCAAGGTCGCGGCGCTGCGGAGGCACGGCGGTGACGTCGCGGCCGTCAATGAGAATGCGCCCCGCCGTCGGCAGCTCGAGCCCGGCGACGAGCCGCAGGACGGTGCTCTTGCCGCTGCCGGAGGGGCCGACCAGGACGAGCAGCTCGCCGTCGCCGATCTCGATCGTGAGGTCGCGCGCGGCCGTCTGGCCGTTCGGGTACGTCTTGCTGACCTGGTCGAGCGTGATCGACGCCACGTCACCCCTTCACCGCGCCGGACGTCAGGCCGGCTACGATGCGGCGCTGCGCGGCGAGCACGATGGCGGCCACCGGCGCGGTCGCCACAACGGCCGCCGCCAGGATCTGTCCCCACGGCACCTGATATTGTCCGCGAAAGAGCGTGATGGCCACCGGCACGGTGTGGCGTTCGGGCCCGAGCGTGAACGACAGCGCGAAGAGGAACTCGTTCCAGCTGTAGAGAAACGTCAGGATGGCCGTGGTCGCGATCCCGGGCCACGACAGCGGCAGCACGATGGCCCACAGCGTCTGCAGGCGTCCCGCGCCGTCCATCAGGCCCGCTTCCTCGAGCTCCGCGGGAAGCTGCCGGAAGAACCCGACCAGCAGCCAGATCGTCAGCGGCATCGCGAACGTGAGATACGGCAGCACGAGACCCGGATAAGTGTTGAGGAGGCGGAGCTCGCGCAGCAGCAGGTAGAGCGGCGACACGATCGAGATCTGCGGAAACATCGACACGGCGAGCACGAACGCCAGCATCACGGCCTTCCCGCGAAAACGCAGCCGTGCCAGCGCATACGCACAGACGGTGCCGAGGACGACCGACAGCACGGTCGTCGCGCCGGCGACGACGAGCGAGTTGCGGACCGGGGTCCAGAAGTCGCGCTCGCGGAAGAGCGCGCGGTAGTGGTCGAGCACCAGCTCGCGCGGCACGAGCGCGGGCGCGGCGAACAGCCGGTTCTCGGGCGTGAGTGACGAGAGCGCGGCCCAATAGAGCGGGAACAGAATCGCCGCGACGAGCAGTCCGGTCGCGACGGGCCTCGCCCACCGCCGCGCCGTCGTGCGGGCCGTCGCGCCCAGCGTCATGCGGGCCCATCCAGGAACGCGCCGCGGCCGAGGACGCGGATGCTGGCAAGGGCGAAGAAGAACGCCACCACGAAGACGATCACCGACAGCGCCGAGCCGAAGCCGAAGCGAAGATTCTGGAGCAGCGTGCTGAAGGTGTAGAGCGCGACCGGCTCGGTGGCCGTCCCCGGGCCGCCGCCCGTCATCACGTACACGACGTCGAAGACCCGGAACGCATCGAGCGCGCGAAAGAGAAACGCGACGAGCAGCGCGGGCCTGAGGAGCGGCAGCGTGATCGCGGTGAACTGCCGCCACCGTCCGGCGCCGTCGACGTCGGCGGCCTCGTACAGCGCCTTGTCGATGTTCTGCAGGCCGGCGAGCAACAGGAGCGCGACGAAAGGCGTCGTCTTCCACACGTCGGCGAGCACGAGCGGGATCCACGCCGCGAGGGCGTCGGCGAACCACGTCGGCGGCGCCGCCCCGAGCCGCACGAGCGCCGCGCTCGCCAGGCCCGCCGGGCTCTCGAACATGAAGCGCCAGATGAGCGCCGCCACGACGGTCGGAATCGCCCACGGCAGAAGGACGGCCGTCCGGACCATTCCGCGACCGCGCGAGACGCGATCGAGCGCCAGCGCCACCAGCAGGCCCGCGCCGAGCTCGAGCGTCACGGCCGCCGTCATGAACACGCCCGTGTGGCCCAGCGCGCTCCGGAACCGCGGATCGCCGAACGCTTCGGCGTAATTGGCGGCGCCGACGAAGGGGCGGCCGAGCCACGGCATGCGGAGATCGTGCAGGTGCAGCGATTCCCAGAACGTCCACAGAATGGGAAACACGGCGACGAGCGCGATCGTCGCGAGCGCCGGCAGCGCGAGCGCCCACCCGAGGCGCGCCTCCTCGCGCAGCCACGAGGCGCCGGATCCAGGCGGCGTTCGCGCGTTCTTCATGGTGTTGACGCCAGAGGACCGAGCTTGACCTTCGCGAGCAGCGCCCGCATCCCGGCGGCCGCCTCCGTCAGCGCCGCGCGCGGCTCCTGCTGGCGCGTCAGCGCCCGATGCAGTGCGATCTGGAGGATTTCCGACAGCTGGCTGTAGACCGGCGTGATGGGCCGCGGCACCGCCCGTTCGATCACCTTCAGCGCATCGGCGAGCGGAATCGTCAGCGCATCGGCGAGCGCGCGCGTCTCGTACAGCGCCGGCCGTGTCGGAAACTCGCCGGCAATCCGCGCCCGCTCGATCATCTGCTCGGGCTGGAGGAGATAGTCGATGAGCCGGTAGGCGACCTCCGGCTGTTCGCTGTACGCGTTGACGGCGAGGGCCGATCCGCCGAGAGCCGCGGTCGCCGCGCCGTCCGGGCCGGCGGGCATCGCCGCGACCGCGAACCGGCCGGCGACCTTCGACTGCGACGGATCTTGCAACAGCGCGTAGGCATAGGGCCAGTTCCGCATGAACGCCGCTTGGCCGTTCTGAAACGCGAACCGCGTCTGCTCCTCCTGCCACGTGAGCACGGCCGGGGGCACGATGCCGTCGATGTCGATCGCGTCGCGCATGTACGTCAGCGCCCGGACAGCGGCGGTGGAATCGACGACGACCCGGCCTCGATCGTCTAAAATCGCGCCGCCGAGCGCACCGAGATACTCGAGAAAGACCGTGACCAGCCCTTCGTAGCGGGCGCCCTGCCATACGAAACCGAACGGGACCCCCTCTTCCTCCTGTGCCCGCCGCGCAAGCTGCGCGAGCTCGTCGAGATCGCGGGGAGCGCGAGGCGCGAGGTCGGTCCGCCAGTACAGCATGCCGACGTCGACGAACCACGGCAACGCGTACAGCGAGCCGTTCCAGCGGTCGGCGTCCACCGCGGCGGCAAAGAACTGATCGACGGGCGGTTCGAAACGGTCGAGGCCGGCAATCCATCCCGCCGCCGCGAATTCCGGCGTCCAGACGACGTCGAGCTGCAGCACGTCGGGATCGCTCGCCCGGGCGTTCAGCCACTGCACGTACAGCTGATGCCGGAGGTTCGCGGCGTCCGGCGTGGCCCGCAGCGCGATGTCAATCGAGGGATTCGCCTCGCGGAACCGATCGAGCTGGCGCCGGATGACGTCGCCTTCGCGTCCGACGAGGCTGCCGGAAAACGTCAGAACGTGCGGCTCCGCCCGGGCGCAGCCTCCCGCCGCCAGTGCCACTGCCGCGGCAGCCGCCCTCAGGATCCAGGTGCGACCGTTCGCCATTTGTTGGTATTCAAACCGCTAGTCTGGATCGAGTTTGCTCAATCCGATGCACTCAGGCCAATGATCAGCTCGAGCCATCGTCGCCGACATCGACACACCGAGCGCCCGCAACAATGCTACGACACGCTGGAAACCGCATTGACTGTGCCCGACCCGATCGCACTCCCTGGCATGACCGTAAGGGATCGCCGCACATTAGAAGGTCTGACACAATTTCTGAGATAATGTGTTTTTTCCGTTCGCAAGCCGTTGATTCTCACCTTATAGACCCCGTTCTTGGCGCGGAAGCTGATGGGGTTTCATTGTCCCTACGGGTCTAGACCAAGCTGTATAATCGGGCTGGCCGCAGCCGAACAGTGGCCGAGACCCGATTGGCTGGAAAAAGCCTTCGAGCGTGCGGCTCCGCTCCTGGGCGAGATCGATGGTGTCCACGCAAGTCCCTCGTCTTCGCTGGGGCTGGAACGACCGAATAAACGACGCGGCAAGTGTCAAGGTACTTTGAACGGGAGGGAGATCCAGCGATGGCCATCTCACGACGTGAGGCGATCTGTATGTCGGGGTCGACCCTGGCGGGTTTGTCCCTCGGAGGGCTCACCTCCGCGAATCTGCAGGCGCAGGCTCAAAACCCGCAGGAGGCATGGCCGGACCAGCTCGTCGAGCGGCCTCTGCGCGCGGGTTTCCCGGCGCCGCTTCCGCTCCAACCGGATGGTTCGGCTCCGGAGCACCCGGCGAGCGCGGCGGGACCGATCACCGATCCGCTCATGTGGCGCACCCCGAACCGCCAGGCGCCCGAGATCGAGTTCGACTATCAGAAGATGAAGATCAAGGTGGATCCGCGCGGCCTCGCGAAACTGACTGGCACGCTGCGCTTCCCGGATTTGGAGCGGCTGCCACGTGTGTCCCAGACGTTTCTGCTCCAGTGCGGCGCGCCCAACCCACGCGGCATCGTGAAGTGGACCGGTGTCCGCTTCGCGGATGTCGCGGACATGCTGGGTCTTGTGCCCGGCGCGC
The DNA here is from genome assembly GCA_001767435.1 of Acidobacteria bacterium RIFCSPLOWO2_02_FULL_65_29. Classification (GTDB taxonomy): domain Bacteria; phylum Acidobacteriota; class Vicinamibacteria; order Vicinamibacterales; family CAVVIG01; genus 2-02-FULL-65-29. The sequence continues at coordinate 13,319 of MEKT01000096.1, read as the reverse complement.
ACTATTGCCGCTTCGTCGCCTCCGACCGCCACTATATCGACGAGGCGGTGGCCACGCTCCGACATCCGCAGGTGATGCTCGCGTGGCTCATGAACGACGCACCGATTCCGGCCAGGCATGGGGCTCCGCTCCGGCTCATCATCCCCTTCCGCTACGGCAACCGGAGCATCAAGGCGATTACTGAGATCGTGTTCGCCACGCCGAGTCTTCCCATGCCGCCGTTGCCGGCCTGACCGCCGAATGATCGCATGTTCGAAGCGAGCGCGTTCGAACGGGCGGCTCGTCCCTGTCCTGCTCGGACACTTGAGGCACTAAAATTCGACGGAAATGAACCGGAGGCCCCGTATGAAACGCATCGCCCTGCTCATCCTCGGTGTCATGGCGGTTTCGACCGGCGCGCAGGCACAGGGACGGGGCGGCGCGCCGCCGCCGCCACCACCGCTGGCGCCGGGAGCGTCGCAGGCCGACGTCGACAAGGCCCTGCTCGCGGCCCCAGCCAATATGAAAGACCAGGCGACGGTCATCAAGTGGAAACCCGACTTCACCTACGACACGCTGAGGAAAGGCACGAACCGCCTGGTCTGCTACGACCGCTCGGGCTTTCCTCAACAGCAGCCGTTCTCGATTCAGTGCACAAGCATCGCCAATCTGGACCGGGAGGTTCAGAATTTGAAGGCCGAGGCGGCAGGCGACAGGACCAAGTCAGAGGCGATACTCAATGCTATGGAAAAGGACGGAACCCGTGTGAAGCCCGAGTATGGGTCGCTGTGGCACATCCTGGCAGGCCCCGACCGGGAACACGCTCGACCGCACCACTCAACCGTCGCCGTGCCGGGCGCCACGACGCAATCAACCGGACTGCCCGACAACCCCAGGCAAGGTGGCGCGTGGATCATGAATGCGGGTACCACGACTGCCCACATCATGATACCGGGCCAATAGAAGGCATCCATCGGTCGCGCACGTCGCTGTTTCGATTCTGGGATCGTCGTCCAGGACATTGCTCCTGCCACGCTTTTTCTTGGGAAAATGGCTCGCCGCACTGGACGATTTCCGCAACTGGTTAACCTGTGCGGCATGAGCCTGGCTGGTCGACGATCCTCTGCGAGGGTGGGATTCGAACCCAACAAGACTCTTTAGATTCTGTAAGTTACCGATTCCACAATGACAGCGTTGCCGGGAATGCCAGCGCTGCCGTGGCGCCTTGCCCGCTATTGCCCGCACGGGAGAGGTTCCTATTCCCAGTGAGCAGCGCCTGCACTGCGAGACATTGACCGCCGATCACTGGCGACGTCGACCTGGCCTTCGACGCGGATCGCCCCCGGCTGTCCGGAGCGCGTGCTCGTCGGCCTTGTCGCCTTGGAGTACCTCGTCGACCAGTCGCAGCATGCGTCGATGCCACGGCCCGAGCCCGACTGGACCGCCGCGCCCATCCCAGATCGTCACATCGCGGAACACCACCGGTTCGTTGACTGGAACGCGCACGATGTCATCCAGGGCATGTGCATCCCCAGCCACGAATCGCCGCGAGATCACCCAGTAGGTGAACCCTGAAGCGACCCCGACCCAACGACCAACAGGACCGAGACGGCGCACTCGAACGAACGTACGCCGCATCTGTCTTGTGTCAGTCATGCGCTTTCCACCCTCGAGTCACCCAGGCAGGCGATTGAGGGGCGAGGTGGTACGCGTCGGCCATCCGGGCCCAGCGCATGTCGCGATCCACCATGCCCGGCGAGTTGAGACCGTTCTGCTGGCTCAACCACATTGATCCTCCTGAGACGGGCGACCAAAGGGAATACTTCGCGGGGTAGTCGAAAAAGTCCCAGCTGCTCTTCGGCCGCCCGGATCCCAGAGGGGCGGGTGCCGAGTCACAATGGCGGGTTGCTCGGAGGCCCCTGCCGGATTCTCGGCGGCCATGCTGGCCCTCCGTGTCGGCCCCGGAGTGTCAGGCCCATGACTCCCTAATTTCAGCCCGCGACCTATTCTTTGGCGACGCAATCGCACGCGTAACTCCCGCCCGGCATTCTATTTGCCTCTACTTCGGAAGCCGGGGGCCGCGAGCGTAACAGCGTATGTGCGCCATCCGCCGCCGAGTGATTACCTCATGCCCCGTCTTGCCAGTATGTCGTTCTATCGCCGCTGGATCGTCGCGTGTGCTGCCGGTGAACTCCTAGGCATCGGTGTCGCCACCGGCACGGCCCTCGCGGTCAATGCGCTGATTGGCGAACCGCAGTCACTCGGCTATCGCCTCCTGACGCTCGCGACATTCGCCGTCGTTGGTGCCGTGGAAGGGACCGCCTTGGCGGGATTCCAATGGCGCGTGCTCCGCACAAGGCTGCCCCGCCTGCGGGCGGGAGAATGGTTGGGCGTGACCGTCGCCCTCGCGGTGGCGGGCTGGATCGTGGGCATGACGCCGTCGCTCTTCATCAACCACGACGCGACGGTGCGGGGAGAACCTGGCCTCGCAGTCGTGCTATTCGTGGCCGCGATGGCCGGCGCTGGCGCGGGTCTCTGCTTCGGCGCAGCGCAGTGGTTCATCCTGCGCCGACACGCGGAGCGGGCGAGCCGGTGGATCTGGATCCACGTGCCCGCGTGGGCGCTGGCGATGAGCGCCATCTTCCTCGGCGCGTCATTGCCTTCCTCGGGATCGTCCGGCTGGTTCATTGCCCTCACGGGCGCGATGGGCGGCGTGCTTGGCGGGCTGTTGCTGGGGGCCGTGACCGGACTGGTCGCCCGCGAGCTTCGGCCGTGGGTGGACGAACGACGGTGGTCCCTCCGAGGGAAAGTCTGCGCGGTGACCGGCGCGAACTCCGGCATCGGACGGGAGGTGTCGCTCGGTCTAGCGCGCCTCGGCGGCTCCGTTCTTCTGCTCTGTCGCCGGCCCGCCGAAGGCGAACGGGTGCGGCAGTTCATTCTCGCGAGACAGCCGGGCGCTGACGTATCGGTGGTGGCCTGCGATGTCGGCGACTTCGGATCCATCCGGCGCGCCGCCGCTCGGCTTCTCGGCGAGTGGCCGCGTCTCGACGTGCTCGTGCACAACGCCGGGGCGACATTTCCACCGCGCACGATGACGGCGGACGGCATCGAAGCGACGTTGGCTGTGAACGTGGTGGGCCCATTCCTCCTGACCTCGTTGCTTCGCCAACGGCTCGAGAGTTGCCGCGGACGCGTCATCACGCTGACGGGCATCTATCAGCGCAAGGGACATGTCGACACGAACGACCTCCACTTCGCCCATCGGCCGTACGACTGGCTGGTCGCCAACAACCAGGCGCAGCGAGGCCGTTGGCTCTTCATGTCGGAGTTGGCTCGGCGGGCTGGCCAGCTGATGACCGCCTCGGTCCACCCAGGGGCGGTGCTCACCGGCGCGCAGGTTCGCCTGCCACGTCTGGTGCGGGCATTAATCCATACGCTGGCGCGACCGGCCTTCGTCCGCCCAGAGGTGGGCGCGATTCCCGTGCTGCGGCTGGCCGTGCACCCGGAGCTTCAGCACCTAACGGGCCGCTTCTTTGATCGGTGTCGCCTGGCGCCGGACGTCGCTGATCCCGCGCTCGCTCGTGCGTTCTGGGAAGCGTGTGAGGACATGACCGGCGAACACTTGCCGAAGGCGCACGGAACGCTGAAAGCCTTAGGCAGCGGCGCAGGGTCGTCGCGCACACCGGTGGCAGAGATTGGGTGAGATGGCCTCTGGCTCCGTGCTCTCGGCTCCCATCACTCCGTCGCGAAGCGCGTTGAGGGCCGTCGCCGAGATCGCTGGTTGTCACAGTGGAGAGGAGTGAAATCCTATGGCTACAGAGCAGGCCTTTTTCAGCCGCCCTGACAGTTTCATGACCGTGCGCTATCTCACCATCCGCGGCACCAACTTCCAGATCGGTCAGCAGCTCGGCGTACTCGCCAGGGAGCGCTATGGCAAGACACCCGAGCACTTCCGAGGAGACCCGGTCTTTGCCCGAGCGCGGCGCGTGTACTTTCAGCACAACTATCCGATCCAGTGGGAGCGTGTACGTGGCATGGCAGCCGCCTTCGGGCTCGACCCGAGCGATGACGGCTATGATCTCACGGGCCTCACGTACCTCATGGATGTGCCGATGCCGCCGTCGGGCTGCTCCGCGGCCTATTACCCTCCGACGACCACCGCCAGCGGTGGAGGCTATCTCAGTCGCAACTACGACTTCTCGATCGGCTCTCTCGCCGACATGATGCGCATGCCTCTCCCGTCGGCGATCAAGGACACGCTGGCGCCGGTGATGAGCGAGCCCTACATCATGGCGTGGTACCCCAAGGATGGGGGGTACGCCTCAATCGCCAGTCACGCCTTCGATCTGCTCTCGGGCACGATCGACGGCATGAACAGCGCAGGCATGGTGGTGTCGATCCTCGCGGACATGGACGCCCAGAACGAGTTGGGGCCACACCTGGAGATGCATCCAGCGTCGCAGCAAGCTGTTGGCTTGCACGAGCTTCAGGTGATGCGCCTGCTACTCGATACCTGCGCGACAGCCGAGGAGGCGAGGGTCGCGCTCCTGATCATCAAGCAGTACTACCGCTTCACGCCGAACCACTACATCGTGGCCGACCGCGCCGGCCACTCGTTCATCTATGAGAACTCGACGGGACGCAACGTGCAGCACGTGCTCGACGGCGGCGGCCGACCGCAGGTCATTACCAACCACCAACTCTGCAAACAGGGGCAGCCGGGCCCGTGGGAGCGCTCACGCTCGAAAACCACTCCCAGTGGCGCTACCAGGCGCTGCAGGACCGCATCGCCGCGCACCAGGGGCTGTTCACCGCGAACGAGGTCAAGGCCAACAATGCTTGCGTCAACCTCTTCGACCAGCTCCCCGCCATGCTTGCTGACGCCACGCCGGAGAGCCGGGCGTTTGGCGAGCAGATGCGGACCGTCTGGCACTGCCTCTACGACCAGCAGGCGGGCACGGTCGAATTCAGCTTCTACCTGGGTGAAAACGTGAAGGAGGATGGCACGCGCATGGCGCGGTACAGCGACTACCTGAAGTTCGCGCTCGAGCCTCGACTGGCCGAAGGATCGCCCATATGCCAAGCACACGGCTCCTGACTATCGCGGCCCGGACGGTCGCTGGTGGTGTTGCGGCGCTGTGGTGGCGCAGCGGCCCGGACGCCTCTCAGTTCGCCCACCTCCGGGAACCACGCCTGACACGGCTGGGCGATCAGCGAATGCTCGTCGTCGAAGCCGCGGGCGATCCGAACGTCGTCGGCGCGGGTGCCTTCAAGCTGCTATTCAGCACCTACTTCAAACTGGAGGGCGCTTCGAGAATCGGGCGGCCGCCGGCGCCGCGCGCCCGTTGGGCGCGCCCGCAGGATACGCCGAAAGACAAGTGGCTCGGCCAGTACGGGCTCCCTTGCCGGACTCTGTCGCGGCGCCTCCCACCGAGCCGACCGGGGCCCCGCGGACCGTGATCACGACGTGGGCTCACGGTGAGGTGGCGGAAATCCTGCACGTAGGACGCTACAGCGCTGAACAACCTGACATCGAGCGCCTGTTCGATTTCATCAACGCCCAGGGCTACCGCGTCATCGGCGAGCACGAAGAGGAATACGTCAAGGGGCCTGGGATGATCTTCGCCGGCGATCCGGAGCAATACCTCACGATCATTCGCCTGCGCGTGAAAAAGATATCGGACAGCCACACGTGACGCGCGCCGTCTTCGTGCTGTGTGTTGCCACGGCGGCGTGTGGGCCGACTATGGATGAACACCAACCGGCGGGCGCTGCACGCACCACGTCGTATTTGCAGGCTCTCACCAGCGCATCGAAGACGCCGGGGATTCATTACGTCGTGGTGAATGCCACCGACGTACTCCTCGAGTACTCGGGTGGCTGGGCAGATATCCGCCGTCAGGTGCCCGTCGATGCCACCACGACGATGATGGCGTATTCGATGAGCAAGACGATCACCGCGGTCGCCGCCCTGCAACTCGTCGAGGCCGGGAAAGTGGGGCTCGACGATCCGGTGGCGCGGTACGTGGACTCGTTCCCGTACGGTGCGAGCGTGACCGTCAGGCAGCTCATCGCACATACCTCCGGTATCCCGAATCCGCTCCCTTTACGATGGGTGCATCCGGCGGCGCGTCACGGGAGCTTTGACGAGAACGCCGCGCTCGCGGCCGTGCTGCACGATCATCCGCGCCTGTCGTTCGAACCCGGAACGAAGTACGCCTATTCGAATATAGGGTACTGGCTGCTCGGAACGGTTGTGGAGCGGGCGAGCGGCGAGAGCTTCTCGGCGTACGTGAGCGAGCACATCCTACGGCCACTGGGCGTCGCTCCGCAGGCGCTGGGGTACGTGGTGGCGGATCCCGCTCATCACGCCACCGGATATCTCGAGAAGTACTCCTTGATGAATCTCGCCAAGGGATTCCTGATCGATCGGGACTTGATCGGTGACTACAGCGGCCGGTGGCTGGAAATCCAGAGCCACTATCTCAACGGGCCGGCATTTGGCGGTCTTGTCGGGACCGCGAGTGGTTTTGCTAAGTTCCTTCAAGACCAGCTTCGTGAGCGGTCGGTGCTTTTCAACGACACGACGCGACATCTCCTTTATGCCCAGCAGCAGACCGTGCGGGGAACTCCCGTTGCGGTGACCCTCGGGTGGCACATCGGTGATCTCGACGGCACGCGCTTCTTCTACAAGGAGGGCGGGGGCGGAGGGTTTCACTGCATGATGCGCGTGTACCCGGGAGATGAAATCGGCACGGTCGTCATGACCAACGCGACGGGATTTGATGTTCGACGTCTCTTGGACACCATCGATGCGTCGTTCATCCGATCCCGTCAGGCCCAGCCGTAGCTGCCGCGCGACCGCTTCCCAGGCCCCACGCTGACCACAAACTGGCGAAGGAGCCTCCTATGAAATGAGAGTCTTGCCGTATTGCGGCGAAGGCGGCAGTTTGGTTGACCGCTGCGCATCGCCCGAGTGACCACCACCGTAGCTCACCCACGAAAATCATCGACGGTAAGCGACACAAGTGCCTGTCGTTTCGCTCAGACCAGCGGCTTAGCAATGGCGGGTTCGTAGGCCGACTGCAGCCTGGAGAAGACCGACCCCCTGGGCGCCGGCGCCTCCAGGTGGAGGTGCCGCAGTTCCTCCATGAACTCGGACCACAGCTTCGGGCCTCCGTCCTCAAGGATTTTCGCGCGTACGGAGAGCTCTTTCGACGCGAGTGTGTGACGCAGGCCCCATGGTGACTGTGTAGCCGCGACGCGTTCGATCACTGTGCGAACTGGAACGCGATCTCGGTCATGTGGCCACGCCAGTATGGTTTCGGGGCCGCCGGCAACAGCCACGCCACTTCACCATCGATCGGCACGTGCACGCCACCGCGATCCTCGTAGTTCCAGAAGCGACCCTGCCATGGCGTGGGGACCAGCGTCCCGCCCACGGTGCGCGCCCTTGCCTCGGCGAAGACCGTGTCGACGGGCCCGTCAGGATGGAACGTGAACCGCAGGGCGACTGACACCGAACCGTCAGTCAGAGTGGCCCACGCCGACCGGTCGTCGATGCCTGTCCACCGCACCCCCTGGCTTGGGAGCAGCGCTGTGGGATACCACGTCGCCTCGGCGAGGAACCGCATCAGTTCGCCCTGGGCGATGTCCCCTCCGCCGCGGAGGTCTGCCACGACGACGGCCCCCAGCAGAGACGCGTGCAGCACGCCCTCACCCGCAACGTACGCGTCGTGGACGTGTACCGGCAGGCCCGGCAGCATGGCGATGCGCCCGTCCCAATCAAAGCCGGGGCGCTGGATGACCACCTGCTGATCGGACGTGAACGCCCTCCACTGCTCTGCGGTCTCGGACATGTTGAAGGTGCCCGTGTGGCGCAGATGGACAGCCGCGATGAGGGGGTGGCCGTCCGTGAGGACCGCCCTGAAGAAGCGCTGCACGGGCGCCGGCAGTCCTTCGAGCTCCGCAAAGTCGACTGCCCGCGCCGTGATCGGCACGCGGGCGGCGACGAGTTCGGATCGCAAGGCCTGCGTCCGGGCGGCCCAGCGGGACGAGCCATACCAGCGGGTCGCGACGACGACCAGGACGAGCGCGGCGACGATGACGAGCAAGACATTCAGCATGCGTGTGATGTGAGGTCGTCGGGTCATGGCGGTGCTTCTACGATGTCGGCGACGGCGCGGCGTGGCGCGGCCACAGGCTCGTCCATCGGCTCGCCCAACCGCAGCAACACCTGGGGGACGGCTCGACCAGCCACGTCGCGGAGTTTCGGACGTAGCGACGCGACTTGCACCGGCTGATTGAGGAACGACGCCTGAAGGCCGGATTGGCAAGCGGTCAAGACGACGCGCTCCAGCGCCTGACCCGCCAACAGCCAATCCCGAATCTCGTCGCGCTCGGTGCCGAGGATGGCTAGTAGCGGCGACGCGTCGGCCAAGTCCCGATCCTTGGCCGCGATGCCCTGCCCCATGTCGAACGTGCGCACGATGGCATGCGCGATCGGCGCCGCCAGCGCCGATACGGTCAGACCATCGCCCCGTCGTCGGGGATGCATCCACGCCGCCAGTTCCCGTCGCCAGCTCGGGTTCGCCCATTGCTGGGTGTCGCCCTCGGCGACAAGTTGCGCGAGCCGCTGGCGGTCGGGCTCCTCCAGCACGGGATGGAACCAGCCACCCTCTGCGGCGGCCGCCGCGACAAGCCGCTCAATCGTCGCCTCGCTGACTGCGGCTGGACGAAACCGCTTGCGATAGGTGTGCCGCCGCTCGATGTGTTCAGACAGTGCGGCGTCTGCCGCCGCCCCTGCGGCCCGGGGTTCGAGACGGACGCGCGCCAGCCAATCCGACTCCTCGCGACGTGGGAGTAACGTGACTTCTGAGTCCAGTCCACGGGCGGCGGCGGCGACTCGAAGGTTCATGAGCGCACACCCGCAACTGATCGTCAGCTCACGATCGTCGGGGTCGTTGACCGGTAGGGCACGCGTCGGATCCGCGAACAGATCCACGGTGGCTCCGGTGATGCGGAAATGCCATGGTTGGGTATTGTGACTCGAGGGAGCCAAGGCCGCTCGTTTGACGAGCGACACCAGATCGCTTGATGTTGGCAAGGTGGCGGTCATCGTGCTTCCAGAAGCAACGGGATGACGACAGAATATGCATGCGGCCGAGCCGGTCGTCAACGGAGGAAACGGGCCGAGAGCCCGCTGGCATGATGCATGGTCACCTGAGCCGAGATTCAGCAAGAGCACGTTCAATGGATACGCGATTCACTCGGCAGGAGGGGGCCCAGTACTGGCACTGCACGGGGACGGGCGAAGCATCCATCGTGTGCACGGGGTTGGCGCATCGCGAGCCGCCGACGAACGTAACGCCTCGAACGACATTCCATTGTTTTTCCGCGACGAAGCCCGTCACGGCGTTGGCCGTCCTGCGGCTCGTCGCTGAGGGAGGGATCGAGCTCGACGCACCGCTGACGACCTACCTGCCCGACATCCCGTATCGGAACGGCGCAACGGTGCGGCAGGTCCTCAGCCACCAGGCCGGCCTGCCGAACCCAGTGCCTCTCTCGTGGGTCCACGCCGACGACGATCCAGGCTTCGACGAATCGGCGTTTCTAGATCGCGTGCTGCGCACGCACCGCACGTGTGCCGTGCCGGGGCGACGGACCCGATACTCCAACGTCGGGTTTCTGCTGCTCGGCCGGCTCATCGAGGTGGTCGCCGGACGCCCGTACGCCGAGTTCGTGCGCGAGCGCATTGTCGACACGGTGCGGTGCGACGATTCGGGCACCGGGGCGTATCTCGGCTTCGACATTCCAAGGAATGGGCACGCCACTGGCTACACGCACCGGTGGTCAGGTCTCGGCCTCTTTATCAGCCTCCTTCCCGATCCCGCGCATCTCCGTTCGAACGAAGGCGCGTGGATTCGCTACCGCCCGTTCCATCTGAACGGCGCAGCCTATGGAGGGCTGAAGGGCAACGTGGTGGGCTGGGCCCCGCTCCTGACCGCCCTGGCGACCCGAGATCGACGGCTGCTCCCGTCCGGGCTCTACGACGCCTTTTTCGCGCCACAGACGCTGACGTCTGGTGTGTCTTCGGGCCACGCACTCTCGTGGTTCACGGGCAGCCATGCGGGCCACGAGTACGTGTGCCACGCGGGAGGCGGTCCAGGGTATGGGGCCGAGATCCGCATTTATCCAGTCTTGCGTGCGGCCAGCGCGCTCTTGACCAATACCACGATCGTCAGAGACGCCCGACTGCTGGACCGACTGGACGAGCACTGGTTGTCGTCGCTTAGGTGACGCTTTTGCAGCTCCGACAACCGTTCAGCCGGCCGGGGCCCTGTGTCGGAGTCAAGAGACGCTGTCGTCTTGGGCGGTTACATGGACAAATCGTGAGGACAGTCCTCGCCAGGCATGTCTCGATAATTTGAAACCAAGACGTGCGTTCGCTCCTTCCATATCAGTCTAGTTACCGGCTCGACAGCGCATCCGCGATTCCGCCGGTCATGCGGTGAACTATTCTCGTATGGCTGGATCGCGCGACAGGCTGCAGGCGGAGGTCCTAGGCATGTATGTGGGACATTTTCGCAGCGGGTCTCGCCGTCAAAGCGCAGGTGCCGAGGGCCCCGACCTGGGCGTTGCTGATCGGAGTGGGCTTCTTGGACATCCTCTTTGGGCCCTTCGTCCTGGCCGGCATCGAGCGGGCGACGGTGACCCCAGGCGTGTCACCAGGCTTCTCGCTGGACTACATCGATTGGTCACACTCCCTGGCGATGTCGCTCGTGTGGTCCATCCTGTTTGCCGCCGCGTTCGCACGGCACGGTCGGCCTGTCATGGTGGCTGTCGGACTTGCCGTGTTCTCGCACTTCTTGCTGGATCTTCCGATGCATCCACCGGACCTCGCGTTGTGGCCAGACTCGGCGGCACATGTCGGATTCGGCTTATGGCAGAAGCTGATGACGACTTTACCTCCGGCGTGTCGCGCTTCCAGGGTAGCGCATCGCCTCAGGGACCTCGCCCGTGCCCTGATGGGAACCCCTTGACGGAGCTGGCTCAAGCCGCAGGATGCCACCTAGGTGACGGCTATGCCTGAAATGGCATACACTAGAGGAGTCCGCTGATGGAGAAGCCGCCAGTCGGTGAGATCTCACCGAAGCCGGTTCGCTGGATCGGAAGCGCCAAGGAGGACCTCAGCGCCTTTCCTGAGGACGTCAAGCGGCGAGTCGGCCGAGCGCTCTGGGATGCCCAGATTGGCCTGAAGGCGCCTTTCGCCAGGCCTATGAAAGGCTTCGGAGGCGCCGGCGTTCTGGAAGTCGTGGACGATTTCGACGGCGACACGTACCGAGCGGTCTACACGGTACAGTTCGCCAGGGTCGTCTACGTGTTGCATGTCTTCCAGAAAAAGTCGCGGAAGGGCATTACGACTCCGAAGTCGGAGATCGACTTGATCGGGCGCCGGCTTGCACGCGCGAAAGAGGATTACGAGCAATGGCGAAAAAGTCAGACATCACTGTGACGCCGAGCTCCGGCAACGTGTTCGCCGATCTGGGCTTCGCCGAGCCGGAAGAGGAACTTGCGAGAGCCCAGCTCGCCAGTCGAATTCAACAGATCGTCAAGAGTCGCAGGCTGACGCAGGTAGCTGCGGCTTCGCTCATGGGGATCGATCAGCCAAAGGTCTCAGCGCTCCTCAACGGGAGGCTGGCCAACTTTTCAAGCACACGCCTCATGCGGCTGCTGACGGCGCTTGGGCAAGACGTTGAGATCGTCATCAGGGCGAAGCCTCGCCGCCGTCAACGCGGACACATCCGCGTCGTCGAAGTTCATGCGTGAAGGCAACGATGCCACAAATCCCAAACCTGGAGTGGTATGCAGGCAAGAGCGCTGCCGCGAAGTTGTCTCCGCGTTGTCCAATCGCGCGCTCAGAATTGTGTCCGAGGTACTACGCCAGCTTTTGGCTTCTGGGCCAAGCGGGTGTGACGACCCAAGTCGGACACGCCGACCAAGTTCGCTTGGACAAGAAATGGGAACCTTTCAAACCCGTAGTTGCCGAGGAGGAGCCGAATGTGATCCAGGTGAATGGTGAGTTCCGATCCTTGGTCACTTTTGCCCCGAGGTCAGCTACCAGGTCTTTGGCCTCTTTGCTGCGAACTTGCACAGTCACTCCGACGAGATCGATCGCGACATCGTCCATGCCAGTCTGAAATACACACGACCATTCTAACGAAACCTGAGACGCTCTTGCTAGTGCCCAGATTGGTTAGCGACTTTGATGCGCTAGTACCATCCGAGGCCGCAACTCTCACTGCGGTTGGCAATAGCACAGTCCCACAAGGGGCGACATTCAGAATTGCTGGGATGAGATTTACACCTACCTTGGGCGTCAGGCTGTTCACAAAGCCACCAGGCACGACAGCGACTTGGTCGACGATGGATAATCTCGTTGCGAATGGTACAGGCAGTCTCGATTACGCTTATACGGTGCCGTGCCAGGCTGCCGTGGGCACTTGGTCCATACAGGCTAGAGATGAGGGGCCATGGATCCAAGGGGATTTCAATGGTGATGGTATTGTGAATTCGGTCGATTGGAGCATCATGAATACGAAATGGTTCACAGCAGATGCCTTTCTCGACATCAATCGCGACGGCCTGGTCAATTCGATCGACTTCTCGATTCTGAATTTGAACTGGTTTAAGACTGGGCGGTCGGGCCGTGTTAGCCCCGCGATCCAGTTTAACGTTACTGCTGCTCAGTCCTGTGGTCCATAGGCCTACGCGTTGACGAGGGCGGGCCGGCAGAAGCGCGACGTGTAACGCTTCCGAAAAGACTCGATTCCAGGGTGGGTCGCTTTCTCGTCTCTCCACCGATCGGCCGGCTCGAATTCAGGCAAGGCTCTCAGAATGGAGGCACAGATTTTTCTCGGCTGGCGGCCCTTCAGGGTGCGGGCAATGATGAACGTTCACATTTGTTGCTATAGCGATTGCCGGTGTGCTTCGCGCGTGAAGCTGCGCGATCGAACGTCAGGAACCCAATCTGAATCAGCCTCAGTCATCGCCGGCGGCGGACCGGAGGCCGCAGAGCACAAACGGATACCACGCAGGGAAGTCTCGTAGTCCAGTCCGTTTTCAGTCGAATGAACGCGTTTCCGGATTTTGCCCGGTGTCGGCGGCGAGCGTGGCGCCAACGCTCGACGGGCCAAGGGCACGCATGGCGGTGGGGCATTCAGGCCGCCCATCGTCGCCGAACCTTTCGTCGTCACGAAGCGGAAATCGACCAGTCCGCTCATGTGATCCCGGATGGTTCTCTCAAACGGCACGAAAACGGCACGTTCAAGTGAGAGCGC
>MEKT01000095.1 GCA_001767435.1 Acidobacteria bacterium RIFCSPLOWO2_02_FULL_65_29 | reverse complement strand
GCCTGTCGCCGTTCGTGTCTCCAAGCGATCCGGCGCACGCCGCCGAGCCGGCGGCGACAGACAACGCCACCACAAAATCGCGTATTCGCCGCCTAGAGCATCGCCTAGAGCCGGTTTCACAACCGGCGCGGCTCCTGTCCGAGGCCAGCCCACAGGTGCTCAGGCCGAACAATACGATCACGGCTGGCGGCCTTGCGCGCTCAAGCGGGCCCCGTCATTGTTCACAGGGGCCACCCGGGCGGGTTGTGAAACCGCTTCTGCTCATCTGGCTTCTCACTTGCCTGATCCCGGAAGGCACTTGTGTTCACGTGTGTCGCGCAGGTCTTAACGTGATCCGCTTGCCGTCCGGGGACACGCGTGGGTTCTGACGCTGATCCCTCGGCGCGGCTTCGCTAGGCCGCGCCTTCGGGATGGCCGCCGACGCTCATCCCGCCGGCTCCGAGAACGGACCGAATCTCGTACGGGCCCACGCGCATGCCAGCGCTCAGCGACATCTACCTGGCGGATTATATGGGAAGCGCGCCGCCGTCGGGCCTGTCAAACGGCCCCAAGGGAACTTCGGCCTATACTCCTGGACGTGGCGTTCCGTGACCGCCTCGTGGCGACGATCCGGGCGGCCCGGCCGATCGTCGAGTTGCCGGAGATTCTCATCGTCGGCTCCGAAGTCCCGAACCTTCTGCAGCCTGGCATGGCCGCCACGATGGTCGTGTCGCTCGACCTGGACATCGGCGTTCCCGTGCATCGTCATGCCGCGGTGAAGGAGCGCATCGGCGAGCTTGTGGAGTTTGCTCCGTCAGCCGACGAGCCGTCCGTCTGGACGCCACGCTCGCCGCATCTGCTGGAAGTCAATTTTGTCGGCATGGACCCGGACCAGGATCCGGCCGACGCGTACGTGCTGGAGGATGACCGGCTCCCCTTGCTGGTCTTCGGCGCGCTGTCGCTTGTCGGTCCGGGCCCCGCGATCGACGTCGAGGGAGTCACCGTGCGTCTGCCCCAACTCGCGGGGCTGCTCCTCGAGAAGCTGGTGACCGATCGCACCGGCGAGAAAGGGGACCGCGATCTGCTGGTGGCGCTCGGCCTGCTGGCCGCGGCGAGCCCCTCCGATCTCGACGAGTTGGACGCGATGTATCGACGCCTGAGGCCCGAGCTTCGCCACGCGGTTCGTTCGAATCTGACCCTGCTCTCTCTCCTGGAACCCAGGGCGGGCATGCCCGACCCTCGTCCGCGGCGGGCTGACGTCGCGGCTCTTTTTCGGCAATTCAACACAGGCGAGCGAGAAGGGTCATGAGGCCGTCGCTCGAGTACCGCCTCCGTCAGCACCGGCGCCGGATGGTGGTCCGGTCGTGGGAGTACCGGCAGCGCCGCCACGCGCATGGCGTGTGGTTCCGGCTGCGGAGCGTGCTGGCCAACGCGCGCGCGGCCTACGTGATCTCGGGCGCGGACGCCCGAACGTTGCTGGCCGAAGCCCACCGGATGGAGACCGTTGGACGTGAGCTCGACCCGCCCAAGCTGATCATCGTCGCACCGTCGGACCGTATCGCCCGCATCGCGTCGGCACGACCGGTCGCCGTACGGCTCAGCGCGGAGGTACTCGCCGCCGAATGCCTCGCGCTGACGCCCTTCGCAGAGGACAGGCCCCTCTTGAAGCCGGGATCGCAGAGTACACCCGCAGGCTCGCCTTCAACGCGCTGATCGGCAACGCCGACGCGCACCTGAAGAACTGGTCCCTGGTGTATCGATAAGGCGACCGCCGCGCACGTGAAAACGGTGCCGCCATAACCAAAGGAATTTCGTGGCGTTGGTAGCGGTACGGGGAATCGAACCCCGGTTCCGTGGTTGAGAACCACGTGTCCTAACCCCTAGACGATACCGCCTCATCAGGAAGAACCTCCAATCTTAGCAATAATGTATGATGAAGGGTCAATCTTTTCCCGTTTAGGAGAGCTCAATGCGTCTACGAAGTGTTACGGTCTATGCCCTCGCCTTGACAGTGGCGGCCTCGGTCGCCGCGTGCGGTGGAGGGGGTCAGGAATCAGCGCCGGCCTCGGCGCCGGCAGCCGCGCCCGCCGGCCAGAGAGTCGATCCCGCGACGGCCGGCGAGGTGACCGGCACGGTCGTCCTCGACGGCACGGCGCCCGCCAACGTTGCCATCAAGATGAACGCCGATCCGATTTGCATCAAGCAGGCGCCGGGTACGCAGATGCAGGAAACCTTCGCGGTCGCCGCCGACGGCAAGTCGCTCGGCAACGTGTTCGTATACGTGAAGGATGGCCTCGGCAACTACGTCTACGATGCGCCGAGCGGGATCGCCACCATCGATCAGAAGGGCTGCCGCTACATTCCACACGTCTTCGGCATGCGCGTCGGCCAGAAACTCGAAATCCTCAACAGCGACCCGACGCTCCACAATATTCACGCGACGCCGAAGGCGAATTCCGAGTTCAACACCGGCCAGCCGATTCAGGGCATGAAGACGGAGCACACCTTCGCGTCCCAGGAGGTGATGGTGCCCTTCAAGTGCGACGTCCACGGATGGATGAATGCGTATGTCGGCGTGCTCGATCACCCGTACTTCACCGTGACCGGCGCAGACGGCAAATTCGCGCTGAAGGGCCTGCCGGCTGGGACTTACACGATCGAAGCTTGGCACGAGAGGCTCGGCGCAACGACGCAGAGCGTGACGCTCGCCGCCAAGGAAACCAAGGACGTGTCGTTCACGCTGAAAGTGCCCGCGACGGCGACGAACTAATCTGACTAAGACGCAGTCAGGAAGGTCGAGTGGGCCCGGTAGGTCGCCCACCCGGCCTTCTGTTTCAACCCACCCGGCCTACCCCGACCTGCCTGACCATGCTGCACCGCTTCGCGACCCTTGTCGCCGCCTGCACGGTGGTCCTCGTGCTGGCGGGCAGCCTCGTGACCAGCACCGGCTCGGGCTTGTCCGTCCCGGACTGGCCGACCAGCTACGGTTGGAGCATGTTCACGTTCCCACCCTCGAAATGGGTGGGCGGCATCTTCTACGAGCACGGACATCGGCTGATCGCGTCCACGGTCGGGTCTCTCACGATCCTGCTTGCCGCGTGGCTCTGGCGGTCTGATTCGCGCCGCTGGATGAAGCGGCTCGGCGTGGCCGCGCTCGGCGCGGTCATCCTCCAGGGCCTGCTCGGCGGCTTGACGGTATTGTTCTTTCTTCCCACGGCCGTTTCGACCGCCCATGCGGGACTGGCGGAGATCTTTTTCTGCATGACGGTGGCGATCGCGCTGTTCACGTCGAAGGGTTGGATTCTGGGCGCGGGACAGGTTGACGACGGCTGGCTCCGCCGCGCGACGGCGGCCACGACAGCGATCGTCTACGCTCAGATTCTGATCGGCGCGACGATGCGGCATTCCAACGCTGGACTCGCCATCCCCGATTTCCCATTGATGTTCGGCGGCCTGGTCCCCGACCACTGGGACCGGCAGATCGCGATCCACTTTGCCCACCGCCTGGGAGCCCTGGTGGTGACGGCGTCAGTGATCGCGGCGTTCGTCCGCGTCTGGAGACGACACGGCGGCACCCGCGCGCTCACGATCCCGGCAACGTTGCTGGCCGCGCTCGTCGTGATTCAAGTCACCCTCGGCGGCTTGACGATCCTCACCAAGCGCGGCGTCTGGATCAACAGCATGCACGTGGTGGTCGGCGCGCTCGTGTTGGCGACCTCGCTCGTCCTCGCGCTGCGCAGCTGGCGGGTGAAGTTCCGCGCGGCCCCGGCGTCCAACGAAGCAGAGATCGCGGCGTGAAGGACCGCCTTCGCGTAGCTGCCGCATCGAGCGTGGCCGTAGCACCAGCGGCGGAGGGACGTGCCGCGACTGCCGGCCGCCGGTTTTCCGCCGTGCTCGCCGATTACGTCGAGCTCACCAAGCCACGCCTGAATCTCCTCGTGGTCGTGACGAGCGCGGGAGGGTACTACCTGGCGTCTCCCGGCCGACCGGCGCTTCTGCCGATGGCGGCCGCGAGCGTGGGGACGGCGCTGGTGGCGGGGGGCGCGGCGGCGCTCAACCAGGTCTTCGAGCGCGACACGGACGGTTTGATGGAGCGGACACGAAGGCGACCGCTGCCAGCGGGCCGCGTAGCACCTGAGGAAGCGCGGGCATTTGGTTGGGCCATGGCCGCGGCGGGGCTCGTCCTGCTCGGCGCGGCGAGCAACGCGCTTGCGGCGCTCCTGGCGCTGGCGACGATCGTCGTCTATCTGTCGATCTACACGCCGCTGAAGCGACGCTCACCGCTGTCGACGCTGGTCGGGGCGGTGCCCGGAGCCCTGCCGGCGCTCATCGGCTGGACAGCGCGGAGCGGTGCCGCGTCGGCGGGCGGATGGACGTTGTTCGCCATCGTGTTTTTCTGGCAGATCCCGCACTTCATGGCCATCGCCTGGATGTTCCGCGATGACTACCGGCGGGCGGGCTTCCCGATGTTGTCGGTCATCGATCCCGACGGCCGCCGCGCCGGACGCCAGGCGGTGCTGTACGCCGCCGCGCTCGTGCCCGCCAGCGTCGGACCGGCGCTCGTCGGCGTCGCCGGCCCAGTATATGGATGGTCCGCGGTGGCGCTGAGTGCCGCGCTGCTCGTGCTGGCCGGACGCTTCGCGGCTGCCCGCTCGGACGCGTCGGCGCGCCTGCTCTTCTTCGGATCCATCACGTACTTGCCACTGATCTGGGCAATGATGATGATCGATCACTAAGAGAATTGCGAAAGCCGAAAGCGTCACATCTTGACCATTCACGATCTTCCCGCTGTCAACGCCACGCTGAACGCGATCTCGGGAATCCTGCTGTGTGCGGGCTATCTCCTCATCCGCGCGCGGCGCATCGAACAGCACCGGCGCTGCATGATCGCGGCGTTCACGGCGTCTGCCCTGTTTCTCGTGTCTTACGTGGTCTACCACGCGCAGGTGGGCTCGGTGCGATTCACTCGACAGGGTCTCGTCCGGCCGCTGTACTTTACAATCCTCGTCACTCACGTCACCCTCGCCGCGGCTGTGCTGCCCCTCGCCATTCTCACGCTGTCGCGAGGCCTGCAGGCCCGATACCCGAAACATCGGGCGATTGCGCGGTGGACGCTGCCGATCTGGTTGTACGTCTCGGTGACCGGTGTGCTGGTGTACGTCCTGCTCTACCAGCCGACATGGCTTCTGTAGGGACCTGGCGTCACGCGCTATACTAGAACGCATCTCATATATGCGATGGGCCACAAAAACACGAAAACACGAAACAAAACCTCCAACCAATCTTTTTCGTGATTTCGTGCTTTCGTGGCGTCCGGCGTTTGTGAGAGAGCTTCTAATCTAGGTGGCCGTTTTCGAAGGGGTTTTTCCATGCCAGGCCGGCTTTCGTTGCGCCTCGCGATCTCGGCGCTCGGCATCATTGTTCTCGCCGGTCCCGCCGCCGCCCAACCGGGCCGGGTCGGCGGCATTGTCCGCGACGACAAGGGTGACCCGATCAAGGGCGCCACGATCACCGCCGAGAACGAGAACATCGGGAGCAGCTTCACCGCGACCACCGACGACAAGGGGCGCTTCACGATCATCGGGCTGCGCTCGGGGACGTGGAGGTTCATCGCGCAGGCGCCCGGGTTCGCGCCGGACGGCGGCGAGATGCCGGTGCGGACCGGTAACCCCAACCCCGCGATGGCGTTCACGCTGCGACGAACGGGCCCGGCGTGGACAGGCACGATGGCCGGCATCGCCGCCAAGGACCTGCAAGCGGATCTCGCGGACGCCGACGGGCTCTTCAACCAGCAGAAATGGGATGAGGCGATTGCCGCGTACCGCGCGATCATGAGCCGGACGCCGGCGTTGAGCGTGATCAACCTGCAGATTGCGGCCGCCTATCGGAAAAAGAAGGACTTCGACGGCGCGATTGCCGCGTACAACGTGCTGCTCAGCATCGACCCCGAGAACGAGAAAGCGGCCGTCGGCGTCGGCGAGGCGAACCTCGAGAGGGGCGACACGAAGGCCGCCGAGGACGCGCTCCTCAAGGCCACCGCCGTTCCCAACGCGGGGCGCGAGGTGTTCTACAGCCTGGCGGAGATGAAGAAC
>MEKT01000094.1 GCA_001767435.1 Acidobacteria bacterium RIFCSPLOWO2_02_FULL_65_29 | reverse complement strand
GTACCTGAATACCTACGGCCAGGACAAGGTGCTGTTCGGCACCGATTTTCCGGTGCTCGATTTCGCCCGTACGCGCGAGGAAATCGAGGCCCTGAGCTTGCGGGAAGAATCCAAGACGAAGCTGCTGCGCGGCAACGCGCTGCGGGTTTACAAACTCAACTAGGAGGAATCATGCTCAGAGTTCTCGCCGCGCTGCTTTCGCTTCTCCCCGCCTTTGCGCTGGCACAGGAGAAAGTCACCGTCGGCATCGTGACCTCGCTCTCGGGTCCGATGGCGGCACCGGGCAAATTCCAGATGAACGGGTTCCGGCTCGCGGAAGAGGAGATCAATTCGGCAGGCGGCTTCGCGCTGGGCGGACGCAAGTATCTGGTCGATCTCAAGGCCTACGACACGCGGGCCAACCCGGCAGAGGGCGCTTCGGCGATGCAGCGCCTCGCCACGGTGGACAAGGCTCCCGTGGTGCTCGGCGAGCTGCACAGCGGCGTGGCGGCGGCCGAAGCGCCGATCGCGCGGGACTATGGCGTGCCGCTGGTCCTCACCATTCCCACCGGACCAGGACTGACCGAGCAAGGCAATCCGTTCCTCTTTCGCGTCAACGCGAACAACGACCAGCTGACCCAGGCGCTCGCTGACTTCGTCGCCAGACAGGGTTGGACACCGCTGGCCTTCATCGCCTGGAACAACGACGCCGGCCGCGGCGGCGTGAACGGCATGAAAAAGCTGCTGGGCGAGTCGAAAATCGGCTACATCGGCTATTTCAACGTGGGCGAGGTCGATTTCGCGAGCCACGTGTCCAACATCCGTGCCGGCTCCGCCCGGGCGGTCATGCTCCTGATGGACGAGGAGCCCGGCAGCCTGGCGATCCGGCAGATCCGGGACGCCGGCCTGAAAACGCAGCTGATCGGCACCCTCGCCATGGGCTCGGACCGCTTCCTCAAGCGGCTCGACGCCGACCGCCTGGAGGGCATGGTGCAGTACAACGCCTTCCCGCCCAACGCGGCTGTGCCGCGTATTCGCGCCTTCAGCGACCGCTACCGGAAGAAGTACGGCGAGGAAGCGCATGGTTTTGCGGCGCAGTCCTACGACGGGCTGATGCTCGCCGTCGCCGCCATGCAACGAGCCGGCACGGTGACCGACGGACGCAAAATCCGCGATGCGCTCGCGGCGATCGAACACGACGGCGTCATCGGCCGCATTCGATTCGACAGCAAGGGCCAGGCCCACCCGCCGGTCTACGTCACGCAGTGGTGCGCCAACGGCAGCCGCCGCATCCTCTTCCCGGAATCCCTCAAGGCCGACTGCGGCGCCGGCTAGCGGCCGGCTGCCCGTGCCCGCCGCAGTCCTGGAGCAGACCATCAACGGCCTGATGTCCGGGTCGGTCTACGTCCTGGTGGCGCTGGGCATGGTGCTGATCTACGGCGTGATGCACGTCCTGAATTTCGCCCATGGCGTGCTGTTCATGCTCGGTGGATACGTTTGCCATTTTTTCTTCACCCGGGTTACCGGCAGTTACGCGCTGTCGGTGCTGCTTTCGATGGGCGTGCTGGCGCTGGTCGGGATCGCCCTGGAGCGAGGCGTGTTCCGTCCGCTTCACGGGAACCTGCGCAATCAGGTCATCGCCTCGCTCGGCCTGATCCTGGTCATCGAGAACCTGGTGGTCGCCGTGTGGGGACCCAATGCGCTGCAGATGAAGGTCCCGGCCACCGAGCAGCTGGTGCCGCTCGGCGCGCTGCGCTTCCCCCTGCAGCACCTGCTGGTGATTCTGGTGACCTTCGCCGTGGTCGCGGCACTCTTTCTGTTCCTCAAGTTCTCCAAGCCCGGCACTGCGATTCGCGCCGCCAGCCAGGACCGCCTGGCCGCGATGGTGGTCGGCATCCCGGTCGAGCGCATCGACTGGACGACCTTCGCCCTCGGCACGGCGCTTGCAGCCCTCGGCGGCGCGCTCATCGGCCCTCTTTTCCTGGTATTTCCGCTGATGGGAGACGCGCCCATGGTGAAGGGGCTCGCCGGCATCCTGCTCGGCGGCATGGGCAGCGTGCCGGGCGCCGTCATCGGCGGCCTGCTGATCGGCGTCGTCGAATCGCTCTCGACGCTCGTGCTGCCGACCGACTACCGGGACTCGGTGGCGTTCGTCGTGATGGTGCTGATCCTCCTCGCCCGGCCGCAAGGCATTTTCGGCGTCCGGGTGCGCGGCGAGGACTGATGCGCAAGGCGCTGCTGCTCGTCGCAACGGTCCTGCTGTATGCCTTGCCTTCGCTTGCCGCCGGAACGCCGTACCTGATCCACGTTCTCGTGCTGTGCTGCGTGTACGCCATTCCCGCGGTAGGCCTCAATCTCATGCTCGGCTACGCCGGGCTGGTCTCGCTCGGCCACATGGCCTTTGCCGGCATCGGTGCCTACGCCGCCGCCGTCCTCATGGTCGACGCAAAGCTTGGCTTCTGGGCCGCTCTCGCGCTCGGCGTTGCTGCCGCCGGCGCCTCCGGAGCCGCCATCGGCGCCGTGTGCCTGCGCTTTCGCAGCCATTTCTTCATGATCGTCACCCTCGCCTTCGGCCTGATGCTGTATTCGGTCATGAACAACTGGGACGACGTGACGCGCGGCGCACAGGGATTTCCCGGCATCCCGCGCCCGGCGCCGCTCGGGTCGCTGAGCTTCGGTCCCTTGCAGAACTTCTACTACCTGGCCCTCACGGCCGCGCTCGCCGCCTTCGCCGTCCAATGGCGGGTGGTCCGTTCGGATTACGGTCGCACCCTGATGGCCCTGCGCCAGGACGAGCGCCTCGCCGCAGCACGCGGCGTCAACGCGATGCTCTACAAGACCTCCGTGTTCGCGCTCGGCTCCGCGATCGCGGGCCTCGGCGGCATTCTGCACGTGTCGTTCCTGCGCGTCGCGGCGCCCGCCACCTTCAACCTCGCGGAAAGCATCAACGCGGTGCTGATCGTCGTCGTCGGCGGCGCTGGCTCGCTCGCGGGTCCGGCGCTGGGTGCCCTGGTCTTCGTCGGGCTGCCCGAGTACCTGCGGGTGGCGAACGAATGGCGCTTGGTCGTGTTCGGCGCCCTGCTGGTTCTCCTGGTGCTGTTCGCGCCGCGCGGCCTCGCCGGCCTGATTCCATCGGGGAAGAAATGAGCGCTCTCACCGTCGCCGGTCTGCAGAAGCGCTACGGCGGGATCGTTGCGCTTTCCGGCTGCAGCTTCGAAGTCGCGCAGCCGGGAATCTACGGGCTGATCGGCCCGAACGGCGCCGGCAAGACCACCCTGTTCGACGTCATCGCCGGAATTTCCGACCCCGACGCCGGGCGCGTGGCGATCGATGGCCAGGACGTCACCGGGCTGCCGCCGCACCGCCTGGCGCGGCTGGGACTCGCGCGCAGCTTCCAGGAGTGCCGCTTCTTCCCCGAGTTCACCTGCCTGGACAATCTGCTGTTCGGACCTTGCGTCGCCGCGCCGCGCAAGGAAGCGATGCGCCTGCTCGACCTGGTCAATCTCACGCGCTATGCCGGCGAACCCGCGGCCTCGCTTTCGTTCGGCCAGCGGCGGCTCCTCGAGCTGGTCGGCATCTTCATGATGCGGCCGCGCATCCTGCTCCTCGACGAGCCGGCCGCGGGCGTGAATCCGGCATTGCTGGAACTGCTCGCCGGCTTCATTCGCCGCATGCACGAGGAGCGGCCCTGCCTGTTCCTGGTGGTCGAGCACAACATGGAATTCGTCATGCGCCTTGCCGATGAGATCATCGTGATGCACGGCGGCGCGGTGCTGGCGCGAGGCAGCCCGGCCGCGATGCAGGCGAACGCGGCGGTCGTAGAGGCCTATCTCGGATGATGCTCGAGATCCGCGGCTTGAACGCGGGCTATGCCGGTCGGCCCATTCTCGGCAACGTATCGATGCGCGTGGATGCCGGGGAAGTCGTCACGGTCATCGGCCACAACGGCGCCGGGAAATCGACGCTGCTGAAGTCCGTGTTCAATCTCGTCCCCTGGCGCGAAGGCGCGATCGAACTGGAGGGCCGCGACCTTCTGCCGCTCTCCCCCGACCGCATTCTGGCTGCGGGGATCGCCTACATCCCGCAGAACCGCAGTGTTTTTCCCAGGCTGACCATCGATGAAAATCTGCGCATGGGAGGTTATCTGCTGTCCAGCGCGAAACGGCTTGCCGAGCGAATCGACGCCGTGCGGCAGCTGTTTCCGATGCTTGCCCAACGTGCGACGCAGCTGGCCGGGACCCTGAGCGGCGGCGAGCAGCGCATGCTGGAGCTCGCGCGCGCGCTCCTCATGGACCCGAAGCTGCTCATGCTCGACGAGCCGTCCATCGGCCTGGCGCCGAAGATGGTGGACGCGGTATTCAACGCGGTCCGGCTGCTGCGCGATCAGGGCAAGGCCGTCCTGATGGTGGAGCAGAACGTGAACAAGGCGCTGGCCTGTTCGGACCGCGGCTACGTCATGGAGCTGGGCGAGATCCTGCTCGAAGACCAGGCGCAGCGGCTGATCGGCGACCGGCGCGTCGCGCAGCTCTACATGGGCCGGCGCTGATCGATCACGCGCCTGGTCTTCCAGGCCTTTGACGCATCGCTGATCGCCTCATCTGGAACGAACTCGACCGCCGGCGTCACGCCGCAAGCCCGCTTCACGTTATCCGATAGCCTCTTCGAGAGCGATTCATCGATCGCGCCGGCGACATTCAGGCCGAGAATCTCGCCATCCCGAATGACGAACTGGAACTCCCTGGCGCCGAGAACCGCCTCGGCGGCTTGCACCAGCACGGTCGGGTTCACCAGCGTCCCCTTGACCTTCAGCAGCGCATCGGCGCGGCGCGGCAGGGTCGTGAGGCGGTCGGTCCACGAACCGCAGTGCGGGCAGCGCTCGCGAGAGAGGGTGGAGATATCGCCCAGCGCGTAGCGCAGGAGTACCGTGCCGCGGCGCCGCAGATGCGTCAGCAGCACCAGGCCCGGTTTACCGTCAGGCAGGGTCTCGAGCGTGGCGGGATCCACCACCTCGAAGTGGAACTGGTCCGGCGCGGGGTTGTGATAGCCGGAGCCGGGCGCGCACTCCACCATGCCGCCCTGCATCTCGGTTGCGCCGTACGAGACGCTTACCCAGGCCTCGCGCGTTCCCAGGCGCCGCAAGGACCGCGTGAATTCATCCCGGCTCTCCTCGTTCAAGCCCTCCCCGGTAAGGAAAGCGAGCCTGACAGCGGAAAAGTCCGCGCCCGCCTCTTCCGCACGCGCGAGCACGCGCCGGACATAGCTTGGCACGCCCCACAGGATGGTCGAGCGGCACCGCGCCACCACCTCCACCACGCGACCCAGGTCGTTGCCCAGGGTGAAATACGGCGATGGATTGCCGGGCAGCGCCGCGACGACGCGCAAGTTCATGCTCGCCGCCGCGTGCAGCGTACGGATAAATGCGCCGTGCGGCCGCGCCGTGAGCGGAAACAGGTTGGCGATGACGTCGTCGGGGCGCGCGCCACGCAGGCGCAACATGTTGCGATTCGCCTCAAGGATGCGGAAGAAGTCGTAGGTGGTCGAGACGAACGGCGTCGGCACGCCCGCAGTCGAGCCGGTGGTGTACATCGTGTCCCACACGGTGTGCATCTCCTCGGGCAATCCCTGCGTGTCGAGGAGGAATGCGTCCGGCTCGCGCATGTAGTCTTCTTTTCGAGTTACGGGCAACCTGGCGAGATGCCTCAGCGATGAAACAGCAAGATTCTTGTCGGCCAGCAGCGCGCGCGTACGGCCGTGCCGCTCGGCGGCGAGCCCGATCATCTCGGAGAAGCAGCGCTCCTGCGCCGCTTCAATCGCGCCTCGGTTCGCGTACAACAGATCGTCCATCGCGCGATGTTATAGTGCCGCAGCCCTAATCGTCATTGGAGAATGCAATGGACAAGAAGCCGCACAAGGAACGTTTCGACGCCGGATTGAAAACGCGCCGCGAAGTGCTGGGCGCGGGTTATGTCGACAAGGCGATGGCGGGCGCGGACGAATTCAGCCGGGAATTCGTCGATCTGCTGAACACCTATTGCTGGAACGACATCTGGAACCGCTCCGGGCTGCCGCGCAAGATGCGCTCGGTGCTGAACCTCGGCATGCTGTGCGCCCTCGGCAAGGAGCACGAGCTGAAGCTGCACATCCGCGGCGCGCTGAACAACGGCCTCACCAGGGACGAAATCAAGGAAGTGTTCCTCCAGGTTGCGATCTATTGCGGTGTGCCCGCGGCCGTAGTCGCTTTCCGTGCGGCCAAAGAGGTTTTCCAATCAGAAAAATAGCGTTCATCGGGCTGGGAACGATGGGCCAGCCCATGGCCGCCAACCTGGCGCGCGAGGGTTTCGCGGTGCGCTCCTTCGATCTCGACGGCTCGGGCAGCTGCGATTCGATCCGCGAAGCCGCCAAGGGCGCCGATGCCCTGATCACCATGCTGCCCGACGGAGCGATCGTGCGCGACGCAGTCCTCGAAGCGCTACCGGCGCTCAAGGCCGGCGCGGTGGTCATCGACATGAGCTCTTCCGAACCCGCCGGCACCCGGGCCCTGGGCGCCGCGCTCGCGGCGAAGAACGTCGCCATGGTGGACGCCCCGGTCTCCGGCGCCATCGCCAAGGCGAGGGACGGGACGCTGACGATCATGGCGGGCGGGCAAGCGGCCGTGCTGAAGCGAGTCACTCCAGTGCTCAAAACGATGGGCGGGCGGATTTTCCACGTCGGCCCGCTGGGCGCCGGGCACGCCGTCAAGGCGCTCAACAACTACCTCGGCGCGGCCGGCACGCTGGCAGGGTTCGAGGCGCTGCTGGTCGCCCGCGCGTTCGGCCTGGATCCGAAGCTGATGCTCGACGCGATCAACGCCTCCACCGGCCGCAACAGCACCACCGAACGCAAGATTCCGCAGCAGATCCTGACCGGCGCCTTCGCTTCGGGGTTCAAGCTCGCGCTGATGGCGAAGGACGTCGGCATCGCCGCCGGCCTCGCGCGCGGGCTGGGCCTCGACACGCCCTATCTCAGGGAGACCTTGAGGCTGTGGCGCGCCGCCCAGAAGCAGCTGCCACCCGGGGCGGACCATACCGAGATATTTCGCTACCTGGAGAAACGGAAGATTCCATCTCGCGGCGCAGCTTCACGGCGGCCGCGTTCGCGTCGTAAGCCACGTCGCTCCACTTGAGCGGCTGCCCCGCCGCCACCGGCCGCAGCAGCTTCCAGCCGTGCGCCAGGCCGAGCGGCAGGCAGCCCTGCGCCAGCGAATCCGCCGCCGGCATCAGGCGCCCCGCAACGGTGTAGCCGCCTTCGCCATCAAGAATTTCTTTTTCACTTAAATCTCTTTTTGCAAAGGCAATTGCATCGGCCCGCCAGCCTGTGGCGCAGCCGGTCGGCTCGCCGCGCAGTCCGACTGAAGCGACCGAGATCCCCACCTCCAGGCCGATCAGGTGCCAGCGCTTGTACATGCAGGCGTAACGCCCTGAAGGGTCGGTCTTCACGCCGTATTCGCTGAAGCAGCGCTGGATGTAGTCGGACTCGCCTTCAAATACGACAAAAACGCCGAAGCGGATGTCGTAGGGAATGACGCTGCCGTCGCTGCGCAGCGAGGAAATCACTTCGACCTGTCCCTTGTGATGCAGCACTCCGCCTTCGCTGCGCGGCCGCATCAGCGACGCAATCTCGTCCACCGAGCCCGGAGGAAAAGCGAGTCCGCCGGGCGCGGGCGTGAGGCCGGTGGCATTGCAGACCGCGGTGGTTTCGATCGCCGGCTTCGAGCCGTCGAGAAACGAG
>MEKT01000093.1 GCA_001767435.1 Acidobacteria bacterium RIFCSPLOWO2_02_FULL_65_29 | reverse complement strand
GACCGAAGACGTCGATGCTCACCGACGAGCGCTTGAGCGCGCTCTTCGAAGCGCCCGTCACCCTCGATCGGGCCGACGGCTACTATTACGCGCGTGCCTGACGTGAACACGCTGCGCACGAACGCCTGTGTTCAGGTGGTGGAGCACGGGTGCCACGTCGGCAATGCTGCGATCGCGTCCGATGGATCGGCTGTGGTGGATACGCGCGAACCCCGCGCGTATCCACCGGACACCGGTTGTCCCCATTTTGGCGGAACCGAGTTCTGATGAACGGCTTACGGGCATGCGTCGTCGCCAGTGCGGAGTGGATACGCGCCAACGCCGGCGCGTAACCGTGAAGATTCGCCGTTTGGCGGCCACTTTCGCAAACACTCTCGCGCGTAACCAGAATCGGGGCGAGGGCTATTGCTGCTAGAATCGCTTTCGATCGCTATTGGATACGGTTACCGGACGGCGCGTCAGGAGCGCGTGGGATACGCGCGGCTTGGCAGTCGACTAACAAGTTAGGCTGATGGAACTTGTCGTGGACGACAACGAACCTTCTTGGCTCGAGTACTTTTCTGGCGGCGTTCCGACCGGCGAGTACTTCCGCATGACGCTGCAGGATCTGCGCGAGCTAGCGACGATGGAAACAGACGAAGGGTGGACCGGGCTCGACCGCGTTCATCAACTGTGCTTTATTGGCCTCCTGTGCTACTTCGAAGCTTTTTGCAAGGACCACTTCGCAGCGCTGATCAACATCGAACCGACGCTCGTCAGCAACCTGAAGATGCGCGGTCAGGACGTCGCTATAGATGCGACGGATGTTCTACTGTACGGCGGTGCCATTGGTACGCGGGTCGGGTTCGTGCTCTCAGAGAAATACGATTTCGGAACGGCACAAAAAATCAACGCGCTGTTCAGCGCCCTGCTTCGGATCACTCCGTTTGGCAAGGACGAGACCGAGTCGTACGCGTTGCTACTCCAGGACAGAAACCTACTGGTACATCACGGCGGCACATACACGCTCTCGTATCTTCGCCAGCGTCAACTACTCGGCGACAAACTACGAAATGACGCGTTCTACAACTCACGTCAGTTGGCGAGCGACGACGTTGTGGCTGGGATCGCGTTCATTGAGGCGATTGCACGAAAGCTGCTTTCAGCTTCACATGCGGCCCTCAAGATCCATGCGCAGGCAGCGGGCATTGTCTACTCGACTGAGCGGCAGAAGGCGCTCGACGCCACATTGTGGTGGGAGGATGCAACAGCCTAACATCGCGCTGCACCAGACGGCCGCTGGCCTGAACGTGCGCGGCCGCTGGTGAGCGCTGGCCGTTAGCCAGGCAACACGTGTCCAAAGCGCACCAACAGAAGGAGGGAACATGCGGCGACCGTTGATGGTGGTCCTCTGTTGTGTCGTCGCCGGCTTGATGATCATGGCTCCCATGCTTTCCGGTCAGTCGCCCGGCGACACTTCGACTGCCAACGTTGCCAAAGCAGGCATGGATGCGGAGCGGCTGGCCAGAATTCCCGCCCGGATGCAGGAGTTCGTTGATAAGGGCACGATTGCTGGCGCCGTCATGCTCGTCGCGCGGCACGGCGTGGTGGCCAGCCTGGAGGCGGTCGGCTACCAGGACCTGGATAGCAAGAAGCCCATGCGCACGGACACGATCTTTGCCATCGCCTCCATGACCAAGTCGTTGACCGCGACCGGCGTCATGGTCCTCCTGGAGAACGGGCGGCTGCTGCTCAGCGATCCGGTCGAGAAGCATCTGCCAGAATTCCGGGGCCAGATGCTGGTGGACCAGCGAGACGGCGACAAGGTGCTGGCCGTGAAAAAGCCCTCGCGGCCGATCACGATTTGGGATTTGCTGACTCATACCTCGGGCGTGCGCGGCGTTTGGGATAGTCGGCGAGACAAGACCCTAGCCGACACCGCTCGCGACTTTGCACGGGAGCCCCTCGACTTCGAGCCCGGCACCAAGTTCTCCTATAGCAACGCTGGTTATGGGACTCTCGGGCGAATCATTGAGGTTGTCTCCGGCCAGTCGTACGAAGTGTTCATGGAGGAACGCGTCTTCCGGCCGCTGGGGATGAAGGACACCTTTCACTTTCTGCCGCCGGAAAAGTACAACCGCATTGCAACGGTTTACAGCCTGGAGGCCGGCAAGCTCCAGAAGACTCCAGCCCCGGAAACCACAACACCGCAGAAATACGTGAGCCCATCGGGCGGATGCTACTCAACCGCATACGACCTGTTCGCGTTCTATCAGATGGTGTTGAATGGCGGAACGTATAAGGGCGTGCGGATCCTTTCGCGGGCTGCGGTCGAAGTGATGACTACCGACCACACTGGCGACCTACCGGTTGTCGGCACGCCGCTATCGCGTGACTACGGCTTTGGCTGGAATGTCGTCCGCCAGCCGTTGGCCAGAACGCCGTTCCTTTCGATCGGGAGCTATTTTCACGGCGGCGAGACTGGAACCTTCGATTGGATCGACCCCAAGAAGGATTCGGTGACCCTGTTTTTGATTCAGCGGTACCCCTCCATGATGGAGGAAGCTCCATTGTTCCTGACGTTGGCTGCGGCGGCGATTGTGGATTAACCAACGAGCTGGATAAACTGGCTGGCTAACATGGCGCGCTGGAGCCGTCGGCGCTGATGACCACGTAAGCGCCGCGGCTCAGCGCCGAACGTTGATATGGCTGTCACTTGTCAAGTGAGCCACACCCTTCCCGTCCTCAGCATCGTGAGTGGTCTTCCTTCCGTTTCTCGGTCTTCGGTCATCGATCGTTCCGGCGGCACGATGTTTTAGCGACGGTTGACGCTGCTGATATTCGCGGATTAGCTACCGCCAGACTTCTGTGCGTCGCGGAGCTGCCTCACTCTAGCCACGGACATCTCAGCCGAAGCTGACGCCCTTAACGTCCTCGAGGATTCTCCACCTGGTCACCGTACCGCCGGACCGATCGATGAACGAACACGTCATGCCCTCGCGCCGACGCTTACCGCGGCGCGGGCGACACCTCCCGGGCAATCGCCCAGATGAATCCGGTGAGCTCGCGCGCGATCGCGGTGGCGACCTTCGGTTTGGCCTTCCCTCGCACGACCAGGCGCCGGAAGCGCGTCGTCAGCCGGAGTTGGGCCTTCCACGCGATGTCACACACGACCTTTGGCAACGCTTCTTGCCGGTACGCATGCTGGCGTCCGATCCGCGGAATCCCTTGATACGCCCACGCGGCTTCCGCGAGCAGGCGTCGCACATGCGGATTGCCCGCCTTCGTGATGCTGCCGCGTCGGACATTGGGCCCACTGGAGTATTCCGACGGCACGAGCCCGAGATACGCCATGAGCTCGCGCGGATGGGGCAGCAGGCCGCCGCGCAAGAGGCTCACGATCTTGTGCGAGTCGATCCTGTCGTTCTTGGCCTTGCCGCCGTGAATCGCCTTCATCGCCAGTGCGTGGCCCAAGACGAAGACGATGCCTTCGGCGGCGCACAGATCCGCCAGCCAGTACCACGTGAACATGCACTCCGCCGCGACGACCAGATCGTCTCGGTACGGGGCGATCGTCTTGAGGAACTCTTCTGGAGTCGACGGCACGTTGCGGTGCACGAGCACCTGGCCGGCCGAGTCCAGGATGCAGAGGTACATCGTCTTCACGTGGAGATCGATTCCGCAACAGTGGCAATGCTGACGGTTGTAGAATCTCATCGGCTCTCCTCCTGCGCGTGGTGCGCATTGATCCCTGCGTCAGCCTACTGGCAGTCAGTAGGTGCAGGGAGAGGGCTGAATAAGCATCAAAACGCTGGAGCCGTCGGCGCCAGCATAAGCAAGGCGCCGCGGCTCAGCGCTGGTCGTTGGGCGGACAGGATCCGTTGACGATGCTATGCTCGATTCATGCCTGTCATTTCGATCTTCTTCGGCATCGTGATTCGGATGCACTATCGGGAACACGAGCCGGGGCACTTTCACGCGGAACACCAAGGCCAGCAGGGCAAGTTCGATTTTGCAGGAGAAATGACGATCGGTAATATTCAACCCAGAACGGCGCTACGATTGATTAGAGAATGGGCGGTGTTGCATCGGGCTGAACTGCAGGCAAATTGGGAACGCATGAAAACGGGCCAGCCGCTCAGCCGCATCGCGCCCCTGGAGTGAGGATTCCAACATGGACGTCGTTCCTTCGGTGATTCGCGCCACGTACGAAGGTGACTTCCGAATCCACCTGACATTTCACGACAATCTGCAAGGCAGCGTCGACTTTCAAGGGTGGCTCGAGGGGCCGGTCTTCGAACCACTGAAGGATCGGACCTACTTCCAGCACTTCTTCATCGATGGCGGGACCGTTGCTTGGCCGAACGGTGCGGATATTGCTCCGGAAACACTGTACGAATCGATCAAACATTCGGCAGCGGCCCAACAACGCGGCGCTGGAGCCGACGGCGCGACCCTGCGCTGAGCGCCGCGGCTCAGCGCGAACGTTGAGCCAAAGAGGGAGAACGGCATGCTGGTGGGACCGACAGCGGTCCTCTCTCCGGTTCTATCGCTGGCAACGCTCTCTCTATCTCATTCTTCTCCGCGGTCCCGCAGCGTGCCTGTCACGATGCGGTTTCCACTACGGTGAGTGGTAACCAGATGACAGGGACGTGGACAACGGTGACCTGCATCACTCCGGCGACTGGCACGCGCACCCTGACGAAGCAGTGAAAAATGATCTGGCGCCGGCAAAGGGCTGCGGCGGGCCCCTAATCCGACAAGCGTTTGTAGGCGACGATCCCGGCCACCGCAAACCCGGCCGCAATCAGACCGGACCACAACCAGACCACTTGCGGAATCGCCGCGACGTCCTGGCGCACTTCGTACTTGACGATGTCGTGCGGGTCGGCGTCGATCCATACCGGCAGGATGCACAAGCGGCCCTTGTACTCGGGGCGCTGCTTCAGCAAGGTCTTCTCGAGTTGAGCGTCGGGGATGCCGTCGTAGGTGCCCGGATACTGCTGGCGCACGAGGCGAGAGAGCGTAGCCGTGCAGAAGCCTTTCTGGAGCTCGACCTCGTCCAGTGGCCTCACGGCCGAGACCGGAATCGGAGCCTCGGGCACCGGGCCGGCCGGTTGTTCCCCGCCCGCTGGCGCCGGTGCAGGTGCACCAGGCGGCGTGCCTGTGCCCGTCCCCAGTGCCGCGGCGGCGGGCGGAGCGGCGGCGGGCGGAGCGGCGGCGGGCGGAGCGGCGGCGGGCGGAGCGGTGGCGGGCGGAGCGGTGGCGGGTGGCGCGGTGGCGGTCGGGGCGCCCGGCGCGAGTGTGGCGTCCGGCGCCGGCGCGGTCGGGGGAGGCAGAATGCCCGTCCTGCCGGCTTGCATCAAGAACGTGGGAATGGTGTTCGCGATGCTCGGGTTGCTCGCCCTCGTGTACTCGTCGAGCCGCGACAGCACGCGGATTTCGCCTCCGGTCTCCGCTGCGCCGCCGCGCAGCAGCAGAACCGAGCCCGCGAACACGGCCGCGACCGCTGTGACGAAACCCGCCTTCAGGACGATACCCATTACTTCTTCGGGCGCGCCCCGGTCAGCTGTGCGACGGCGCCGAGGGTGGTCTGCGCCGCGTTCAAGCCGAGGCGGAAATCCTGATCGGTGTAGGTCGAGTACACGTCTGTCGGCTGATGCCACTGCGGATCCCAGCCGCTGCCAATCTCGGTCCCGCGTTGGTTCTCGCGCAGGCTGATCGACGGAACGAGATCCTGAAACCGTCTCGAGTCGGTGTTGGTCATGTGGCTGCCGACCGCCGCCGGATAGTCGGTGGCGTACTTTTCGTTGGCGACCTCGAACACCCACGCCAGCGCCTGCGATTGCTGGGCCATCTTCGAGTCCGTCTGGAACTCGATGTTCACGTCGGCTTCCAGCCGCTGCTCCTTGCGCATGGTTCCGTCGGGCAGCGGCATCCCGTGGTCGAACAGCATCATGTCGTGCTGGATCATCCCCAGCCACTTCGGCTCGGGATAGCGGCCCGATCCGGGCGGGTCCTGCTTGCCCTGCAGATCCCTGCGCTGGTCGACGTACGCCTCCGCGCCGTTGGTTCCGGTTTCTTCGTTGTTCCAGAGCGCGAATCTGATCGAGCGATCGGTCACGACATCGGGACTGCTGAAGACGCGCGCCAACTCCATCACGAGCGCCGTGCCCGATCCGTCGTCGTTGGCGGCCTCGCCCCAGCCGTGCCCGTCCATGTGCGCGCCGACG
>MEKT01000092.1:23931-37407 GCA_001767435.1 Acidobacteria bacterium RIFCSPLOWO2_02_FULL_65_29 | reverse complement strand
TCGCCGTCGGACACGGCGCCGGCGTTGATTGCGCTGGACGCGCAGCTGGTGCTGCGCAGCCGGAGCGGGGAGCGGGTCGTCGCGGCGGAGGACTACTTTGTGGGGCCGGCGATCGACATCACGCGGATGACGGTGCTCCGGCCGGGCGAATTGCTGACCGCGATTCGGATTCCGGCGACGTGGGCGGGAGCGCAGTTCTACTTCGAGAAGGTGCGGGACCGGCAGGTGTGGGACTTCCCGCTGGTGAACGTGGCGTCGGCGATGAAGGCCTCCGGGGGCACGATCACCGCGATGCGGATCGCGGTGGGCGCGGTGGCGGCGACGCCCCTGCGGCTGACGGCGGTGGAAGCGGCGGTGGCGGGGAAACCGCGGACCGAAGAGACGGCGGACCAGGCGGGCCGGCTGGCGGTCGAGGGGGCGCAGCCGTTGCGCTACAACGGCTATAAGATTCCGCTGATGCGCAACCTGGTCAAGCGCGCCATTCGCGGACAGGCCACCGCGACCACCTAGAAGGTCACATTGGATAATCGGGTAATCGGGTAATCGGGTAATTGAGTAATTGAGTATTGATTGCCCGATTGCCCGATGCCTTCCCGTAGGTCCTTTCAGCTCCCCAATCCTTGTCATTCAATTACCCGATCACTCGATGACTCGATTACCCGATTCGGCCTGTTGCTGCTTGCGCTGACCCTGCTCGCTCCCGCGTGCCGTGAGCCGGCCAATCCCGCGTCGCGGGAGGCCGTGGCGTGGCGCCCAGTCGGCTCCTGGTCCGGCCATGGCAACGGCCAAACCGGATCGTTCAGCGTGGAAACGGGCGCGCTGCGCGTCCGGTGGCAAGCCACCAACGACCGTTCGGCGGGTGGGTCGGCGTTCACGGTGTGGCTCCACAGCGCCATCAGCGGCCGGCCCTTGCAGGTCGTCGTCGACCGGCGGGGCACGGGCAGCGACAGTGTCTACCTGGAAGACGAGCCGCGCATGTCTTATCTCGTCGTCGAATCCGGGGATCTCGACTGGACGCTCACGCTCGAAGAGGCCTTGCGCGCGGAGGGCGAGTCGATGACCAAGTAGTGTTGAATCGAGTACTGGATTACGTCAAGATTTCACCGCCGAACAGATGCGGAGGGCATGAACAGTGGCGAACAAACTGATCGGACAGAACTACACGACCCCGGATCTGGTCGCGAAGGTGACGGGGAAGGCGAAGTATGCGGAAGACTTCCGCGCGGAAGGCATGCTCTTCGCGAAGCTGCTGCTCAGCCCGATGCCGCACGCGCGCGTGACGCGCATCGACACGAGCGCCGCGCTGGCGATGCCCGGCGTGAGGGCGATCCTCACCGCCGACGAGCTTCCGGCTCCCGCCGACATCGTGACGGACCTCGGTCAGACGATACGCGCGAACCCGAAGGGCGAGCGCCCGCTCACCAACGAGCCGTTGTACGAGGGCGAGCCGATTCTCGCCGTGGCCGCCGTCGACGAAGAGACAGCCGCGGAGGCGATTGAAAAAATTCAGGTCGACTTCGAGCCGCTGCCGTTCGTCGTCGATCCCATCGTGAGCCTGCGTCCCGACGGCCCGAACGCGAGAGTCGACGGCAACCTGTGGGGCCGGCCGCCTGCCCCGCCCACGCCGCCGGGAGGCACACCCGCTCCGCCGGCTCCGCTCGACATCCAGGAGTTGAAGTGGACCGACGCGGACTTTGCCGAGTACGCCGAAGGCCGTCTGCCGATGGGCAAAGTGCCCGATGAGTGGTCGTACGGCGACGTCGAGGGGGGGTTCAAGAACGCCGCGCTCGTGCTCGACGAGACGTTCGTGACGCCAAACACCTATCACCAGACGCTCGAACCGCGTTCGGCGATGGCGTACTGGCAGGGTGGCAAGCTGTACATGCACAGCGGCACGCAGAGCACCGTACAGACCGTCGGGTCCATCTCGCGGTGGCTGAGCCTCGATCCCGCCGACATCGTGCTCATCAGTGAGTACACCGGTGG
Organism: Acidobacteria bacterium RIFCSPLOWO2_02_FULL_65_29; assembly: GCA_001767435.1. Classification (GTDB taxonomy): domain Bacteria; phylum Acidobacteriota; class Vicinamibacteria; order Vicinamibacterales; family CAVVIG01; genus 2-02-FULL-65-29. The sequence goes on along the minus strand of MEKT01000092.1, from coordinate 35,421 downwards.
GGGCTTCGGCAGCAAGGCGACCGGCGTGATCTCGTGCATGATTCCGGCGCTCCTGTCCAAGAAAACCAACGCACCCGTGATGATGCGGATCAGCCGCGAGGAAGAGCAGTCGATCGGCGGTCTTCGCCCGGCGCTGCACGGACGCGTCAAGGCCGGCTTCGACAAGGATGGCCGCATCACCGCGCTCGATCTGTTCGTCGTGTCCGAGACCGGACCGTACGAGGCGTCCGGAGATGGCGGCCAGGCGGGACGGATCGTCTCGCTCATGTATCAGCCGCTGGCGATGCGGTCGCGATACGTGACCCTCCTGACCAACACACCGCCTCGCCGCGCGCAGAGTCAGCCTGGCGGGATGCAAGGCATCATGCTGGTCGAGCCGGTGCTGGCGAAGGCGGCGCGCAAGCTGGGTGTCGACCAGGTCGCCCTTCGCCGGATCAACGCCCCGGAAGGCAAGGCGCCGCTCGGCCCAGCCAACGCGCGCGGCCAGCGCGCCTACTGCACGAGCTCGTTCGTCAAGCAGGCGCTCGATCGCGGCGCCGAGCTGTTCAAGTGGAACGAGCGCCAGGCGCAGAGCGGCAAGCGGCAAGGATCGACAGTCCGCGGCGTGGGCGTGGCCGTCAGCACTTTTGTCGGCGGCTCGACGGGCTTCGATGGGCTGTTCATCATCAAACCAGATGGCCAGATGTACATCCAGTCGGGCGTCGGGAACCTTGGCACCGCGTCGGTGAGCGACGTGCATCGCGTCGCCGCCGAGATGATGGGCATGCCGTGGGAGAAGTGCGTGCTCAGGTGGGGCAACACGGCCGAGAGCCTGCCGTGGACCTGCGTCTCGGGCGGCAGCCAGACGATCCACGCGATGACACGCGCCGCGCATGCGGCGGCGACCGACGGCATCAGGAAAGCGAGGGAGATTGCGGCCAGAACGCTTGGAGGGCGCCCCGACGACTACACGGTCGCCGATCAGCGCGTGTCGGGCAATGGTCGCAACATGACGCTGGCCCAGGTTGCGCAGAAGGCCATCGAGCTTGGAGGCGTGTACGACGGCCATGAGCTGCCCAAGGACGTCAACAAGTACACGGTGACGTCGGCCACCGCGCTCGCCGGCCAGGGCCTGATGGGCGTGGCCCGCGACAACTATCCGCGCGACGGCGGAACGTTTTCCTTCGTCGCCGGCTTCGCCGAGGTCGAGGTCGACGTGGAAACGGGCCAGTACCGGCTGCTGGACTATCTGGCGGTTGCCGACGTGGGCACCGTGATCCATCCACACTCGCTCGGTGGGCAGGTGCTCGGGCGATCGATTCTCGGTATGGGCCATGCCATCGGCCAGAAGACGGTGTACGACCAGCACTACGGTGTCGCGCTGACCAAGCGCTTCTATCAGAGTCGGCCGCCCACGATTCTCGACGTGCCGTCGACGATGGCGTGGGAGGCATTGAACATTCCGGATCCCGAGACGCCGGTTGGCGCTCGCGGCATCGGCGAGCCGCCAGTGGCCGCCGGCGCCTGCGCCGTGGTGAACGCGATCTCGGCCGCGGTCGGCGACGAGGTGTTCCGCCGCGCGCCGGTCACACTCGACGCGATTCTGACGTCGCTCGAAGCCGGCGGGCCGGTGCTGGAGCCGCTCACTGCTCATATTTAGTGCTCGTTCCGCATAACGGGCTAGGCGCGCACGGCGCGCCTGCGAGGGAGCGGCGCGGGGTGTAGGGGTCCCCGCAAGCGACCGAGCCGGGGTGTGGGGCGGAGCCCCACGTGAGTTCGTCCCAATGACCCCAATTCGCTTGACAAAAGAGGCGGCGGGGCCAGAGTATGGGTGTTGAAATCTCGCACATGTTTCCCGTTCTTTGAGGAGGTTGAGATGGTGCCTCTCCGCGTTGGCAGCCTCGCCGTGGCATTCGTTGTCCTCGGGTCGGCCGCGATCGGAACCGGCGGCGTGAGCGCGCAGGCGCCTGCTCAAGGTGGGGTCACGTTCACCAAAGACGTGGCGCCAATCCTGCAGCGGTCTTGCCAGAGCTGCCATCGGCCTGGATCGGTGGCCCCGATGTCGCTCATGACGTATCAGGACGCGCGCCCGTGGGCGCGTTCCATGAAGCAGAAGGTCACCGCTCGGGAGATGCCGCCGTGGCATATCGACCGGAACGTCGGCATCACCAAGTTCAAAGATGATCCGTCGTTGACCGAACAGGAGATCAACACGATCGCGAAGTGGGTCGACGGCGGCGCGCCGATGGGCAATCCCGCGGACATGCCGGCCCCGCGCCAGTTCAGCGATCTGGACCAGTGGTTCATCGGCAAGCCGGACATCATCGTGACGTCGGACAAGCCGTACGTCCTGCCGGCCACGGGACCCGACAACATCATCAACATGCTGGTCGACCCGGGATTCACGGAAGACATGTACATCATGGCCATTGAGAGCAAGCCGGCCGACCCGGCCAGCTTCAAGGTCACGCACCACTTCACGACGAACCTCGTGGAAGATCCGGAAGAGGACCCGACGGGGTTGTTCTTGAACGAATACGCCCTCGGCAAGAACGGCGACATTTTCCCGCCAAACTCGGGCCGCCTGGTCAAGGCCGGGACCAAGATCAATTTCAACTTACACCTCAATCCGCGCGGCGAGGTCACGCCGGTGGCGGTGAAGCTCGGGCTCAAGGTGTTCCCCAAGGGCCAGGTGCCGAAGTACGTCGCCTTCACGCAGCACATGGGCGACGTGCCGGAGCTCGACATTCCGGCCGGGGCGATTTCACGGCACGATGGGTACTTCCGCCTGCAGAAGCCGGCGTTGATTGCGTCGTTCCAGCCTCATCTGCACAATCGTGGCAAGGCACAGTGCATGGAGGCCATCTACCCGGACGTGCGCTCTGATTCTGCCCGCCCGGGGCCCGCGCGCACCGAGACGATCAGCTGCGTGAGCAACTACCAGTTCGGCTGGCACATCACGTACCCGTATGCCGACGATGTCGCGCCGCTCTTGCCGGCTGGGACGATCGTCCACATCATCTCCTGGCACGACAACACGTCGGCCAACAAGTGGAACCCCAATCCCAAGAACTGGGTGGGTGGAGGCTCGCGGTCGATCGACGAGATGGGATTTGCGTGGGTGACCATCACCTATCTGGAAGATGACGACTATCAGCAGCGCGTCGCCGAGAGACGCCGGCAGCAGGCCGCCACCACTCAGCAGCAGCAGTAGGCGCCTCGATCGGAACACTCCGCGTGTCACACACATGCGCGGCACGATCAACCGATCGTGCCGCGCGTTCGCTTCTTGCAGGAGATCGCCATGGGTCAACAGCTACGTTGGGTAACGGCCGTGATGGCCGGTGGCCTGGTTCTGGCCGGCACGGTTCGGCTTCAGGCTCAGGGGCAGCCGTCGCAGCTTCCCTCCGAGACGATCACGGCCATCAGGCTGAACGCGGGTCAGAGCGTCACCCCGTACTTCGAGGGCTGGATCAAGAACCCCGATGGGACCTTCGACATGGTCTTCGGGTACTTCAATCGGAACTACGTGCAGGAGTTCTCGATTCCGGCTGGACCCGACAACAAGATTGAACCCGGCTCGGCGGCCCAGGGTCAGCCCACATATTTCTTACCCAGGCGCCAGCGTTATGTCTATCGCGTTCGTGTGCCCGCGGATTTCGGTAAGAAAGAAGTCGTCTGGACGATTACGGCCAACGGCCGCACGGAAAAAGGTTACGGGATGTTGATGCCGCCCCAGGAAATCACCGAGCGCGTGGTGATGACCAACGGCAACTTCGACCCTGGTGATGGCAATCCGAACAAGCCTCCGTCGATTGCGATTGCGCCGCTCGGAACCGTGAGCGTGGGAACGCCAGTCACGCTGACCGCGTCGGTTGTGGATGACGGGCTGCCGAAACCGCGGCCGGTCGCGCCACGTCCGCCGCCGACCACGACGGGCGGCTTCGGGGCGCAGGTGAATTCGTCGGGGGGCGGCGCGCCACGAGGGATCACCGTCAACTGGCTTCAGTACAGCGGCCCCGCCAAGGTCACCTTCGGGCACACGGGATCGCTTCCCGTGGCCAACGGCGAGGCGGTGACGACGGCGAGCTTCGCGGCGCCGGGCACCTACAAGCTCATCGCCTCGGCCAGCGACCCCGGCCGGCTCTCGACGAAAGCCGAGATCATCGTGACGGTCCAGGGCCGATCGACCGGCCAACCATAGTGTCGACATTATGAAGAACATTGTGATCGGATTCGGCGCCGCGGCATCCGTCGTTGCCGCGTTAATGGCGCAAACGAAAATCAACCCCACGGACCCGCAGCCCACCTGCAACATGTGTCCGGGGCACTACATCCCCGTCAGTGAGCTTCAGGCGTACACGAAGAAGGCGATTGCCGAACGCCTGACCGATCAGCAGGTCAGGGACATCGAGATCGGAAAGGCGCACGTCGGCATCGGGATGGTCCACCGCGGCAAACTGGACGCGCCCGGTGCAAATTCGGTCGCCGAACACGATCAGGTCAGCGAGGTCTACCACATCATCGACGGCACGGCCACGCTCGTCCTCGGTCCGGATATCGCCAACCGGCAGAGGCGTCCCGCGACACAGCAAACCGTCCGCGAGTTCAACGGGCCGGGGAACAACGGCGCGGAAATTCGGAACGGCGTCGCGTACCAGCTCGAGCCCGGAGACGTGGTGGTGATACCGGCCGGTACGGGTCACTGGTTCACCAAGATCGACGATCACATCGACTATCTGATGGTGAGGATCGATCCCGACAAAGTCACGCCGATCAGGGACGAGGCCGCGTCGAAAGCGTACTTGGCCAAGCCCGCAGGGCGAGGCGGCGTTCAGTAGTCCGAGCGGTCCAGACACGCCACACCAGGCAGGTTCCTGCCATCTTGAGATCATCTGCGGTGAGGCCCTTGATCACCTTCACCCTCGTCGCCCTCGTCGCCGTTGCGGCGATGGGGTTGAGCGTCTCCGCGCCTGCCGTCGACGAGGCGGGCGCCGATCAGTCGCGGACGGACCAGAGCGCCCGCCCGTTGGGACCGAGCGGCGGCTACAACCAGCGAGATCTCGAGGTCGCTCGTCCATTTGGTGGACGGGCCCGGCCCGATGTGTTGCGGGCCCTCAAGGGCTCGGTCGACATCCACATGCACCCGCACCCGGACATCGTCGAGCGGCCGGTCGATTCGTTCGAGGCCGCCAACCTCGCGAAGTCCTATGGCCTGCGCGCCATCGTGCTCAAGAATCATTACGAGTCGACGGCCGCGCAGGCGTACCTGCTCCGACGGCACGTGCCCGGCATCGAGATCTTCGGCGGCATGACGCTGGACCTAACCAACGGCGGCGTGAACCCCGCTGCGGTCGAGCACATGGCCACCCTCAAGGGCGGGTACGGGCGCATTGTCTGGATGCCGACCTACGATGCTGAGGCGGCCGTTCGCGCGTCGAGACAGCCGAACCGGCCGTTTGCGGCGGTGTCGCGCGACGGCACGCTGCTGCCGGCAACGATAGCCGTCATCGGCATCATCGCGAAGCACGACCTGGTCCTCGCGACAGGCCACGTGTCCCCCGAAGAGGGTCTGATGCTGGTGCGTGAGGGGCGGCGCGCCGGCGCCAGGCACATGGTCGTCACGCACGCGATGGACCAGGATTGGACAGTGGCCCAGATGCAGGAAGCCGCGGCCATGGGCGCGTTCATCGAGTGGGCCAAACCACTCGGCAATCCCACGATCGATCAGTATGCCGACGGCATTCGGAAGGTCGGCCCGCAGTATGGCATCGTGTCGCAAGCGGGCGTGTCACATTTGCCACCGGATCTGGTGGGGGCCTTTGTGGTCGCGCTGCACGAGCGCGGCTTCACCGACGCCGAGATCGATCGGATGATGAAAGAGAATCCCGCGCGTCTCCTCGGGCTTTCAGTGCCGTGAGCCAACTGACCGATTCGCGGACGCTCGCAATACAGTGGGAGGTAGCGTGATGTCGCATCGAGCTCGAATCGCCTCGACGTTCGCGATTGGCGTCGCGGCATTGGCCATCATGTCGGGCGCCGGACTGAAGGCCCAGATCGGGGTCACTCCGTACAAGGTGAACTACAACTGGGACAAACTCGAAGGCCGGAAGATCGGCGTCGCGAGCGGCATCGAGGTGGATCCCGGCGGCAAGCATCTGTGGATCCTCGACCGCTGCGGCGCGAACGGCTGCGCGGACTCGGATCTCGACCCCATCATCCAGGTCGATGTGGACGGCAAGTTCGTGAGGAGCTTTGGAAAAGGCATCATGAACTTCCCGCACGGGTTCTTCATCGATCGCGAAGGCTTCATCTGGGTGACCGACGGAGCGCCAAACGGGGACGCGCGAGGGGCGGCCGGCTTCAAGAAGCGTTTGGGCCACCAGGTCTACAAATTCAGCCCCGATGGGAAGCTCGTGATGACCCTTGGTGAGGCGGGTGTCCCTGGCGCCGATGAGAGGCACTTCAACGGCCCGACCGGCGTCGTGATTGCTCAGAACGGCGACATCTGGATCACGGACGGTCACGGAGGCCCGCAAGTAGGCCCGAACAGGGACAACATGTACGGCTCCCGAGGCGGCAACAACCGTCTGGTCCGATTCTCGAAGGACGGCAAGTTCATCAAGGCCTGGGGAGGAGGCGTGGGCTCGGAGGGCAGCCTTCCGCTGCAGTTCAACGATCCACACGGTATCGAGATCGATGCCGAAGGACGGCTCTACATCGCGGATCGGGGCAATCAGCGGATTCAGGTGTTGGACAAGGAGGGCAACTTCATCACGCGCTGGACGCAGTTCGGCAAGCCCAGCGCCATCACCATCGACACCAAAGGGAACATCTACGTGGCCGACGGCATGTCCGACGCCCGTTGGAACCCCGGTTGGGAGCGCGGCATCCGAATCGGGGACATCACGACGGGATGGATCAAGGCCTTCATCCCTGACGAGGAAGCCACGCGGGGTGCGGGAACGGAGTTTCTGGGAGTCGACGACAAAGGCCGGATCTTCTCCGGCGCAAGTGGCCGCCCAGGGCTCGTCGTCCACGAACTGTTCAGGCCGCTGTTCTGATTGGGACGGAAACTGCCGTGACCGGGTCCGCCAGGACAGTTGTCATCCTGAGACTGTCGTCCAAAGCATGACATGGACTTCGATCTTCTGAAACGCGTGCTCGTTGCCATCGAATCCCGAGGCGTCAAGTACGCCATCTTCGGCGCCGTGGCGTTGAACCTGCTCGGTCTCGCGCGGGCCACGGAGGATCTGGACATCTTCGTCGCGCCCGAGGAGCCCAACATCGAGCGGCTGAAGCTGGCGCTGCGGGACGTCTTCGACGATCCGGAGATAGACGGCATCGCGGCCCGCGATCTGCTCGGCGAATATCCGGCGGTCCAGTACAATCCGCCGGAGGGATCCTTTCACATCGACATTCTCACGCGCCTTGGCGAGGCCTTCTCATTCGCCGATCTCGAGGTCGAGCGCGTGCCTTATCACGATGTGACCGTGACCGCTGTCACCGCGCGTACGCTCTATCGGATGAAGAAGGACACTGTCCGCCTGAAGGATCGGGCGGACGCAGAGTTGTTGCGCGAGCGCTTCGGACTGGAGCCAGACTGATGCCCGTACGCAAGTTTCGTTCGGTCGAGGAGATGAACCAGCCAACCTGGCGCCAGCCAGCCGATCCACAGTTGTACCGGGCGATCGCGTTTGTCTGGGAACTGGCTCTACGCACCAATCCGCGACGGTTTCCACCCGGAGTACACAAGTACCGCTCGATCGATGAGATGAGCCGCGTGCAGGAACAGCGGGCCATCGAGCACGCCCGGTCGCTTGCCGCAGGCCGGCGCGGGAAATGACCTGCCGCGAGGTCCGACAGCGGAGGGGCAAATCCTAGTTCCCGGGCTTGGGTTCATCGGTCGCTGTGGAAGGATTCTGACGATGACAGTCCGACCCGCGACGCGGGCGCAGCCACTCACCGGCAGCGAATACCTCGAAAGCCTCCGCGACGACCGCGAAATCTGGATTTATGGCGAGCGCGTCAAGGATGTGACCACGCATCCGGCCTTCCGCAACACCGTCCGCATGATCGCCCGCCTCTACGACGCGCTGCACGATCCGGCTCGAAGGCCGACGCTCACCACCGAGACCGACACCGGCAGCGGCGGATTCACCCACCGCTTCTTCAAGGGATCGCGAAACGTCGACGAGCTCGTCGCCGCCCGCGACGCCATCGCCGAATGGGCCCGGATCTCGTACGGATGGATCGGCCGGAGTCCCGATTACAAGGCCGCGTTCATGGCGACGCTTGGCGCCAACTCGGGCTTCTACGAGCCGTACGAGGAGAACGCGAAGCGGTGGTACACGAAGGTCCAGGAGGAAGTGTCGTTCGTCAATCACGCCATCGTGAATCCGCCCGTCGACCGCGACCGGCCGCTCGACGAGGTGAAGGACGTGTACATGCACGTCGTCAAGGAGACCGACGCCGGCCTCATCGTCAGCGGCGCGAAGGTCGTGGCGACGACCTCGAGCCTGACGCACTTGAATTTCATTGCGAACAACGGAACCCTGCCCATCAAGACGCGGGAATTCGCGTTCGTCTGCATCGTGCCGACCGGCGCACCCGGCGTGAAGCTGTTCTGCCGCCCGTCGTACGAGATGACGGCGGAAGTGATGGGGACGCCGTTCGACTATCCGCTCTCCAGCCGCATGGACGAGAACGACTCGATCCTGGTCTTCGACCGCGTGATGGTGCCGTGGGAGAACGTGTTCGCCTACGGCGACCTCGAGAAAGTGAACAACTTCTTTCCGGGTTCAGGCTTTCTGCCCAGGTTCATGTTCCAGGGCTGCACACGGCTCGCGGTCAAGATGGACTTCCTGGCCGGCCTAATCCTCAAGGCCGTGGAAGCCACGGGCGCGAAGGATTTTCGAGGCGTGCAGGCGCAGGTCGGCGAGGTGCTGGCCTGGCGCAATCTGTTTTGGGCGCTCACCGACGCCATGGCTCGTGCCCCGATCCCCTGGACCAATGGATACGTGCTGCCCAATCTCGAGGCGGGCCTCGCGTACCGCGTGATGTCGAGCCTGGCCTATCCGAAAATCAAGGAAATCATCGAGAACACGCTGGCGAGCGCGCTGATCTATCTGCCGTCGAGCGGCATTGATTTCAAAGTGCCTGAGCTTCGCCCCTATCTCGACCAGTACGTGCGCGGCTCCGGCGGGTACACGGCGGAAGCGCGGGTCAAGCTGTTCAAGCTGTTATGGGACGCCATCGGCACCGAGTTCGGCGGCCGGCACGAGCTCTACGAGCGCAACTATTTCGGCAACCACGAGAGCATCCGTTTCGAGACGCTGATGGCGGCCGACGCGTCGGGGGGCACGGCGCGCTACAAGGGGTTCGTGGAGCAATGTCTGGCTGAATACGACCTCGACGGGTGGACGGTCCCCGATTTGATCAACCCCACCGATGTCAGCGTCCTCCTGAAGCGGTGTAACCAATCGAAGCCTTAGAGCTGTTTGCGCTTCGGTGTAGCGCACATGCGAAGTTGACAGTCAACAGTTCACAGTTCACAGCAGGCATCTGCCCGACGGCTGTCAACCGTTAACTGTCAACTGTTGACTACACCGAACTGAGAAACGCTCTAGCCTGCTACCGCACCGGCACGCGCTGGCGGAGCTCGTCGAACCAGTTGATGATCACCGTGATCTGTTGAGCGGTCTGCTCTCCACTCACTGAGCCAGCGGTGGGAACGCCGATGACGTGCTGGCCGTCCGGCATCATGTCAACATTGCGGCGGCCTGCCTGCGGATTCGGTTCGGTTCGACCGATGCGCGGGAACTCCGCCGGCCGGCCGAAGCTGACACGCGGAGTCGTCGTCACGGCGATCACCCTGCTTTGGGTCGGTCCCGTGTTCATGATGATCTCGTCACCCTTGGGCGACCAGAAAGGGTGACCGCCTGATTGGGGGACGAGGTACTTGGCGCCGGTCCTGGGAAACGGCTCCAAGTAAACAGCGCTGGGGTTCCCCACCTGATAGGCCACCCAACGTCCATCGGGAGAGAAGGCCGCTTCGCGGGCTGGTATGTCACCGAGTGCGGCAATCTGCCGGTCCTTAACCGTCATCGTCCAGAGTGTGGACTGGTTGGATTTCTCGACGCTGAACAGCAAGTGAGCGCCGTCCCGCGCCCACGACTGCGGCGTGTGACCGACGCTGGCCTCCGGCTTGGTCAACCGTTCCGCCGTGCCCGAGCCGTCCGCACGCTGGCGGAAGATCGCGAGGTCGCCTTCCCGATCGGATTGAAATGCGATCGACTGTCCGTCCGGTGACCAGACCGGGGCGCGGCTGTTTCCGCCAAACGTGAACTGCTGAGCGGCGCGCCCGCCTGCAAGCTCGTAGACCCAGATGCTGATCTGTGTCCCGTCCGTGCGCTCGAAGGCGACGAACTTTCCGTCCGCGGACACGCGGGGCGATGAGTACTGGCCCGGCGGCAGCTTGAGCGGTTGAACGTCGTTGCCGTTACGGCTGAAGAGCGCGAGGTCCGTCCCAATATCAGACAGCGTGTTCGGGCCAGGCCAGTACGCCAGTGTTCCGGAGCTCGAGAAGCTGAAATGTGCCACGCCAGTGGTGGCGCCGGCGCCCGATTGGAACCTCCGCACGCCTTCGACGATGGGTACGGGGCCGCCCGACACGGCAAGGCTATCGAGATCGAACGGAACGGCCAGCAGTGTTCCCGAGAGCGCGTATACCAGGTGGCCGGTGGGAACGTATCGGCCAGAGGCGCCGCCGTCGATGAGTGTCTTTCGCTCGCCGGAGCCGAGCGGCTGCACGACGATCTGGCCTTTGTCCCACGCCTCGACGGTTTTCTTGACGGAAAACAGCACGGCCCTGCCGCCCGGCAGCATCTGCGGGGCCGACGCGACCTCGTCTTTGCCGACCGCCGCGATGACCTCCGGCGTCCCTCCGTTCGGCGAGACGCGCAGTATCCCTTTCCCGCTCTGGCCAAAGACGATGCCTTGCTCGTCCCAGCTCACGCCGAGCGGAGTATCAGCCGCACAAATCGTGACGGCTGCTCCCCCGCTGATCGCCAGGCGCTTCAGCGTGCGGTCGGCATTCGAGAAGAACGCGAGCGCCTGCCCGTCCGGTGAGAACACAGGATTGACCACACCGGCGCCGATCTCGCTCCCTGCGATCACGCGGCTCTCGAGGCCGGACATGGCGCGAAGGTACAGCCGCTGGTTCGCCACGTAGACGAGATGATTGCCGTCAGGCGACTGCGCCACGACGTTTCGACTGGTATTGGTGAACTGTTGGCCGTCCGGAAGAAGAACAGAGAATCGAGTGACCGTCCGCGCGGGTTCCGGCTTCATCGTCCACGCGCCGTATCCGGCCAGCACGGCTGCGACGACCGAGGACGCGGCCGGCGCAATGGCGCGCCTCCACAACGGCCGCGGGCGTGCCTCGGTTGGCCGCGGTTCTTCCGTCAGGAGCCCACGCCCCATCACCGCTTCGATCTCGACGCGCACGTC
>MEKT01000092.1:23362-23921 GCA_001767435.1 Acidobacteria bacterium RIFCSPLOWO2_02_FULL_65_29 | reverse complement strand
CACCGCTTCGATCTCGACGCGCACGTCGGCCGCCGCGTGCCAGCGCTTCTTCGGCTGTTTCTCGAGACAGCGCCGCAGGAGCTCTACCAGACGCGGATTCAGCCGCGGCGGCAGCAGCGTGAGATCGACCTCGGTCTTGAGGACCGACGCGAGGATCTCCGACACGGTGTCGCCCTCGAAGGCCTGGCGGCCGGTGAGCATCTCGAACAGGATGCACCCGAAGGAAAAAATGTCGCTGCGCTGATCGGCCTCGAGGCCCTTGGCTTGCTCCGGCGACATGTAACCCGCCGTGCCGAGAATGACGCCGGGAATGGTCCCGGCGAGGCTGAGCGTCGGGGAATGGGTCGCACCGGCGACGGCAGACGACGCGCCGCCCTGCAGGAACTTCGCGAGACCGAAATCGAGAACTTTCACCGCACCGTCCGGCGTCAGCTTGACGTTGGCCGGCTTCAGATCGCGGTGACAGATGCCTTTCTCGTGTGCGGCCTCGAGCGCCTCGAGGATTTGCTTGGCGATTTCAAGTGCCTCTTCAACATCTAATCCTCGCGGGGCCCCACCC
>MEKT01000092.1:0-23318 GCA_001767435.1 Acidobacteria bacterium RIFCSPLOWO2_02_FULL_65_29 | reverse complement strand
ACGCGCTCGCACCGTAGTGCTCGCGCGTATCAGGAACAGGACGCGTCGGTCCTCGAGCGATACGTTCCGCCAAGGTATCGCCTTCGATGAGCTCCAGTACCAGGTACCTGACGACATCGGTCTGTCCCGTGGGCGAAGGGCTTTCCGCGAAATCGTAGATGGCCGCGATATTGGGGTGGTTGAGCGCGGCGACCGCCTGCGCCTCGCGATGAAATCGAGCGATTCGTTCCGGGTCGCCGGCGTACGCATCGGGCAGGATCTTGATGGCGACGCGCCGATTGAGCCTGGTGTCGTGGGCCGCATAGACTTCGCCCATGCCGCCCGCGCCGAGCGCGCTGAGGATTTCATACGACCCGAGACGCGCACCGATTACGAGCGGCATGGGCTCAGGGCCAACATTCTTGCACTGCCGGCGGGGCCCCACCCCCGCCGGGTTCTGACGATGATGCCTCGCCTCGGCCATCGTCGCCTCGGCTCGGCATGGCCGCAGGCGCTCATGCCGCCAGCTCCGAGCGCGCTGACGATTTCGTGCGATCCGAGACGCGCACCGATTACGAGCGGCATGGCGCCCCTACACTACGCGGAAGCGCGCGGCCGGGTCAACGCGCCCAGTTGGCGTCGTGTCCGTCGCCTGCCTGGCCGTGCTTTCTTCACTCGCCGGGTTTTGGCTGCGCGGGTGGTACCAGCGCTTCGAGCGTGACAATCAGCAAGGGAAGGTCCGCCTCCAACGTGCGCCACACCTCTTGAAGGTCCACGTCATCGTATCCGTGGATGATGCGATCCCGCATGCCGGCGATCGCCTTCCAGGGCGTTCCCGGATGCAGGTCGCGAAAGCCCTCGGACAGCCGTTTCGCCGCTTCGCCTAGGACAAGGAGTTGATGCAAGATCGCCGACTGCGACTTCAGATCCGCGCCGAGTTGGTCTTGCGTAAGGCCCGACGCGAACGCGATCGCCCGCCGGGCGGCCGTCAGCATGTCGAGAACGACGGCATCATCCCTGGACATCGAGCGGCCTCGCGCTCTCGAGAATCATCTGGCGACGAATCCAGTTGGCGCTGCGCTCGAGGCCTTCACGGCTGACAAGGTCGACGTCGCGTCCGAGGAGGTCGACCAGTTCTTGCCGCATCCGCTCGTGGTCGATCAGGCTCCAGGCGGCAGTGGGGCTGAACGTCACGAGAAAGTCAAGATCGCTCGCCGGTCCGAAATCCGGTCGCAACACGGAGCCGAAGACGGCAAGCTCCCGTACCTGCCATTGCCGGCACCACGCGGCAAGGCCGGCCCGATCGAGTGAAATCGGCAGGTCCACGACGCTGCGCATTATACGTGAGGAACCTTTCCGCTTCGCCGCCTCCGCCCCGGACGAGCGTCGCTGCGCGCTCGTCGTCCACGAACTGTTCAGTTACCGCCCAAACCAGTGAGGGTCGTTACATGATGCGCGGACCGTCACCGGTTCAAACCGAGCACTTGAATGCGCCCGTACTGCCGGAAGTGGTGGTCGAAGGTGAAGGCTCTCGTGACGCGACGAGCGTCGAGCACGGCGAAGGAGATCGCGTCACACAGCGTCCAGTCCTTGTCAGCGTGCCGAGCCAGAATCTCCTTGGCTCTTTGTTCTTCGGCGGGGAGCGGCGGCACGACCGTCAAACCGCCCGTCAGCAGCCACTCGCGGGCGATACCTCTGCCGAGCTTCCGGACAAGGAGCGCATGGGTCTCTGCTTCGATGTAGTTGGTGATGAAACTCGGCCGCCGATCGGATGCGATGTCACGGGCTATGGCGACCGCGCGCGCATGATCCGCATCGTCGGCATCGAGCAACGCGAGGATGGCGCTCGAATCCCAGAGGACGCTGCGGGTCACCGATCGAGGATGGCGTGCTTGTCGCGGGCGCCAGGCGTCCTGCCGCCGCCGCGGCCAGCGCCAACGAGACGGAACATCGGATGGTCGTGAGAAAACGGAGGAATGCCTGTGGTCCGGCGCCCATGGGTGCGCGTCCGAATGGCGCTGGCCGGGACGAGGCGCCGCCCACCGCGGCGAACGCTCGGAAGATCGCCTCGCTGAATGAGGCGCCAGACGGTCGAACGTGAGACGCCGAGGGTACGCCCGGCCTCCTCGACAGTGATCATGGCTCCCGTCATATCCCGAATCGTATCACAGTCGTCTCATCGTCTCAATCATCTCATGGCGCGCCCTCGTGCGCCGACCGGCGTGATCGCGCTCGATGGCTGTACTCGCCCGTGCTTGCCAGGAAGCCGGTGAGGAAGTCTTCGATCGGCCCAGCTGGACGCCAATTATCGCGACGGCACCGGCGGTAACTTCTCTTCGCCAGGATTGCTCTGGACACCCAGAATATTCAGTGCCAGCGAGACCATCCGGTAGTTCGCCGGGGTGATCGTCGCGTCGATCATCATCCGGTCGTCGTAGAGCCGCTTCAGGGCATTCCACGTGCGGTCCGACACGACACTGTCGCGATACATCTCGTCAGCAAAGCGCAAAAGATCGGCCTCGAAGGGGTCCCAACCCGGCGCATCTGGCCCCAACGGGATCCGCTCGATCGGCAACCCCATCTTGCGGGCTCCTCCCACGGGTCCGACATGCTCCGACCATTCATACTCGGACTGGGAGTTCCATCCGATGCGCAGGATCAGCAACTCACGGTCGCGGTCCCGCCCGGTCTTCCCGAGCATGGATATCTGATTCACATATCCGGAGCCGTTGCGGGCAGCCGAGAGCTTCGGACACAAGCCGAACGTGCGAGGGTTGTTGGCCCCCTTGCCCGGCATCGGAACCGCGCGTGGGGCTTTGAGCGTCACGGTCTCTCGCTGAGGAACATCGACCCCGTACGGAATGTCGAGAGGCATCCGATCGGCGGTGGGAGCGTCATCGGGCTGGACCCCCAGAGTGTTGTACAGCAGCGCAAGCGACGCGACATCTGCGACCGTCATCCCCGCGTCCATCACGTTGCACGTGTTGTAGCGCGCCGCCATCAAGTTGAAGACCGCGTCGTTCACGAAGGAATTCCGAAACAACTGATCCGCCATGCGCAGCAGGTGCGCCTCGAAGGGCTCCCAACCGGCGGCGGCACCCCGTGCAATGTTCCGAATCTCCTCGTTGGTCAGGCCCGCCTGTCGCGCGAACGGCACACGCTCCCGCCAGATCACGTCGCTGCCGTGGAGCCAGGCCGTTCGCAGGATCAGAAGCTCACGGATCCGGGGCGACAGGCTCGAATCCCGCGTGATGTAGTGGTGGAACGTCATCGTGCGGTCGACGAGCTCGGGAACGTGCAGCAGCGTCCTGAAACTGTTGCCGGGGCGACCGCCTGCGGGCACGAACTTGGCGATCCGTTGCTTGTGTTCGTCGGTCCACTGCGCTTCCGGCAGCGGCGGGATCCTCGGTTTCATCAGGCTGACGGGCCGCATGCTCCCAGGCCGACCCACGACCGCCTGGCTGCCCAGGTGCACAGGAGCCGAGGCCAGTAACGCCACGCACACCCAGATCAGCGCTTGAGGGTGTGATGGATACCGCTTGGTCAAACGCATGCTCGCTCCGGCCCCTGGAAATGGATCGCGCCGGTCACCGGCTGGTCGGTTTGCGAAGGTGCCCGTACATCAGTTCTTCGGCAAACTCCACGCAGATGTATTCGAGCGGCTGAGCATTCTTTTCCATACGACGATACAGCGGCATGCTCATCTTCCATGGCCGCGTGAACACGTTCGGATCGTCGATCGTGGCTTCGTACCACAGGTGGTCGGGCCCTGTGGCCGTATATCGTTCGACGACGTGTAGCGCGTCGCTGTGAAAGTTCCCCGCACGATCGAACCATGTCTGATCGGTGAAACCGGTCACGTCGACGACCAGCGTTTCGCCTTCCCAACGGCCACGCGACCATCCCATCCAAAAGCTGATGGGACTCTCTTCCGTGCTGTTCATGTAGATGATGCGGCTCGCATTCGCGAATTCGTAGGCCATCAGGACCTGCTGCGGGGTTTGAACAATCTGAAACGGATGGGGTTGATAGGTTGCGCGCGGTATTCCCGGCATGTAGCACTTGATTTCCGGGTCAAGGGTCATCCAGTGCGCCAGGTTCTCCTTCTTCTTGGCCAGGGCCTCCGGGCGATAGGGGAGCTCGTTCCCCTCGACCACGCCGGCGCCCGGGGGTACGCTGAAGGACGCGCCGAGCGCGGTCACCGGCCCCTGGCGCGCCGCGTGATCCTGAATGTCCCAGTTGGCCGTGTTGAGCGCCTGCCACGTCCCGTTCAGGTTGGGTTTACCGTCTGCGGTGCGGGGCGCCCTGTATGCTCGAGCCTGAGTGGAGGTTGGCGTCGTGCCCAGCCAAAAAGCGCCGATGACGGCAGCCACCGTCGCCGCAATCATCGCGCCTCTCACCGTACGCCCTCTTTGGCCTTCGCCGCTTCTTCAGCTCTCTTCTCGTCGGCGCGCGCGCCACTGAGGATGCCCACCATGCTGTGGTTCCCCTCATGACACGCGTACTCATAGATGCGATCGTTCCTTCTTGGCATCGGGATCGCGACTGTAAAGGGCTTCGTGTAGACCGTGGGATCGGTGATCGTGTATTGGTAGTCGATCCAGTCCTCGCTGACGCGTGTGAAGCGTTCGACCGCGTGCGTGTTCTCTGATCCCCCATATCTCAGTCGCGTCTTGTCGTTGAAATTCGTGGTCTCGACCACCAGCGTAGTGCCCTCCCAGTGGCCGCGCGAGTCGCCATTCCACTGCCGGACGTTCTGACCGAGGTGCGGACGTCCATCGAGCGGGATCAGGCGCACATGATGGATATTCTCATCGAGGATCGCCACCATGCCAGGCGTCTGGAAAATCTGATACGTGTTGTTATAGCCGGACGGGAGCGGCGGGACGCCATGGTACATGATGCAGCGATCGGTTGGAGAGCGGTCCAACCACGAGTCCGCGGGGTGCGCACGCTGGTACTCGGCTCTTTCCGCGCGTGCCTTTTGCGCCGCCGGCGTCAACGCAGGAAGTTTTCCGTCCTCCGGATCGACAATCAACGACGTTCGCCCGATCGATTGTCCACGGTCCCACCAGAAATTGTTGTACGTGCCTGGGTCGCCGGGTCTCGGGGGAGCATCTTGGATGCGTGCGGTTTGGTCGGCGAGCTCCGCGACTTCCTCGTCAGTGAGAAACGTTTTCTCGCCCGCTGTGCCAGGTTTTGACAAGGGGGTCGTGGTGGCGTACGACCAGACGCCTTGCAAGTCGGGTTCGCCCCACGCCGTTCGGGCGACCTTCCAGTTCTTCGACGCGGCCTTCGCCCTCACGAGGGCGCGGGCAGCCGCGGCCGACTCGGTCTGGGGGGCCGGATTCGCCGCCGGCTTCTGGGCCTGACCGGCGACCGAAACCGTGTTTCTAAACTTCTGGACGCGGCCTCCGGTGGCGGCTTCACCTGTGTACAGATTTCCCTTTGAGTCGACGACGATGTCGTGCAGCGATGTGGCGAATCGCCCGGCTTCTTTCCCGGGGCCGCCGAGCTCGCCCGCGATCTGGAGCGAATCGCGCTGCAGGATCCACACCTTCTGGTTCCCGCCGTCGGCGACGTACATGAACCGCTGGTCCGGCGAGAAATCGATGTCCCAGACAGTCGCCGCGGCGGTCTCCTTCGCGATGAACAGCTCTTTCACGAATGTGCCGTCCTTACGGAAGATCTGGAAGCGGTTGTTCGATCGATCGCAGGCGTACACGAGGCCATCGCGTGCGATGCGGAGGCAGTGCGTCGCGCTCCCGAACTGCTTGGGCGGTGGGCCGCTCGGATCGAACTTCGCGGTCGCGGCCGAGTCATCCGGTTTCGTCCCGTAGGCGCCCCAGTGCCGCTTGTACGCTCCGGTGTCTGAGTCGAACACGATGACGCGATGGTTCCCGTTCTCTCCGTCGGAAACGAAGACTTCGTTCGTTTGCGGATCGATTCGCATCTGCGTGGCATGGCCGAGGTTCTCGGTGTCGTTGCTGCCGCCGCTCTTGCCGGAGTGGCCGATCTGGAGCAGGAATGTTCCGTCCCGTCTAAACGCCAGGATGTGTGCGTCCTTCGGGCCGTTGCCGCTGATCCAGACGCGGTCTTTGTAGTCGATCGTGATGCCGTGCACCTGCTCGGGCCATTCGTAGCCCGGGCCAGGCCCGCCCCACGTCCGCACGACGTTTCCGTTGGGGTCGAACTCGATCACAGGAGGAGCGGCCCGGCCGCCAGCCTGCCGGACCGGCTCGGCACGCTGAACGATCAGGATGTGATCGCTCGCATCAGCGGTGATGCCGCTGACGGGCCCGACGCTCCAGCCGTTCGGGAGCGTCTTGGGCCAGCTCGTATCGACCTCCAAGACCGGTGGGCGCGCCGAAGACTGGGCCGCGAGCGGCGGCGTGAGGCGCCCTGCCGCAACGACGGCTCCGGCAACGAGCATGGCGAGCATGATGATCGCCTGGCGAAGAGTCCGCATATTGAAGACCCGCCCTTCCTTTTTCGGGTCGCAGCGCTTCCGCCGCGAAGCCGCGCGACAGTGTGCCCCTGCTTCGCCATGTTGCGCAACACAAATCCTTCGCAGACTGCTGACAGCCTGAACTGAAACTTGGAACTGAGAAGTGAGAAGGACTACGAAATCCGGCCCTGCACCCGAAGTAGACTTCTCCGCGATGAGTGGGGCCTGGCTGTTCCTCGTGGCGTACACGTGCTCGGGATTCGCGGGTCTCGTGTACGAAGTCGCATGGACGCGGTTGCTGACCGTGTACATGGGCCACTCGACGGCCGCCGTCAGCACGGTTGTCGCGGCGTTCATGGGCGGGCTGGCTGCCGGCGCAGGCATCGGCGGCGGCATCGCGGCTCGGCTGACGCGGCGCCAGGCGGCGTACGGCTACGCCGCTCTCGAGCTGGTCGTCGCGCTCACGGCGATCGTCCTCCCGACAATCTTAAATGAGGTCGCACCGGTGCTCGGGTGGGCCTATCGAGACGGCGCGAGCGGGTGGCTGTTTCCCGTCACGCGCGTGGCTCTCTGTTTCGCGGTGCTCATCGTTCCCGCGATGGCCCTCGGTGCGACGTTTCCGTTCGGGGTGCGATGGTTCGTTCCCGGATCGTCGAGCGCGGGCCGGGCAGGGGGTGCGCTCTATGCCGCCAACACCGCCGGGGCCGCAGCCGGCGGTTTGATTTCGGCGTTTCTGCTGATCCCATGGCTTGGTGTTCGAGGCGCGACGCTCGTGGCTGTTCTTGCGGGGAGTGTGGCGATCGCACTGGCACTGCGTGTCGCCAGCCACACGCTCGCGACGACCGATGAGGCCGTTCCGGACGCCCCGCCAAGACCCCTCGGCGACAAGCCAAGAATGGCTCGCCGTCACCGAGCCCAGCGTGCGGATCGCCCGGCCGCCGATGGGTACGGGCCACCGTGGCTTGGGGGACTCGTTCTGGCATGCACGGGTGCGGCGACGTTTCTTCTCGAGATCGCCTGGACCCGAGTCTTCGCGTCCGTGATCGGTCCCTCCACGTATGCCTTCGCCGCTACGCTCACCGGTCTCATTGGCGGTTTGGCGGTTGGCTCGGCGATTGGTGCGGCGGCTGCCGGCCGGACCAGGCGCCCGGCGCTGCCGCTGGCCGCGGCGTTGGGCGCTGCCGCGCTGATGTCGGCGTGGGTCTCGTCGATCGCGGGGCGCGACTTCCCGCTCTGGATCCTCGAGCGTCTCGCGCGCAGCGCCGAGCCGTTCGGGCAGTTGGTGATCCGGGAGTCCTTGATGGTCGCGGTTCTGGTCGCGCCCGTCGCGCTCTGTCTCGGCGCGGCCTATCCTCTGGCGCTCATGCTCGTCGCGTCTGGGCGCGACGACGTCGCCCGGCGCCTGGGGACGGCCTACGCGATCAATACGCTGGCGTCAGTCGCCGGATCGCTCGGCGCGGGCTTTCTCGCCATTCCCTTTCTGGGCCTCTCCAACACGCTGCGGCTCGGCAGCGCCCTCTGTCTTGCGGCGTCGGTCGTCGTGTCTCTGGCAGGCCGGCTGGGGACCGCTGCTCGGCTGGCGGGCGCTGTCCCGGCAGTGGCTGCGGTCGTACTCGTGATTGCCGCTCCGCCGTGGGATCGCGAGCTCCTCGCGAGCGGCGGCTACAAGTACGCCGCCCGCGTACCGAAGGACGTGAATCTCTCCACGGCCTTGAAGGCCGGGCAGCTGTTGCACTATCGCGAGGGTCCAACGGGCATCGTATCGGTGAAGCAATTGACGGGCGATCGCTCGTTGGCGATCGACGGCAAGGTCGACGCGTCGACGTCGGGCGACATGCTGACGCAGAAGGCGCTTGCGCATCTGCCCCTTCTTCTTCACGAAGATCCCGACACGGTCTGCATCATCGGGCTTGGGAGCGGGGTCACGCTCGCTTCCGCGCTCGTGCACCCCGTCGAATCGGTGGATGTGGTCGAGATCTCGCCGGAGGTGGTGGAGGCATCACGCTACTTCGCCCAGGAAAATCGCGGGGCCTTGGACGATCCGCGCAGCCGGCTGATCGTTGGTGACGGCCGCGCGCACCTGGCGTGGTCCACCCGACAGTACGACGTGATCATCTCGGAGCCGTCGAATCCCTGGATGGCGGGCGTGGCCGCGTTGTTCACACGCGAGTTCTTCATGGCTGTCCGAGAGCGTCTCGCCCCTCGCGGCATCATCTGCCAGTGGGCCCACACCTACGACATCAGCGACGCGGATCTCCGATCAATTGTCGCCACGTTTAGGTCGGTGTTTCCAGAGGGCTCTATGTGGCTCGTGGGCGACGGCGATCTGCTGCTCGTCGGATCGCTCGAGCCGATTGAGCCGCGATTATCGAATATCGAGACAGGTTGGCGACGCGCCGGCGTAGCCGAGGATCTCGGCGGCGTCTCCGTCACGGAGCCGTTCGGGCTGTGGTCCCTGTACGTGGGCGGGCCCGGCGAACTGGCGGTGTACGGCGCGGCCGCCGTCCAACAGACGGACGACAGAATGGCGCTCGAGTTTTCGGGTCCGAGCGCCATCAACGCGCCGGTTTCGTCCAGCAATGTCCTGACGATCGAGCGGCTGCTCGACGGTCGCGTCGCTCCGGCTGTGATCGCGCGCGCTTTGGCCGGTGCAGGCGCCGCCCAGTGGCGCGACCGGGCCGCCATGATGCTCGAGGCGGGGTCGTATCGAGCGGCGTTCGACAGTTACGTCAAGGCCGTGAGTCGTGATCCGACGGACGCTGGCGCGCTCGCGGGTCTCGTGCGTGCCGCAGTGGCGTCACAACGCGAGGCCGAGGCGGCCACGGTCTTGAGCGGCGCCGTGGAGGCCGCACCACGCGCGACCGCACCGCGGATCGCGTTCTCGAAGTTCCTTGCGGCGACCGGATCGTTCGATGAGGCGCTGAAATTGGCGCGCGAGGCGGTCGCCATCGAGCCGGCCGATCCCGCGGCCTTCGATCAGCTGGCGTCCGTTTTCGCGGACGCCGGCGACGCGAACGGGCTCGATTCGGTCGTAGAACAGTTGCGCCTGCGGTTTCCCCAACGAGCGACGACTCGGTACTACGCGGCCGCGTTGCAGTTCCTTCGCGGCCGGCTGCCGGAGGCTCTGGCGGCGATCCTTCAATCCATCGATCTGGATCCGGTGCGCGCCGCCAGCCACAACCTGCGCGGGGCCATCCACGCCAACCTCGGGCAGCGGCCGGAGGCGCGGCAGGCGTTCCAGGCCGCGCTGCGGCTGGATGCGCAGGATGCCACGGCCTACAACAACCTGGCCTTGCTCGAGCTCTCCTCGGGCAACACGGCGGTGGCGGCCGACCTGTTTGCCGAGGCCCTGACCCTCGACCCCGCCTCGACGGCGGCCCGCCAGGGTCTCCAGCGGGCCCGGTAGCGAAGCTTCGCCTCAAACCGACGAATAACGAGCCCGTGGCCTCGAATGGCGAATCTTCGCTACTAGGCGGCCGCTTCGCGGCCGCACTAAGACAGCTTCTAAAGCCAAGAATGCCCCATTTGCATGGACATCGGCTTTAGAAGATGTCTCGCGATCCGAATCTTTGAATCGCGCGTGGTCATCCCGCACGAACCCTGGAAGCCGCGCAAAAAATCAATCGACGACGGCTCAGTTTTCGCCTACAGTGGGCGTCGTCACCCCGTCAGTTTCATAGTGGATCTCGACCGGTTCTTATCCCAGTGGTCCGGCGATCTAGTCACCGCTACCGGAGGAGGATCCGTTATGAGAACGGCAAGGTCAGGTTTCACCGCGAGAGCGATCTGGTGCACGGCGGCGATAATTCTAGCGATGCTGGCCGTATCGAGCACGGCGACAGCGCAGCAGGCGGCAGGCATCATTGGCCGGGTCACGGACGAGAGCTCGGCAATCATGCCGGGCGTGACCGTCACGGCGACGAGCCCAGCCCTTCAAGTGCCGTCGGTGACGGGCGTGACTGATGCCAACGGTGAATACCGATTGACGCCGCTGCCAATTGGGACCTATACGGTCGAGTACACCCTCTCGGGGTTTCAGACGGTCAAGCGTGAAGGTATCAGGCTGACGGTCGGGTTCACGGCCCGCGTGGACACGCAGTTGCAAGTCGGCTCGCTGCAGGAATCCATCACCGTGTCCGGCGCCTCGCCGGTCGTCGACACGACATCGACCACCGCGACGACGCAGTTCACCCGGGAGTCGATCGAGCTGCTCCCGTCGAGCCGCAACGGCGTCGTCAGCCTGCTGGCGCAGGCGCCCGGCGTCCGCACGCTGCGCGACGTCGGCGGCAGCAGCATCAACACGGTGCCCACCTTCCGCGTCTTCGGCCAGGCCGGCGAGGCGTACTCGACGCTCGAGGGGGTGCAGACGAGCAGCCTGCAGGCCTCCAGCGGCCAGGCCAACTACTGGGATTACACGACGATCGAAGAAGCGTCGGTCCGCACGATTGGCAACAGCGCCGAAGTGCCGAGCCGCGGCGTGAATCTCAACGCGATCGTCAAGTCGGGCGGCAACGTGTTCCACGGCAGCGGGTGGTACAACAAGACCAGCGCCAGCCTGCAGAGCAACAACGTCAACGCGGAACTCGAGGCGCAGGGCGTGACGCAAGGCGAGCGGCTCGACACACGCCACAGCTACAGCGCCGATCTGGGCGGCCGCATCATCCGCGACAAGCTCTGGTTCTACGGGGCGGCGCGACGGGCCATCAATGCGTTCGAGGTGCTGAACACCTTCAAGCCGGACGGCTCCCCCGCGATTGCGGACGACGTGGCCTGGTTCACCACTACTAAGCTCTCGTATCAGATGAGCGCCTCGAACAAGATCGTCGGCTTCCACCAGAACAACCACAAGCACGATCTCAGCAACCTCAGTCAGTTTCAGGCGTGGGAGTACCGCGGGGGCCTGATGACGCCGAGCCACACGGCAAAGATCGAGTGGCAGAAGCTGTACGGCAGCTCGCTGGTGACGACCGTGCAGTACGGCCGCTACCAGTATTATGGGTTTCGGTTCAGCTACTCGCCCCGGGATGTGCCGCCGTCGTTCGACCAGGTGACGTTGATCAACCGGGGACCGCAGACCAACCTCGGCGAGAATCCACAATCCCCGCGCGACCACTTCAAAGGTGCCCTCACGTGGTTCCGCCCGGATCTCTTCAAGGGGAACCACGAGTTCAAGATCGGCGTCGACTCCGCGAAGGCCACGTTCGGCCGGACCTACCCCGACGGCCAGCAGGACGTCATGTACCAGGGGGCGTTCACGGGACCGATCCATAACTATCGGCTCATCTTCCAGGACGGCGCGCCGTACCGGCTCGAAGCCTGGAACATGTGGTCGAACGCGCATGTCGTCTCGGAGTACACGAGCGCCTACGCGCAGGACAGCTGGACGATTGGGCGCCGGGTGACGCTGAACCTGGGCCTGCGGTATGCCCACGACAACGGGTACGTGCCCGAATCGTGCCGCGAGGCGGCGCTGCCGCCCGGCAACGTGGCCTTCCCCGCCGAGTGTTACGCCAGGCAGCAGTTCAATGTCTGGGACGGCGTGGCGCCGAGGTTGCACGGTGCGTGGGACCTGGCCGGGAACGGCAAGACGGTGATCAAGGGCGGCTGGGCCCGGTTCGACCATCAACGCCAGCAGGTCCCTGAGATGAACGAAGCCGACCCGCAGGTGCGCACCACCGTCACCTACCGCTGGCGCGACCTGAACGGCAACGGGAACTACGACCTGGGCGAGGCGAACCTCGATCCGAACGGGCCCGATTTCGTGTCGCAGTCGGGCGGATCCAACACGGTCGCCAGTCCCGACGAGGTGCAACCGAAGATGGACGAGGTATCCGTGTCGCTCGAGCGGGAGCTGATGGAGAACTTCGCGTTGCGGGTGAGCGGCATCTACTCCCAATACCACAACACCTACCGGGTCACCAACCTGCTCCGCCCCTACGAGACGTACAACGTGCCGGTCACCCGGCCCGACCCCGGCCCGGATGGGCGGGTGGGCACGGCAGACGACCCCGGCGTGCTGTTCACGTACTGGGAGTACCCCACCTCGCTGCGCGGCCGGGCTTTCGAGCGGCTCGCCCGGATCAACGACCCCAACGCCGACCAGACCTTCAAGAGCGTCGATCTCTCGGCCTTCAAGCGGCTCTCGAACAAATGGCAGTTCCTCGCCTCCTATTCGGCCACCCTGCGTGACGTGCCGATTCAAGTGAGCGCCTCGGGGAGCGAGTTCAACGGCAACGTCGAGAGCGGGCCGGACAACCCCAACGGGGAGATCAACACGTCGGACCACGCGTGGGAGTGGACCGCTAAGCTCTCCGGCGTCTACGTGCTGCCCTATCAGATCAGCACGTCGGCCACTTATGAGTTCCGGAGCGGCTACCCCTGGGCGCGGCAGGTCCGCTTCACCGGCGGCGCGACCATCCCGAACATCACGGTCAACGTCGAGCCCACCGGGGCCCGGCGGCTCCCGCACCAGAACCAGGTCGACGTGCGCGTCGAGAAGTCCTTCAACCTGCGAGCGGGCCAGCGCGCGACGTTGCGCATGAACATCTTCAATGCGCTCAACGACAACACGGTCCTCACGCTGACTCGGCTGTCTGGCGTCAACTTCGGCCGTCCGACGAGCATCATGCCGCCGCGGATTGCCGAGTTCAGCATGTCGTATCAGTTCTAGGCGCAGGACTTTCCCCCTACGGAGGCCACAGTGGACTTGTGGCCTCCGCGCTCTCAGCTGCTGGAGGCCTTCGCGCGCCATGAGATTCGTGTTCCGCACCTCCAGTCTCTCCAAACTCTGTCTCGTCCTCGCCCTGGGGGCGAGCGTCCGCCTTCAGGCCGACGACTGGCCTGAATGGCGCGGCAAGGGCCGGCTGGGCGTCTGGCTCGAGACCGGCATCCTCGACAAGCTGCCTGACGGCGGGCTCCCGGTCAGCTGGCGCGCGCCGATCCACGCCGGCTACGCCGGGCCGGCTGTGGCCGGCGGCCGCGTCTTCGTCACCGACTCCCGGCGGGTCAAAGCGAATCAGGCGATCGAACGGGCCGTCGCGCTCGACGAGCAGACCGGCCGGGTGCTCTGGACGAAGGAATGGCCGACCAATTACAGCGGCCTGCAACTCGTCTACGCGATCGGCCCTCGCGCTACGCCGACGGTCGATGGCGATCGCGTCTACGTGCTCGGCGCGATGGGCAACCTCTTCGCCCTCGACGTCGCGACGGGGCGCGTGCTCTGGGAAAAGGACTACGTCAAGGACTTCAACGCGACGGTCCCAACGTGGGGGATGGCCGGCGCGCCGCTGGTGGACGGCGACCGCCTCATCTGCCTCGTGGGCGGGGAGCCGGATGCCAAGGTGATCGCGCTGAATAAGTTTACCGGCGAGGTGATCTGGAAGTCGCTGTCGTCGGAGTCCGAGCCAGGCTACAACCAGCCGATCATCGTCGAGGCGGGCGGCGTGCGGCAGCTCGTGCTGTTTCACCCGAAGGGCATCAGTGCGCTGGACCCGGAAACCGGCAAGGTCTACTGGGAGATCGATCACAGTGTGCAGATGGGGATTGTCGTGGCCACGCCCGTTCGCAGCGGACCGCATCTGTTCGTGACGTCGCAGCACGGCGGCGCGCGGATGCTCGCGCTCGACGATCGCCGTCCTGCCGCGTCCGTGTTGTGGGGCGGGCCGGGCGAACAGGATCAAGGCATGACCCACGACACGCCGAATACGTTGAACTCCGTCATCAGCACACCCGTCCTCGACGGCGGCTACGTGTACGGCCTCGACAACGACGGCCAGCTCCGATGTCTCGAGGCGGCGACGGGCAAGCTCGTGTGGAAGACCGATGCGCTCCTGAAGGAGCACGCCATGTACGGCACGGCGTTCTTTGTCCGGCACAACGACCGCTACTTCATCAACAACGATCGCGGCGAGCTGGTCCTCGCCAAGCTGTCGCCGGCCGGGTTCCAGGAGCTCGGTCGCACGAAGCTCATCGAGCCCACGAATCCGTACGTGCGGCGGCGTCAGTTGCCGAACGTCCTCTGGTCGCACGCCGCCTACGCGAACCGGCACATCGTCATCCGCAACGACAAGGAAATCGTCCGGTTCTCGGCCGCCAGCGGGTCCTAGGACCAGTGTACCCACGGGCCCCATTCCTCGGCGGTTTGAGCCGAAGCTTCGCTACCGTGCTAGCGCGAGTGGTCGCCGCGGCGCTTCTTGCCTTGGGCGCCGCGCTCGTGGCTCACGCCGGCCAGACGCCGGGTGCGCCTTCGCGGCTGGTCGTGGTCGTCAGCGATCTGCACATGGGCGAAGGGCGACGGACGTCTGGCGAGTGGCATCCATTCGAAGACTTCAGGTGGTCGCCGGAGTTCGCCGCCTTCCTCGAGGCCGTCGACGCCGATGGAGGCCGCGCAGTCGATCTCGTGCTCAACGGCGACACATTCGAGCTGCTGCAGTCGAGCGCTGCCGCGTGTCGATCCGGGGCGGACCTCGGCTGCAGTGAAGAGGAGTCATTGGTACGCCTCGACCGCGTGCTTGCCGCGCACAAGCCCGATATCGAAGCGCTTGGGAGCTTCGCGAAAGCCGGATCGAACCGAGTGGTGCTCGTGCCTGGCGACCATGATGCCGCGCTGTTGTTTCCGCGCATGGCGCGCCGCGTGGTCGATGCGCTGGGCGCCCCGCAGGGCCGCGTGGCGGTCGCCGCTTCCGGTACCTGGGTCTCGTCCGACGGCCGCGTGTTTGCCGAACACGGACACCAGGTGGGGTTCTCACGGGGCGAACAAGTCATCCAAGATCTCGACAATCGCCTGGAGGAACGCTATCCGATCATCGACAATCTCGCCGCCGCGGGAACGGGCGTGAAGTACGCGCTGGCTGCCGCCGATGGCATCGATGCCGTGGCTCTTGCACCGCGGCTGCTCCGCGCCCTTTTGCTCGTCACCCCTTGGCAGCAGTTCCGCATGGAGCTCGACGATGGCGAGGTCGAGCCTCCAGTGTGGGATATCGCGCAGGTGCGCTCGCAAGGCGCGGCGTTCTTCGTGTCTTCTTTGCCAGACGACGATCCCCTCAAGCCAGCGGCTGCCAGCGCCGCGGCGAGTGGAACGCTCACGCCGTTGCTCCAGCAGTGGACCGACGACGAGATTGCCGCCGTGTGCAATTACCGCGCGGCCGTGCGTCGCGCGAGGCGTCGCTACGAGCCGGCCGTGACGCAGTTTGCGCCTCGGGGACCGGCGGTGTCCGAGTGTCCGCGGACGCCCGAGACGAGAGGCGGCCAGTACGACTATTTCTGGCGCTCGCGCGATCTGCTGTTCGCCCGTCATCTCGAAGGTGCACGCAGGCGGGCGCCGGCGAGCGCGCAAGGGCTCGCCGTCTTCGTTCACGGCCACACGCACCTGCCGGATCGCTCTCAGACCAGCGCGAACATGATCAGTGGCGGCCTGCTCAAGATCCCGATGGAAGGGTTTTCTCCGGCGCGGGGCGCGCTCTCGCCGATCGTCATCAATGGCGGCGCGTGGCAGCGCACGATCACACCGGCGCAGTACGAACGGTTGCGGACGGAGCGCGCCATCTCGGACGATGAGCTGCTACGGTCGCTGCAGCCCGAGCAGTTGGCGCCCTGCTACGGCTTCGTGCGGATCCCGCCCTATACGGACACTCCCGCGCCCGCGGTCCGCTACTGGCGTGAGGCCGATGGCCAATGGGGAGTGGCGGGCGGCTGCGGGCGCTAGAGCGGTTTCCGTAGTTCCCGCTTCTCACTTCAGGCCCTCGTACGGCGGGACGTTCCGGCGATAGAGCTGAAGTCTTTCCCGGAGCTGACGAACCGTCTCGCTGGATCCCGACTGTCCTGCCACATCCACCGCGGTCTCAATCGCCGAGATCGCTTGGTCGAACCTGCCGGCGCTGGCGAATGCGGCCGCGAGCGTCTCGAGAGGGCGGACTTCCTGTCGATTGGTCAACCCGACGGCACGTTCGGCCAGCCGCACGGCGCCGGTGGGATCACGAATCGTGGCATCGGCCGACGTCGCGAGGATCCACGCGAGATCGGTCAGGGCTTCGAGCACGTCGGGATTGGTTTCGAGCGCCTGCCGGTAATGCGAGAGCGCTTCACGAACGTTCTGCTGCACTGCCAGGATGCCCGCGATGTTCGTGTGGGCCGCGGCGTTGGTCGGTTGAAGATCCAGCGCGCGGCGCAGCTGGTCGAGCGCTTCGCTGAACCGCCGCTCCATCCGCAGCACCGCGCCAAGATTGACGCGAGCGCCGACGTGCGCGGGATCCAGCTGGATCGCGCGCTGCAAGTGATCAATCGCCTGGTCGGGCTGACGCTGCCGCGCGAACGCCGTGGCCAGGTTGTAGTGCGCCTCGACCGACTCGGGGTTGACGCGCAGCGCCTCGCGGAGGTGACCGACGGCCGCCTCGGTTCGGTTGAGCGTCAGATAGATCGATGCGGCCGCCTCGTGCAGCCGCGCGTTGAGTGGATCGACCTCGAGCATCTTCTCGTAGCCCGCCGCGTCCTCGGCCATCACCTTCGGACCGAAATCAGCCGCGAGACGGGCACGGTCGTCACTCGTTCGCGCCAGCACTTGAATCCACAAATCGCCCATCTCGTCGGCGCTCGATTCTCCCCAGCGCACGCGTCGCGCCGGCCGATCCGGGTTTCGCCGGTTCGCCGTGGAGTTGTTGTACGTGACCTCCAAGCGTAGCGTCGTGCCACGAGGCAGCACGACCGGTTCGGCGTAGCGATAGACATCCTGCCAGTTGAAGTCCCAGTCCTTGATGTAGATCAGCCATGTCTCCGTGCCATCGGGCAACGTGGCGCGGCCGCGGATCTCTTTGGCGCGGTTGTGCGCATGCGGCTGGAGCGCGCGCACCTCGACATCGACCGGAAGGACGTACTGGTCGCTGGTCACGTGATTCCGCGCGCCCGGAGCGATGTCGATGTCGTGCCGCCCGAGCCTGATCATGAGCGGCGTGCGTGCCGGTGGTTGGTCGGTGAAGAAGAAACCAACGCTTGGCTGCACCACCGCGGCAGCCGCGCCAGAGTTGATGTGCAGTTGCACGACGAGATCGTTCCCCGGGCTGAGCCGCCAGGCCATGTCCGCCGGCATGAGCGGAGGAAGCTGTCCCGGCGTCCAGCCGAGAAAGTGTCCGTCAGGAAAATTCCCGGCCATGATGAACCCGTCGAAACCAGGCTCCGGGTCCGCCTCGTCGAGCCGCCGGGCCGAGCGCGAGCCGTCGATCCGCAGGTTGGCATGGTGGACGACTCGCGTGTTGCCGGGACGGAATTCGATGCCGCGCACGTACCGCGTGCGATCGGTGGAAATCGGGATGACGAAGCTCCGAAGGACGTCCGATCCGCCCGCCCGCACCTCGTACGGCGTCTGCATCGTCACGACGAGATCGGGCTGCCCGAGGCGCCAGCCTTCGGGGAAGATCGGTACAAGCGGCCGATCGGCCGGACTGCCTTCGACGGCCCCTTCGTCCACCCATCGCTGAATCGTCGTGATCTCCGTGTCGGTCAGGCGACGGGCGCCGATGAAGTCGCCGCCGTATCCCGGTTCGGGCTTCCAGGGCGGCATCGCTCGGCTTCGGGTTGCGCGCGCGATCGCGCCGGCCCGCGGCCTGGCATCTTGATAGGTGAGGAGACTGAACGCGCCGATGTTCTCGGGCCGGTGGCACGACGCACAATGCTCGAACAGGATGGGCGCGACATCCCGCGTGAAGGTCACGCGCGTCTGGCCTGATGCGTCGGAGGCGGCTGTGAGCAGGACCGCCGCGACCAGCGGGGCGCGCATTCTTGATTCCGAATTCCTAATTCTCGCGGGGACCCCTACGCCCCGCGCCGCTCCCTCGCAGGCGCGCCGTGCGCGCCTAGCCCGTTATGCGGAACGAGTACAAAATTCTCGTTTCGACCAGCATAACGGGTTAACGCCCAGCCGCCGTGACGTTCACGTTGACACGCGCACTGGTCGTGAGCTCCGAATCGCTGGCTGTGATCTCCAGCGCGTAGGCGCCGGCCGCGCTGAACGTCACGTGCGTGCGCGCCGCCTGCGGATTCTCAAATTTTGCTGTGCCGGGACCGCTCACCATCTTCCAGGTCGTCGTCAGTGTGCCGCTCCGTGGCAGGCCCTCGTCGTTGACGCTGCCAAAAAGGCTGACCTCTTGTGCCACCGTCGCGGAAAGCGCGGGTGGAGGGGCACCTCGCCCGCGCCCCGCCAGCCCGAGGACCCTCACGATCGGCGCCCGGTTGAGGCAGACCCCACGCGGCACCTTGGCGTAGTCAATCTTCGCGAGGTCGGCCGCGCCCTCGACCAGGTTGTAGTTCGATTGCATCATCCGCTGGCTGGTTCCGGTGGCCGTGCCCCCATAGGACAGATTCCAGACGAGCTTACCGTCGAAATCTGAACCGACCACCATCACGCACTGAAAGCGCCAGTGTCCCGGCTTGAAGGTCATGGGCTGCTGCCGATCGCCCGGATTCGGCGCAAAGGCGTTCGCGGGTCCAGGCGGGACAGTCACGACTTCAGCGTTGTGGCTGAAGTAGGCAAACGACAATGTGTAGCTTCCGTCGGGATTCTTGAGGTAGCCGTCGTAGGCCGGATAAATCGGCTGGTTTCGCTGGGCTTTCGGTAGGGCCAGAAGGGGACCGATGAGCACAGCCGCCACGACCCACGCCCGCAGTGCACGCCAGTGCATATCGACGTTCTCCTTCCCCGGAACACGCGAGGTCTGATAGAGTATCCCGGTATCCCCATCAGAGCAATACGAGGAGGCGCAATGATTCGAATCGCGAAGCTGGCCGGTACCTCTGGCATGGCTCTCGTCGTCAGCCTCTTGGTTCCCGTCGCGGGCGAAGCTCAGACGAGATCTTCGACGCCGACATTCAGCAAGGACGTGCTGCCGATCTTGCAGCAGTCTTGCCAGAAATGCCATCGACCCGGCTCGAACGCGCCGATGTCGCTGCTGACGTACCAGGATGTCCGCCCGTGGGTGCGGGCGATCAAGACACGTGTCGCGGAGCGCCAGATGCCGCCGTGGCACATCGATCGCAGCATCGGCGAGTACCTGGATGATCCGTCGCTCAGCGACAAGGACATCCAGACGATCGTGAGCTGGATCGACGGCGGCGCCCCTCAGGGAAATCCGGCTGACGCGCCGGCACCGCTGAAGTTCACGGCGGTCGACGAATGGGTGTTCGGCGAACCGGATCTGATCGTGCGGATGGAGAAGGGATTCACCATTCCCGCGACCGGCCCCGACTTCACACCGAGCGAAGTCGTCGATCCCGGCATCACCGAGGATCGCTACGTGAAGTGGGTGCAGATCATCCCGGACGCGCACTGCTGCGTGCATCATTCGCATGTGTACGTCGCGGCACCAGATGACGCTGAAGTGGAAGACCTCTCGCTCGGCGTTGGCTCGAATACCGACAACGAAGTGGACCTCATCGAGTACGCGGCAGGCAACGACGCCGACATCTTTGCCGAGGGGACGGCGAAGATCATCAAGGCGGGATCGAAGTTCCGTTTCTCACCGCACTACCATCCCTACGGCGAGGCCGTTCACGATCGGCAGCGCGTCGGCATCAAGTTCTATCCGAAAGGCTACAAGCCGGAATACGTCGTGACGTCGCATCGCATCCGGACCGACGTCGGGAACCAGTGGGCGCTCAACCGCGAAAAAGTGGAAGACGTGATTCTCCGAGCCGGCCACCAGATCGACATCAACGAGCCGACGATGCCGACCGGCGCGCTCGTCGCAGAGAACCCGCTGCACAGCGCGACGATGCTGAGCATTCCGCCGAACACGGTCGCGAAGCACGAGCGCTTCTGGCCGCTGCCGCAGCCGGCGCTGATCATGAGCTTTCAGCCGCACATGCACTTCCTCGGCACGCGGATGACGCTCGAGGCGATCCACCCGGATGGCCGGCGCGAGACGTTGACCGACGCCACGAACTACGAACAGAACTGGCAGATCACGTACTCGTACAAGACGCCGCATCTGTTCCCCGCGGGGACCATCCTCCATACGACGTCGTGGCACGACAACACGACGAACAACAGGCACAACCCCGATCCGACGAACTGGAGAGGGTGGGGCAGCCGGACCATGGATGAGATGGGCCACGGCTGGACCGATATTGCGTTCCTCACCGAGGAGCAGTATCGGCGAGAGCTCACGAAGCGGAACGCGCAGAAGAAGGCGCCGACCAACACCCAGAACCAGCAGCCCTGACAGCGGGGCGGGCAGGCATCGCAACGTGGAGAGGAGAGACTGCGGTAACGGCGGTCTCTCCTCTTTGTTTTTGTGGAGGATCGAGATGTCTCGAGGACGCCCTCGCCGTCTGCTGCGTCTGACACCGCTCATCGCGTTTCTGGCCTGGTCCAGTACTGTCCTGTCCGGTCAAAGCGGCACCAAGAACGGCGAGTGGCGCACCTGGGGCGGCGACCTCGGCGTGACGCGATACGCGCCGCTCGATCAAATCAACGCGAGCAACTTCAGCAATCTCGAAGTCGCCTGGCGCTTCAAGACCGACAACCTCGGCAGAAACGCCGACTTCAACCTTCAGGCGACGCCGTTGATGATCAACGGCGTCCTCTACTTCACCGCGGGTACGGCCAGAAACGCGGTCGCGGTCGATGCGGCGACGGGCCAGCTGCTCTGGATGCACCGCTTCGATGAGGGCAAGCGGGCCGAGGCGTCGTCGCGCCGGCTGTCGGGCCGCGGCGTCGGCTACTGGACCGACGGCCAGGGCGACGAGCGGATCTTCTACGTCTCGATCGGGTACCAGCTCGTGGGCCTCGACGCGAAGACCGGCCAACCGCTCCGCGATTTCGGCAGAAACGGCGTCGTCGATCTGAAGCAGGACAACGACCAGCAGCTCGATCTCGTGACAGCCGATATCGGCTGGAACGGCGCTCCGGTCGTCGCCAAGAACGTCGTGATCGTTGGCGCCTCGCACCGCGCTGGATCTGCGCCGCGAAGCAAGGAGAACGCGAAGGGTTACATTCGCGGCTTCGATGCCCGGACCGGCAAGCGGCTCTGGATCTTCCACACCATTCCGAGGCCCGGCGAGTTCGGCAACGACACATGGCTCGACGATTCGTGGTCGTACACGGGGCATACCGGCGTCTGGACGCAGCTGACCGTGGACGAGGAGCTCGGCATCGCGTACCTGCCGGTCGAGATTCCCACGGGTGATTACTTCGGCGGCCACCGACATGGGAACAATCTGTTCGCCGAGAGCCTGGTGGCGCTCGACCTGCAGACGGGGAAGCGCCTCTGGCATTTCCAGTTCGTCCACCATCCCATCTGGGACTACGACGTCCCCTGCGCGCCGATCCTGGCCGACATCAGGGTCGACGGGAAGCTGATCAAAGCGGTCGCGCAGCCGACCAAGCAGGGCTTCGTCTACGTGTTCGATCGTCAGACCGGTCAGCCGGTCTGGCCGATCGAGGAGCGGCCGGTCGAGAAGGGCACGCTCCCGACCGAGTGGTACTCACCCACGCAGCCGTTCCCGACCAAGCCGCCGCCCTTCGAGCGGCAGGGCTTCATGATCGATGAAGTCATCGATTTCACGCCGGAGATCAAAGCGGAGGCCTTGAAGATCCTCGCGCAGTACAAGACCGGTCCGCTCTTCACGCCGCCTATCGCGCGGGGTGAGGGAGGGAAGATCGGCACGCTGTACGTCCCGAACGGCGCGAACTGGCCTGGCGGCTCGCTCGATCCCGACACGGGCATCATGTACTTGTATTCCCACACGCTGCTTCGCGTGCTGTCGATGGTGAACGAGCCCAAACGGTCGGACATGAACTACATCAGCGTCGGCGGGGGTGACGGCAGCGGGGGATTGACCGTTCAGGGGCTGCCGATCGTCAAACCGCCATGGGGACGTATCACCGCGATCGATCTGAACAAAGGCGAGATCGTGTGGCAGATCGCGCACGGCGAGACGCCAGACAACGTCCGCAATCATCCGGCGCTCAAGGGTCTCAGCATACCGCGCACGGGGCGGACGGGCGGCGCCGGCGGCAGCTCGGGTGGCGTTGGCACGCTCGTGACCAAGACGCTCGTGATCGCGGGCGAGGGTGGTGTGTTCACGACGCCGTCCGGACAGCGCGGCGCGATGTTGCGCGCCTACGACAAGGCGACCGGCAAGGAGGTCGGCCAGGTGTATACGCCTGGCGCGCAGACCGGCGGGCCGATGAGCTACATGCTGAACGGACGGCAGTATCTGGTCGTTGCCGTCAGCGGCGCCGTGCTGCCCTCGGAGCTCATGGCGTTCAGGCTACCAGGAAAATAGCATCCTGTAATCGGGTAATTGGGTAATCTGGTAATCGAGTAATTGGATTGCCAGATTGCCCAACGGGTCATTCGCAATCTTCCAATCAATTGCCCGATTACCCGATTACCCGACTACTTTTGAGGAGGTCTTGCGATGACGAGCAGTTTTTCATCCCGCGCCGGTCTGTCTTTGGGGCTCGTTGCCCTTCTGATCGTTTCGAGCCTGTGGGTCGCCCGCGCGCAGCAGCCGACTGGAGCCAACGTTCCCAGCAACTTCACGGGCAAGTCCGACAACCTCCCAACGACCGGTGTGAGCCTGTCCCGACGCAGCTTCGAGCCTTCCGCACGCGCGAACTGGCACGTGCACGACTCTGGTCAGTTGCTCTTCGTCCAGGACGGTGCGATGCGCGTCCAGATCGAGGGTCAGCAGATGCGCGAGCTGCGGAAAGGCGAGAGCCTGTTTCTCGAGGGCGGTGTGGCGCACTGGCACGGCGCGATCCCGAGCCAGGCCCTGACCCAGGTGTCGGTGGTGTTGGGGCCCGGGATCAAATGGATGGAGCCGGTGAACGATCAGCAGTACGCCGGCAAAGCCGCGAGGAAGTAGGGTCTTAGAAGAAATCGCCGACGAGGCAGCT
>MEKT01000091.1:4371-17161 GCA_001767435.1 Acidobacteria bacterium RIFCSPLOWO2_02_FULL_65_29 | reverse complement strand
ACGCTGCGGCCGCGGACCGATCTGGTGCTCCAGCTGCACTTGAGGCCTACCGGAAGAATCGAACGGGTACAGCCCAGGGTGGCCTTCTTCTTCACCGACACGCCACCAACGCTCGCGCCAACGCTACTCACACTCAGCCGACAAGGCATCGATATCGCGGGGGGCGTGAAGCACGTCGAGATCGAGGATGGTTACGTGCTTCCCGTCGCCGTCGAGATCCGCCGGATCCAGCCGCACGCACACTACCTCGCACGAACGATCGAAGCGTGGGCGGAGCTGCCCGACGGCACGGTGCGGTGGCTCATCCGGATTCCTGAATGGGATTTCAATTGGCAGGATTCGTATCAGTACGCCGAGCCGGTGTTTCTACCCAAGGGCGCACGCCTCGCGATGCGATACTCGTACGACAACTCCGCCGACAACCCTAGGAATCCCAACAACCCTCCTCAGCGGGTCAGGTACGGCCAGCGGAGCACGGACGAGATGGCCGAGCTCTATCTCCAGGTCGTCACGCGGAGCGCCGCTGAACGTGACGCACTTCTCAGGGACTATCGCCCCAAGGAAGTCCGCGAGTTCATCGTAGGCTTTCGGACGATGCTCGACGCCGATCCGAATAACGCCGCCCTGCACAGCGACCTCGGATCTCTGTACTTCGAAGCCGGCGACGTCCCGAGAGCCGTCGAGCATTTCACCGAGACGTTGAGGATTGGCCCGCGCTCAGCGGTCGCGCACAACAACCTTGGCGCGGCATTGCAGGCGATGGGCCGGCTCGACACCGCTCTGACGCACTATCAGCAGGCCCTGGAACTCCAGCCTGACCAGCCGGTATCTCATTTCAACGTTGGACTGATTCACGAGCTGCGTGGCCAAACCAATGAGGCCGCGCGCCACTTTGCGCTGGCGCTGACCGAGCAGACACGTTGGCCCACTCTGCTGATGAAGCTGGGGTGGATACGCGCGACCGCCAAAGAGCCGTCGCTGCGGGATCCGGATCAGGCGTTGCAGTTGGCCGAGGAGGCCGCCGAGCTCACTGAAAACAGGGATCCAGCGGCACTCGACGTCCTCGGTGCCGCGTACGCGTCCCTCGGCCGCTTCGATCGGGCGATCGACGCCGCCGAAGCGGCGCTCGCGAGAAGTTCAAGCGCGCCGTCGCGCGCCGCGATCGGGGCGCGGCTTGCGCTCTACAGGGCGCGCCGCCCTTACCTGGTCCCATGAAACCGCCAGGACCCGCCAGTTGGGATCCTCCGCTGACTGCACGGCTGTAGGCAAGTAATAGTCCCATCGGTAATTGCGGACACACTCCAAGAAACCGAATCAGGACCTTGTCCCCCCCCAAAATACCTAATACGGGTGGCTGTCGCCGGATGGTTGATTTGATACACTGCGCCGCAACTCTACCGACTTAATACGTGATAGCGGCGCGCGGGCCGAACGCCCACGCGCGGGGAGAGTCCAAATGATGCGGACGATAATACTGCGGTTATGCATTGGCTTCAGCTGCATCCTGGTGTTTGGCACCGCGGTGCAGGCACAGACGATCGCCGGGACGGTGCGCGACGACACCGGCGCGGTGATGCCCGGCGTCACGGTCGAGGTCGCCAGTCCGGCGCTCATTGAGAAAGTCCGGTCGGCGAGCACCGACGGGACCGGTCAATACCGGATCATCAACCTCAGTGCCGGCGTCTACACCGTGACCTTTTCGCTGTCCGGCTTCGGCACGGTGGTCCGCGAAGGGATCGTGCTGTCGGGCGCGTTCACGGCGACGGTCAACGCCGCGCTGCAGGTTGGCACGATCGAGGAGTCGGTCACGGTGTCGGGTGCGACGCCGATAGTCGATGTGCAGTCGGTGACGAAAGAGACCGTGCTGACGCGGCAGTACCTCGACCAGCTGCCGACCGTGCGCAGTATTCAGGCGACCGGCGTCCTGATTCCCGGCGTCGAGAGCCAGCGGCTCGATGTGGGCGGCAACACCAAGCTGCAGCAGCCGGGTCTTCGTTTTCGCGGCACGACGGCCACGATCACGCGCTGGGACGGATTCTGGCTGGGCAACGTCCAGGGCGGCAGCTCGGGAGGCGCGACCAGCTTCTACTTCAACGACGCGGGCGCGGAGGAAATGGTGTACTCGTCGGGAGCCGATTCGATCGACATGGGAACCCCCGGGATGTACGTCAACATGATCCCGAAAGACGGGGGCAACACGTTTCGTGGCCTCGTGTACGGGGACATCTCGCGCAGGGCGTTGACCTCCAATAATCTCACGCCGGCCTTGAGGGCGCGCGGTCTGACGAACGTGCCCGAGATGTTGCACGTCTCGGACTTCAACCCCGGCTTGGGCGGGCCGATCAAGCGGGACAAGCTGTGGTTCTATGGGGCGTATCGGTACGAGGCGCTGAACCAAACCGTGGTGGACAGCTACTTCGACAAGAATCCCTCGCCGTACCTCTACGAGCCGGACCTGAGCCGGCCTGGGTATGACGACGGCTTCATCCCCAACTGGACGACACGCCTGACGTGGGTCCCGAGCTCGAAGGACAAGATTCAGTTCTGGTTCACCAGCCAGAACAAAGAGAAGTCGCATTACGGCATCACGGCGAGCCGCACGCCGGACGCCACAGCGGTGCAGACGACGCCGTACGCGCAGGCGACGGTGGTGAAGTGGTCGCGGACGCAGACGACGCGGCTCCTGTTCGAGGCGGGGTACGCGAGCGGCCGGACCTTGTATCAGGAGAACTATCAGCCCAACGTCTCGCCAAGCTCGGATCGCGCGACGGTCCAGGCGCAGAGCGTGTTCTCGATCACGGACTCGGCCACCGCGAAGGTCTTTGCCGCCCACCCCGACGGCTACACCGGCCATGGCGGGTGGATGCAGGGCGTCCGGCTCGCCTCGACCTACGTGACCGGATCGCACGCGTTCCTGTCGGGCGCGTACGTCGGCTACGCGACGTCTCCGCGGCCGCAGTGGTTTACGGCCGACATGACGGCGACCTTCAACAACGGGACGCCCGAGTCGGTGACGCTGCGGATTCCGATCAACGCGATCGACGGCTATTACCCGGACCTGCAGGTGTTCTTCCAGGACCGCTGGAGTTTCAAGCGGGCAACGGTGACCGGGGGCATCCGGTACGACTACTTCGTCGGCCAGGTGCGCGACGGGACGCTGCCGCCGAGCCGCTGGAACGAGGAGACGTTTTTCCCGGGCTTCAGCGTGCAGAAGTGGAAGGACATCTCCCCCCGGATTGGCGTGGCCTACGATCTGTTCGGGAACGGGAAGACCGCCGTCAAGGCGAACGTCGCGCGGTATGTGGCGAACGAGAGCGTGAGCACGGCGGGACGGGCGAACCCTCAGCGCGCCATTGGCATTACCGACACGCGGACGTGGAACGACCTCAACGGCGACCGCCTCATCTACAACCCCGACGGTTCGGTGCAGTTGGCCGAGCTCGGGCCGTCGAGCAACCGGAACTTCGGCAAAGTGATCCCGTCGACCTCGACGCAGGACCCGGCGACGCTCAACGGCTTCAACGCGCGCGAATCGACCAACGAGTGGCAGGTGGTCGTGCAGCATCAGCTGACGCCGGTGGTGGCAGTGAACGCGGGCTACTACTTCCGGTGGATTGGCAACCAGCGTGCCACGGACAATACGCTGATCGCGAACGCGGACTTCGACGGACCGTTCTGCGTCAACGCGCCCACGCATCCGGATCTGCCCGGCGGCGGCGGCTACCCGGTCTGCGGCTTGTACGACATCAAGACGACGGCGCGCGGGCTGGTGCAGAACAATGAGACGCTGGCCAGAACTCTGGGAGACGGCACGGGCATCGTCGACCACATCGACGGGTACGATTTCGGCATCACCGCCCGCTTGTTGGCGGGTACGACCGTTCGGGGCGGCGTGGACGCGAACCGGCAGCAGCGCAACACGTGCGCCATCGCGGTGGACAATCCGGAGTCGCAATTCTGCGACCAGACCACGCCGTTTCGTCCCAACGCGAAACTCCAGGTCCTGCACACGTTCCCGTGGGGCATCCTGGGGAGCATGGCGTATCAGAATGCGCAGGGTCCGGCCATCACGGCCCGGTTCTCCGCGCCAGCCTCTCTCATCGTGCCGGCACTGGGCCGTCAGCAGGCGGCGGGCGCCACCGCACGGAAAACGATCGAGTTGATCGAACCCGGGACGCTGTACGGCGAGCGGCTGAACCAGTTCGACTTCCGCGTCGGCAAGCTCTTCACGATGGGCCGGTACCGTGTGCGGGGCGACATGAACGTGTACAACGCGTTCAACACCGACTACACGCCGACGGTGAACACGACGTTCTCGACCGCCGCCACCAGCCAGTATCTGCGCGCGACCACGGTGCTGCAGGGTCGGGTGATCAAGTTCAGCGGACAGATCGAGTTCTAGCAACCCTTGGGGATCGGACTGAAACACGGTGGTGGACGGCGCCTCTGCGCCGATCACTCCGTCGTGCCCATCGACTTGACACAACTCGCCCTGGTATGAACATCCTACACACTCGAAGCAAGGGAGGGTTCATGCGCGTACGGATGCGGCTCGTCATCGTCGTGGTTCTCGTCCTCGCGGTCTGGACGGCTGGTGCGGTTCACGCGCAGATCACGAACCCGATTCCGGCACCGGTCGAGAAACGCGGCCTGATGGTCGAGATCAGCGATGTCGTGCGCCTCCCCGATACCCGCGGACTGCGTCCTGCCGATCAGGACGTGTCGCCGGCCGGCTGGGCGCGGGTCAGTTACGTCCGCGACCTTCCGGACGGCCGCCGCTTCGCCAACGACTCACGCGGCCTGTTGTACCTGCTCGATCGCAACAACCAGCCTTCCGTGTTTGCGAACGTCGCCGCGGCATTCCCGTTCGCTGTGTACAACAGGCTGGAGAGCGGGTTCATCGGATTCGACTTCCACCCGGAATTCGAGCGGAACGGTTTGTTCTACACGGTGCATGGCGAACGCGCGATGGGCAACCCCGCGACACCCAACTTCATCCCGCCGGGATTCACCCAAACGGACGTGACCTACCACAACGTCATCACGGAGTGGCGCACGACGAACCCGGCTGCGAACACGTTCGAGGGCACCAGGCGCGAGTTGCTTCGCGTCGCCCACGTCGTCAGCAACCTCACCCATCCGTTCGGCGCTGTCGCGTTCAACCCGACGTCGAAGCCCGGCGCGCCCGACTACGGCCTGCTCTTCACGAGCGGCAGCGATCTCGGGTTCAGCAACGGCGGTGGACCGAACGCGAGCAATCCCGGTCAGACACAGCGCCTCGACTCGGTCATCACCGCCATCCTGCGGATCGATCCGCGGAGCCCCGCGGTATCGGGCGGGATGAAGGGACTCGGCGATTACACGATTCCGGCGAGCAACAGATTCGCCGCGGACGGCGATCCCAAGACGCTCGGCGAGATCTACGCCTACGGCTTCCGGAACGCTCACCGGCTCTCGTGGGACTCGACCGACGGCACGATGTTCGCGTCGGACATCGGGATGAACCACATCGAGGAGATCAACATCGTTCGCAACGGCGAGAACTACGGCTGGATGAAGCGGGAGGGTTACTGGGAAAACGGCAGGACGCGGCCCGGCGGCGCCCTCAACCAGTTGTTCCCGCTGCCGGCGGACGTGCTGGACGGGCGCCAGAAGGACGGCTTCACCTATCCGGTGGCGATCTACGACCACAACGACGGACAGGCGGTGACCGGTGGGTTCGCGTACTACGGGCGCATCACGGCGCTCCGCGGCAAGTTCGTGTTTGGCGATATCACGCGCGGACGTCTGTTCGCGGCCGACCTGGCCGCGATGAAGAAGGCCGACGACGGCATTCCCCAGACCGTCGCGCCGGTCGAAGAGATCCAGCTCTACGTGCGAGACGCCAGTGGCACCCGCGTGTATGTCACGCTGCGAGAGCTCATCGAGCGGGCGATGGGCGCGACCATGACCCGCGCCGATCTGCACATCAGCCGCAGCCGCGACGGCGAGCTCTTCATCACGTCGAGGCAGGACGGTGTGATTCGAATGCTCGTTCCCGACTCGGGTGGTGCGGCCACGAGCCGGTGACCATGATGTGCAAGAATCCCTGTGACCTGCTCGTCAAGGGCGGCTTCGGCACCCTACAATGAGCGCGTTCAGCCAGGTTCCGCATGGCCCTGTCCGCCGGACTTCGCTTCGGCCCATACAGAATCGTTGCGCTCCTAGGCGCGGGCGGTATGGGCGAGGTCTACCGCGCGCGCGACACGAAGCTCGAGCGCGACGTGGCCCTCAAGATTTTGCCGGCCAGCAGCTTCAGCGACCCGGATGCCCGGTCGAGGCTGCTGCGGGAAGCCCGTTCGGCCGCGGCACTCAATCACCCTTACATCTGCACGATCCACGAAGTCGGCGAGGCTGACGGCCAGGCGTACATCGCCATGGAGTTGGTCGACGGCCAGCCGATCAGCAGCAGGCTGGCAGGCGGCGCGTTGCCGCCAGGGGACGTCCTGCGCTACGGCCTTCAGTTGGCCGAGGCTCTCGCGCACGCCCACGACCGCAACATCGTGCACCGCGACCTGAAGTGCGCCAACGTCGTCATCAGCCCCGAGGGACGCGCCAAAGTCTTGGACTTTGGTCTGGCCAAGCGGGTGAACGAACACGCGATCGACGAGGCGACGCGATCGCAGGCTTCGCTGACGCAGCCGGGGGCCCTGGTGGGCACACTCGCCTATATGGCGCCGGAGCAGTTGCGTGCAGAACCCGCCGACGCGCGCAGCGATATCTGGGCCTTGGGCGTGGTGCTGTACGAAATGGCTGCCGGCTCGCGGCCATTCCAAGGGAAAACCGGATTCGAGCTGAGCTCGACCATCCTCAGCCAGCCGCTACCCCCGTTGCCAGACAACGTGCCGGTGGAGTTACGCGCGGTCATCGAGCGCTGCCTGGAAAAGGCGCCCGCGCGGCGCTATCAGCGAGCGGGCGAAGTGCGCGCGGCGCTCGAAGCCATACAAGCGGGTACGTCAACGTCATGGGCGACTCTGAGCTTCTGGTTGGTGCGCCATCGCTGGCTGGCCACGACGATCCCCGGGGCCGCCATTCTGTCCTTGCTGTTGGGAGCCAATATCGGAGGTGTCCGCGACAGACTTCTCGGGCGTGGCGCTTCCTCGCGAATTGAATCCCTGGCCGTGCTGCCGCTGGAAAACCTCTCTGGGAGTCCCGAGCAGGACTATTTGGCCGCGGGGATACACGAGGCGCTGATCACGGATCTGGCCAAACTCAGCGGCTTCCAGCGTGTGATCGCTCGGTCCTCTGTGAGGCGCTTCGAGAACACGACGATGTCTCCGCAGCAGATTGCCCGTGAACTGGGCGTGGACGCCCTCCTCACTGGTTCCGTGCTGCGCTCCGGCAATCGTGTTCAGATCACCGCCCACTTGATCAGCGCGTCAGAAGATCAGATCTGGTCCGAGCGCTACGACCGCGAATTCCGCGACGTGCTCGCCCTGCAAAATGAAATTGTCTCAGCCCTGACTCGCGAGATCAGATTACAGCTCACGCCGCAGGAGCAGGTGCGCCTGAAAAGTCAGCGGCCGGTCAACCCGGAAGCCTTCGAAGCGTATTTGCAGGGCCGCTTCCACCAGCTGAAGCAAACGCGGGACGACCTGGACGTGGCGGAGCGCTATTACCAGTTCGCGCTCGAGAAGGATCCGAACTACGCACTCGCTTATGCAGGCCTTGGGGCTGTCTGGTTGGCGCGCGGAGACGTCGGTGTCCAACCACCCAGCGAGACATTTCCGAAGGGCGCTGCATTTCTCGCAAAGGCCATGGAAATGGACGATAGCTCGGCGGAACTGCATGTGGCCCTGGCGAATCAAATCAACGCGATCCAATGGGACTGGCCGGCCGCCGAAAGGGAGTTCAAGAGGGCCCTCGAGTTGAACCCGAACCTGGCCGACGCCCGTTTTTTCTACGCGGACATGCTGGTCGTATTGAAGCGGAATGCCGAATGGGAGCCGGAAATACGGCGCGCGCGCGAACTGGATCCCTTGAACGATTTCAATGAAAGTTTCTACGGCTGGCATTTGAACTACCTGCATCGCTACGACGAAGCCATCCCCATCTTCAAGAAGCTCCTTCCGACGGGACCAAACAAAGCGTCCAATTACCTGGGACTGTGGGGGGCCTTCTACAAGAAGGGGATGTACGGCGACGCCCTGTCTGCGGCGACGAATTATTTTGCGGCTATCGGCGAGCGCGAATTCGCCGACACCCTCGGAACCGGACAAGGCGAAGCGGCCTATCGGGCAGCCATGAGACGCGCTGGAGAAGCAATGGTCGCGCAATCCACGCGAAGACACGTCCCGGCAATCCGCATTGCCAGGATGTTCGCGCACTCGGGAGACAAGAGCTCAGCGATTCAGTGGCTGGAAGAAGCCTATCGAGCCAGGGAATCCCCGCTGATTCGGCTTGCGGTGTTCTGGGACTGGGACGACTTGCGATCCGATGCGCGCTT
Source organism: Acidobacteria bacterium RIFCSPLOWO2_02_FULL_65_29 (assembly GCA_001767435.1). Lineage (GTDB taxonomy): Bacteria > Acidobacteriota > Vicinamibacteria > Vicinamibacterales > CAVVIG01 > 2-02-FULL-65-29. The sequence goes on along the minus strand of MEKT01000091.1, from coordinate 8,676 downwards.
TCAGGACTTGTCGCGCCGCATGAACCTGCCGCAGTAGTTCTTTTCCTGTTTCCCGACGATCAACGCATCCCTCGACAGGATCGGGATGCGTTGTTCGTCGTGGAACGATTTCCCAAGTCTCTCTCAGTGCCCTGGCGGCGGCGTCGCCCCTCGGCCCCCCGGCGCCGGCGGTGTCGCTCCGCCGCCTGCCGGCGTCGTCTGCACGACGTTCGGCAGATTCCTCAACAGCAGCGGATACACGTAGCCGGCCGGCAGCACGCGGTCGGGGTCGGGCCGCACGCTCAAGTACGTTACGTGATCGGTGACCTGGCTCCACCCGTGGGCCACCTTGTTCGGGATGATGATGATGTCGCCCGCCACCACGCGCCGGCTGTACGCGCCTCGGCCGGCCGTGCCGTTGCCGCTCGGACCGTTCATCACGTTCGGCACGCCACGACCCGCCTGCCTGTTGTCGATCAGGCCTCCCGTCGTCAGGACGCCCGATCCGTCGGTGATGATGTAGGTCTCGGGCGTGTAGTCGTGATAGAGCACGGGGATCGGATCGCCGGGCTTGTCGTTGGTCGGCCCGCGATAGATGATGCCGATACCCATGTTGTACTTGCCCATGTCGACGATGCGAAGCTGCCGGTCGGGCGGACTCGGTGGCGCGTTCTTCAGCACGTAGTCGATCTCGGCTTTCGTGATGTCGAAGGCAATCGTCGGCGCCTCCTGGTTCTGCGCAGTCGGTGCTGTCTGCCACGCCACGAACGCCATCAGGACGAACAGGACACCCAGGGCCACTCTCTTCATGATCTTCCTCCTCTTGCCGGCAGGCTTCACCTCCGGCGGGATGCTCATTCTTACATACCAATCCGCGCGAGGAAAACGTTGTGGCGCAGGGCTTCAGACCTGCACGCCCGCCGCCGTAGGCAGGACTGAAGTCCTGCACTACACGACGGAGAGCTGAGAGCTTGTGAAGAAATCGACGTAAAGTCCGGCTTCAGCCGGACTTCACGGTCCGCCTAAAGGCGGACACGACGTACCCAACGGGGCCGCGATTTCTTTCACAGACTCTGATAGCTGATAGCTGATAGCTGATAGCTGATCTAGACGTCCGCTGGCTGTGCGACGACGCGTCCGGGGACGGACTGTTCGATGCCGACGCCCAACGAGATCGTGAGGAGCACGATTGTCGCCGCGGTGTAGAGGGGCACGCCGTGGCCCAGGTGGTCGAACGACCACCCGGCGTAGATCGGACCGACGACGCGGCCCACGCCGCCAAACGTCTGCTGCACGCCCATGTAGAGTCCGCGTTCGTGCGGCGAGACCACGCGCGACAGCAGACCGGTCACGCAGGGAAACGTGAACGCGGTTCCGAGCGGTACGAGCGCCACGAAGACGGCCAGCACGGGGATATTCGGCGCGATCGCCATTCCCGCGAGCCCCAGCGCCAGCAGCAGCATGCCGAGCCGCGACAGCTTCGGCTCGCCGAACCGATCCACCATCGTGCCGAGGACGCCGGCGCGCGTCACAAACGAGATGGCGCCGACATACGTGAAGAAGAAGCCGATGGTCTTCTCCGTCACGCCGAACCCCGACGCAAGAAACAGCGCGAGGATGGTGGTCATGCCCTGGAACGCACCCATCGTGAGGCCGTAGATCCAGATGAGCCGCGAGGCGGGGTCGCGGCCGTGCGTGAGGACGCGGCGCAGGGCGACGTTCATCCGCCGCGGCACGGGGCGATCGGCGGTTCCCACGAGCCGGTTCGATTCGACCAGGTAACGCCACGCGAAGGCCATGTTCACGACCGCGATGCCCGCGGCGAGCAATCCGGGCCCGCTCTCGCCCGCGCGCATCGCCAGCGAGCCGATGACCGGTCCGATCGCCACACCTGCGTTGGTCGCGGCCGACAGCCAGCCGAGCGCTTTGGCGCGATCCTTGGGCTCGGTGGCGTCGGCGACGTAAGCCTGGATGACACCCACCGTTCCGCCGCCCGCGCCCTGCACGATACGACACAGGAAGAGCAACTCGAGCGAGTTGGCGAACGCGAAGATCACGTAGGCAGCGGCCTGGGCGCCCAGGCCGATCATCAGCGCCGGCCGGCGGCCGAACCTGTCGGAGAAGCGTCCCCAGAACGGCGCGCTCACGAGCTGTGCCACGGCGAACATCATCACCATCAGCGAGACGGCGGCGCCGCCGCCACCCATTCCGACGGCGTCGAGCGCGCGCCACAACGGTCCGCGGCCGAGCATGCGCTCCGCGTAGAAGGGGAGTAGCGGAAAGACGATGAGCCCGCCCATCATGTCGACGAAGCCGGTGATCATCAGGACGACGAGTTTGCCCATCGGGCGAGTGGCCTTTCGGAAGGAGCGCCGCAGGGATCGCGAACGGTCAGATCTAGGCTATCATCGCGGCCCCTTTCGAGACCGTCCCCGACGGGCTGTCCAGCAGACCAGGCCGATTGAAGCGGCCACGCCGCAGTTTGGCGCGGGCGGTGACGAGCGTATAATCAGCCCTCACAGCCTTAGAGCAGGTCGGGTAATTCTTAGAATCACTCGGGCGCGCAGCCGCGCGACGCGGTAGCGGGAGGTCGGATGCGTATGGCCTGCCGGCTCGTTCGTCATCTCCGGACGTCCTCCTTTCTTGTTCGTGCAGCCATGGCTGCCGTCATGGTCGCGGCGCTCGTCGCGGCCGTCGGCACGGCGCCCCCGGCAGACGCGGCCGGGCCTGCGAGCTGGGCCGGCGACCTCACGCCCATCGCGCCCGGCGACTGGAGCTCCGAGCGCGCCGCGCATCTCATCGAGCGCGCCGGTTTTGGCGCCGCGCCCGAGGAAATCGCGCGTCTCGCGGCCCTGACGCCCGAGCGGGTCGTCAGCGAGCTGGTCGACTACGAGGCCATCACGAGCGGCCTGAAACCCTTCGACGAGTCGGTCATCTGGGATCCCGGCATGGATCCGTTCCCGCCGAGCCGGGCGGAGGCGGTGCGAATTGCCCGCGAGCGCGGCGAGGGGCTCGGCGAAAAAGTGCTCCCGGAAGGCGCGCAGCGCCGGCTCCAGCCCGTCGTCGACAAGTTCTTCTACAGCCTGGCCGCGAACGGCATCGAGACGCAGCGCCTTGGTCTCTGGTGGGCGAACCGCATGGTGGCGACCAGGCGGCCGCTCGAGGAGAAGCTCACGCTGTTCTGGCACGGCCACTTCGCGACCGGCGCGAACAAGGTGCGCGACTACCGGATGATGCTCCGGCAGAACGAGATGTTTCGCGCGCGCGCGTCGGGAAATTTCCGCGAGCTGCTCGTCGGCCTTCTGAAGGATCCGGCGATGCTCGTGTTCCTCGACAACGGCGAGAACATCAAGGCGCATCCCAACGAGAACTTCGGCCGCGAGCTGCTCGAGCTCTTCACGATGGGCGTGGGCAACTACAGCGAGCGCGACGTTCGCGAGGCGGCGCGTGCGTTCACGGGGTGGACGAACGACGTGTTGGAGTTCAAGTTCGATCGCGAGCAGCACGACTTTGGCGCGAAGACGTTTCTCGGCCGGACGGGCGCGTTCGACGGCGAGGACATCATCGACATCATCCTGGCGCGGCCCGTCACCGCCGAGTTCGTCGCCGCCAAGGTGTATCGGTTCTTTGTTCGCGACGAGATCGACGACGCGCTCAAGGCGGAGCTGGGCCGCACCTATCGCGACAGCCGGTATCAGATGAAGCCGCTCCTGAAGCGGATCTTTCTCTCGCGCGATTTCTACAGCCCGCCGGCGTTCGCCACGCAAATCAAGAGCCCCGTGCAGCTGGTGGTCTCCACCTACAAGAAGGTGGGACTCCGCGAAATGCCCACCATCCCGGATTTCGGCCGTATGACGTCCAGCCTGGGCCAGTCGCTGTTCAATCCGCCCAACGTGGCCGGGTGGGCCGGCGGTCGCACCTGGATTACGCCGTCGACGCTCTTGAACCGCGGAAACCTGTTTCGCGGCGTCCTGTTCCCGGACGTGAAGAATTTCCGCCCGCCCGATCGGCCCATGTCGGCCACCGACGCGCGCGTCGGGCAGCGCTTCGCCCAGGGCATGACCATGACCGAAGCCACCAAGGAAGACGCGGACACGGCTACGATGGCCGAGTCGAACATGATGGTGGACCGCGACGAGGACTACAACACACGGTACGGCGGCTACAAGGGCAGCCTCCTGGCGTACGAGCGGACCAAGCTGATTCCCAGGCGGCCGGCGACGATCGATCTCACGGCTATGGCGGCGGCCGTGGGCGCCGACACCGCGGACAAAGTCGTCGACCACTTCGTCCACCGGTTTCTGTCGGTGACGCTCGCCGACAAGG
>MEKT01000091.1:0-4274 GCA_001767435.1 Acidobacteria bacterium RIFCSPLOWO2_02_FULL_65_29 | reverse complement strand
TGTGGATGTTCTCGCCGCGACTTCCTCGTTCGCGGACTCTACGGCATCGGCGTGGGCGCCGGCCTGCCGATCGTCCTGAGCCGGACGTCGGCGGCGCTCACGGCGCAGGCGCTGCAGGGCACCAGCGTCGAATCGCACCCCGAGCGCATTCTGGTCGTCGTCGAGCTCTCGGGCGGCAACGATGGGTTGAATACGGTCGTGCCGTACAGCGACCCTGCGTACTATCGCGCCCGGCCGAAGCTCGGCATCCCGGAAAGCGAAGTCATCAAGGCGGCGGGCGGGTTCGGCTTCCATCCGTCGATGGTCGGCTTCGAGCGGCTCTATAAGGACGGCCAGCTGGCCGTCGTGCACGGCTGCGGCTACGACCACCCGAGCCTGTCGCATTTCTCGTCGATGGGCTTCTGGCACACGGGGGTGCCGAACGGCGGCGAAGCGCTCGGATGGCTCGGCCGCCTGGCCGACGAGCGCTACGACGCGTCGAAGAAAAACATCATCGTCGATCTGGGTAACGCCCAGTCGCTCGCCGTGCGAAGCGGCCAGGACGGCCAGCTGGCCGTCGTGCACGGCTGCGGCTACGACCACCCGAGCCTGTCGCATTTCTCGTCGATGGGCTTCTGGCACACGGGGGTGCCGAACGGCGGCGAAGCGCTCGGATGGCTCGGCCGCCTGGCCGACGAGCGCTACGACGCGTCGAAGAAAAACATCATCGTCGATCTGGGTAACGCCCAGTCGCTCGCCGTGCGAAGCGGCCGGCATTCGCCCCTCGTCTTCGACGACCCCGCTCGCTTCCGCCGGGAGGGCACCGACGCCGAAAAGCAGGTCCTCGCCGGGCTGAGCCAGCAGAGGAAGTCGTCGAACGCGATGCTGGAGTTCCTGGCCTCGACGGCTCAGAACGCGACCGAGAGCTCCGACTTCGTCCGCCAGGCGTCGGCCAGCTATCAGACGACGGTGGACTACGGGGTCGGCGGTGGGCTGGGCGCCAACCTCCAGCGCGTTGCGGCGCTCATCGCCGCCGGGATGCCGACGCGGCTCTACTACGTCACCTACCAAGGCAATTCGTTCGACACGCACGTGCAGCAGGCCGATCTCCACAGCCGGTTGCTCATGTACACCGCCGACGCGGTGCGCGGGTTCATGGAAGATGTGAAGCGCATCGGGCACGGCGATGAAGTCGCCGTCATGATCTTCACCGAGTTCGGGAGGCGCGTCGAAGAGAACGGGAGCCTCGGGACCGATCACGGCACGGCGACGCCGATGTTCCTGATCGGCAAAGGCGTCAAGGGCGGCTTCTACGGCAAGGCGCCGAGCCTCACCGATCTCGACGATGGCAACCTGAAGATGACGACCGACTTCAGACGCGTGTACGCCACAGCGATTCAGGAGTGGCTCGGCTGCGACGAAACCGACGCCGTGTTGAAGGGCCGCTACAGCCCGCTCGGCGTGTTCGCGTAGGTCTGTTGCACGACGATCAACGCAGAGCTCGCAGAGACCGCGGAAATTGGTCTCGGGGCCCCCCATCCCCACGGCGTCGCCTGGCCTGCGTCGCGTTTTTCGTAAGCCTGACGGCCTGCTCCGAAGGGTTTCCTACGCGAACGGGCTGAACCGTTTGCTCAAGGGTCGAGCGGTTCCAGTTTTACGATCGACGCCCCGTGGTTGTTGCCGACCCAGAAGGTGACCGGCGTCGTGCTGTTGTCGACGAAGACTCGCCGAACGTTCGTGTGGCGGGGTAGCAGGTACTCGATGAACCGTCCCGTCCTGGGGTCGAGACGCAGGATGCGGTCGTTGTATTCGCCGCCCGACCACACATCGCCGTTCTTGTCCGCCGTGACGTCGTAGGGCCAGGCGCCGGGCGTCGGTGCGGGCCATTCCTTGAACGTTTCGCTCTTCGTATCGAACATCCCGATTCGGTCCGCGCGATTCTCGCCAAACCAGAGACGCCCCTGCGCGTCCATCATGCCGCGCCGAGGCCCCGATCCCGGCGTCGGCGTCTTGTATATCGTGATGGCGCCTGTCTTCGCGTCTATCCGGCCGACCTCTTCGGCGCCCAGCGGCAGAAAATAGCCGTTGTTGGCGGCGTCGGGAATCACGTCGTACACGTTCGGCCGAGGAATCTTGTACGGCTCGAACTTTTCGATGTGGCCGGAGCGCACGTCGAGCCGGAGCACGGTGTACGTGCCCGCATCCTGAAACCAGACCTTGCCGTCGACTTTGTGGCGATCGGGGCTGATCTGATTGATCTGCACGTGGTCGCCGTCGAGCTCCGGCGGCAGACGCCAGGCCTGGAACTTCTCCGTCTTCCGATCGAACTTCGCAATGCCGCCCTGGAACTGGAGCCCGAGCCACGGGTTCTGGTCTTCGTCGAACCGCATGCCGAGGATGCCCTTGGGCGCCGCCGGCTTCAGCACGGGCACCGCGTACTCGGTCACCGCGCCAGTCCTGGGGTTGAGCTTGCCGAGGATCTGCTCGCCGAAGCTCGCGTACCACGCCATGCCCGTGGAATCGACGATGACGTCGTGCGGCTGCCTCGTGGGTTTCGGCAGATCGAATTCGGTGTAGATCACCCGCGTCGCGCCACCCGTCGGCCGCGGGAGCGTCTTCAACGGGTAGCCCCAATTGGGACCGGAGCTGAGGTTCAACGTGCTCAGATACTCGGCCTGGCGCCGCCGGGACTCTTGCTGCCGCTCCACGGATACCGCGCCGCCGCCGATGCGCGGCGCCGGCGTGCGTTGGACCATCAACGGAAACGAGAGGGGCGGATATCCGGACATCCGCTCGACGACCGATACAAGCTCGGAGGCGGAGTGGCGTGACTTGGTCGCCAGGTCGAGCATGTGGCAGTGCGCGCATCCGCGCACCGAGGCCTTCTGCTCCTCGGTGCCGGGAAAGCTCGAGAGCCATTCAGTGTTGGTGAGCTGGGACGCCAGGTCGCGCGTCTTGCGAAGGGTCAGATCCGCTGTGGCCGTCTGCCCGGGCGCGACCGACACGGCCACCTCGCGCTCGAGGTCGTAGCCGATCGCACGAATCCGCAGGCCGTACTGACCCGCCTCGAGTCGCGCCCGCGGAAAGTGATAGCGGCCCCCGCGGTCGCTGACGACGGTGGTCGTGATCGTCGAGCCTGTTTTTCTGGCGCTGACGAGCACGCCTTCCATCGGGCCTTCCTCCGCGGAGGCGACGAGGCCGGTCAGCGCCGCCGCGCCCTGGCTCTGCGCGAGAAGGGCCCGAGGCGTCGGGTCCGCGAGTGCGACCACGACGAGGGCCGTGAGCGCGAGGAATGCGAATCTTGTCCGCATGGGTGTCCTCGTTTCCAGCTTTCAGCTCGTCTGACAACTCCTCACTTCTTCTGAACAGCAAAGCCCTCCACGTGCACGTCGAGCAGGTGATTCACCCGCACGCCCACGATGCCGTCGGTCTTCGCCGTCATGCCGGTCTTGGGCGTGGTGTGCACGACCTGGCCGTTCACGACGTACGAGATCGTGTTGCCCGCCACGCGCACTTCGAGCGCGTTGATCGATCGGCCGTCGGCGCCCGGTTGCCGCACCGCGGCGTGCTTCGTGTAGTTTTGCACGTCGTGCGTCTGCTCGCCGGCCCGGTGCTTCACGAGGAACGTCCCGTCCTGGGCGACGAGGAAGTAGATGTAGTTCTGCGTCGCGGCGCCGAGATCGGCGCCGCCGAAGACCAGGCCGTAGTAGTTGGTGTGACCGCTCGGCTTCGTGAGCGTGAAGGTCGCGGAGGCGGTGAAGTCGCCCGCCGCGGTGTTCGCTGGATTCCAGAACACCCCGGCCGGTCCGCCGGTGACGTGGAACCCCTTCCCCATGGTGGCGAACTTCAGGTTCGGCGTGTTGTCCGGGTCCGCGGCACTCGTGCTGCGGTCGATGCGGACGCTCCAGCCCGGGGGGGCCTGAGCGGCGAGGGGGGCGACCGCGATCGCTAGAAAGAGGACGAGGACGATGGAGCTGGACGCGAGACGTAGGTGCATGGGAATCTCCTTGTGGCCCATCATCCTAGACATCTTCTAAAGCCGATGTCCATACTTAATGAGGCAAGTTTTTCGGCTTTAGAAGCTGTCTCAGTACGGCCGCAAAGCGGCCTGCACGCTTCTGCCCGGGCTTGCGTCCGTGGGCGCAGATTCCAGTTTCGTCGCTCACTCGCCGAAACTTTGACGCCCGGCGAACAGGGCACGGGGGTAAACTCGTGGATCCCTAGGCGAGATCGGCGTCGGCGACGGGCACGTCTGTTGCTGGACACTGAATCGGCCGAAGATTCTTGAGACGCCC
>MEKT01000090.1:48939-72561 GCA_001767435.1 Acidobacteria bacterium RIFCSPLOWO2_02_FULL_65_29 | reverse complement strand
AGACGCGCAAAGCCAAGCTGACGGCGAACACGCAGCAGCAACAGCAGCAGTAGCGTCGCGAACGGAGGCCGCGCGCATGTGGGTCGCGGCCGTCGGGTTGAGGAAGTGCACGACGAGGCGCCGTTCGCGAAACCCGCGGACGGCGCCTTTTTCACCTTAGAGGAGAATCACTCCCATGAAAGGATCTCGGTCCGCGGTCGCGGCCCTGGCGGCTGTGATGGCGATAGGCGCGTGGGTCGGCGTCGGCGCCGGCCAGCAGCCGCCGGCGCAGCCGCTGCAACTCGCGCCGCTCGGTGTGACGGGCGAGGCGATCTACCCGGCGGTCGAAGGATGGGGCCCCACCAAGGACGGCACCAACGTGCTGCTGATCGGCTACTTCAATCGGAACAAAGATCAGGATCTCGACATCCCGATCGGGCCCAACAACCGGATCGAGCCCGGTGGGCCGGACCAGGGCCAGCCGACGCACTTTCACTTGGGCGGGCGGCAGTACGGCGTGTTCGCGATTCCGGTGCCGAAGGATTTCGGCAACAAGAGGCTGACGTGGACGCTCGTGGCCAATGGCCAGACGGCGTCCGTGACTCTGTGGCAGAACCCGTTGTACTGGATCGACTTCTACAAGCACGGCGCCAGCGGCAACGAGCCGCCGGTCATCAAGTTTGCGGACAGCGGCCCGACGCTGACGGGCCCACCGCGCGGCATCGCACAGACGCTGTACGGCACGGTGGGAAATGCGGTGGAGCTGAAATTCTGGGCGGCCGATCAGAAGGAGACCTACGATCCGGAGGAAGGCCTTCCAGCCGCGGCGCGCGCCGCGCGCGGCCGTGGCGCCGACGCGGGTCGCGGGGCTGACGCGGGCCGTGGGGCGGCGCCGCGCGACGACACCCCGGTGGCGATCATCGGCACGCAAGTCATCACCCGCAGTTCCGGCACCACACCCGGCAGCGGGGGCGGTGGCGGCGGGCGTGGCTCGGCTCCGCCGGCTGATATCCGCATCACGTGGCACAAATATCGCGGGCCCGGTGAGTTCACGTGGGACACCGACGAGATCCGTCTCATGAACAAGGGCGACGCGAAACTGTTCCTCGAAGCGAAGACCAACGGCTACTTCAGTGAGGCGGGCGAGTACTGGCTGCGCGCGCAGGTGAACGACGAGTCGGGCAACGGCGGCGGCGGCGACCAGTGCTGCTGGACCACGGCGCTCGTCAAGGTCATCATCAAGTAGCTGGGGTCAGAGTGGGGGTCAGACCCCATCACGCCCATCTACGCAAAGTTCTCTGGACAGTAGGGGTTACATAGTGTTACGGTTGGCCTGAGCAAATGTGCCCTTCTTGGGGTGACGTGTAGGCAGAAGGCCCCCGGGCGAGGGGGCAAAAGGAGTTTTCGAATGCGCACGACATGGAAGCCACTTGGCGTTCTCGTTGTTGCCGTGGCGATCGCCACGCCGGCCTTGGCCGACGTTCCGGCGAAGCCGACGTTCACGAAAGACATTGCGCCGATCTTCCAGGAGAAGTGCGAAGCGTGCCATCGGACCGACTCGATCGCGCCGATGTCGCTCACCACTTATGAAGAGGCGCGGCCGTGGGCGCGCTCGATCAAGGCGCGCGTGGCGGATCGACAGATGCCGCCCTGGCACATCGACAAGACCGTGGGCATCCAGGAATTCAAGAACGACCGGTCGCTGAGCGACGACCAGATCGCCACCATTGCGAAGTGGGTTGATGCGGGCGCCCCGAAGGGCGACGTGAAGGACATGCCAGCGCCGAAGGCGTGGCCGAACGAACAGGTCTGGAATTTCGCGCCGCTGTTTGGGCAGACCGAGCCGGATCTGATCGTCAAGTCCACTCCGTGGACGCACAAGGCCGGCCAGAACGACGCGTGGTGGAAGCCGATGACCGAGACGGGCCTCACCGAGCCGCGCTGGGTGCGGGCGATCGAAGTTCGGCCGGGTTCCATCAAGGGCCGCAAGATCACGCATCACATCGTGCTGCGTCTCCAGCAGGAAGAGGCCCCCGACTCGATCGCGGCCAACCCCGTCGACGCGACCGGTGCGCAGCAGGCCGGAACGTTCATGGAATGGGCCGTCGGCAAGCAGGGCGAGATCATGCGGCCGAACAGCGGCAAGCTGATGCTCGCGGGCTCCAAGATCGTGTGGGACATCCACTATTCAAATGGCGGCGAAGACATCACTGACACAGCCGAGCTCGGCATCTACTTCTATCCGAAAGGTCAGGAGCCGAAGTTCCGCCAGGTGCTCCATCTCATGGGCGCGACCAACGCCGGCGGCGTGGACATTCCGCCGAACACCGTGAAGGCGACGCAGGGCTTCTTCGTGCTTCGTCAGGCGGCCCGAGTGGAGAGCTTCCAGCCGCACATGCACCTGCGCGGCAAGGCGATGTCGATGGAAGCGGTCCTGCCGGGCGGCCAGATTCAGATTCTCAGCCACGTGGCCGACTTCAACTTCAACTGGCACAACTCGTATCTCTACGCCGACGACGCGGCGCCGTTGCTCCCGAAGGGCACGATCCTGAAAATCACGGCGTGGCACGACAACACGGCCGCCAAGAAGAGCAACCCCGACCCGAACGTCTGGGTGGGCTACGGCGACCGCACGGTCGACGAGATGGCGCATGCGTGGGTGAACGTCACCTACATGTCCGACGAGGACTATGTGGTCGAGGTCGAGGCGCGGAAAATGAAGCTGAACCTCAACACACAGCAACAACAGCAGCAGTAAGCGTCGGCACGCGCAGGTAAGTTCGACAAGAGGCGCCGTCCGCGGGAATCGCGGGCGGCGCCTCTTCCTCACACAGGAGAGTCATTTCCATGAAATCGTTTCGGCCTGCGGTCGCGGCCCTGGCGGCTGTGGTGGCTGTGGGCAGCTGGGCGATTGTCGCGTCCGGTCAGGCGGTGCCGTTACCGTCACAGGTGCCTCTGCCGCTCGAGCCTTTGGGTCTCACCAACGAAGCCGTTTTCGCCGCGCTGGAAGGATGGGGCCCTCATAAGGACGGAGCAAACGTCATCATTCTCGGTTACTTCAACCGGAATAAGGATCAAGAGCTCGACATTCCCATCGGCCCGAACAACAGGATCGAGCCCGGTGGGCCGGATTTCGGCCAGCCGACGCACTTCGAGACGGGGCGAGCGTACGGCGTGTTCTCGATTCCGGTCGCGAAGGAAGCGCTGAACCGGAAGCTGACCTGGACGATCAACGCCAACGGCCAGACGACGGCCGTCACCTTCTGGGCGAATCCTGCCTACTGGATCGACTTCTTCCAGAACACGGCGAACGAGAACGCGCCGCCCGTCATCAAGTTCGCGGAGAACGGTCCGACCACGACGGGACCGCCGCGAGGAATCGCGCAGACGCTGACTGGCGCCCCGTGGCAGCCGGTCGAGCTCAGGTTCTGGGCGTCGGACAAGCCGGCGAAGCCGTCCGCGGCCGAAGCGGCGCGCGGCGCGGCCCCGGCTCGGGGCGCGGATGCCGGGCGTGGACGAGGCGCGCGCGGTCCGGCGGCCCCTGATCCGGGCGTGGCGATCATCGGCGGCCAGGTGATTGCCAGCCGCGGCGGCGGTGGCGGCGGCGGTGGCGGCGGACGTGGCAGCGGCCCCCCGGCCGACATTCGCATCTCCTGGCACAAGCATCGCGGGCCCGGGGACGTGACGTACGACACCGACGAGATTCGCTTGGAGAACAAGGGCGATGCCACGCTCTTCCTCGAGGCGAAGACCAACGCGTACTTCAGCGAGCCGGGCGAGTACATCCTTCGCGCCCAGGTGAACGATCAGTCGGGCAACGGCGGCGGCGGCGATCAGTGCTGCTGGACGACGGCGCTCGTGCGGGTGAACATCAAGTAGCGGGGGCGTCAGTCTCCCGCCTGCGTTTCTGTCTCTCTCTCTCTGAGTGACCTGGTCTGTCACGCCTCGCCTGTAGACTGGGTCCATGATCAGGTGCATCCCAGCCAGTTCGTCGCAACTCGATGAAAATGAATGGGTTGGGTTCCCAGGCGGCGAACTGGAAGGCCGGCGCCCGAAGGCCCTGTGCCCCTCTTGTCGCGCCGAGGCCGAGAGTCTACGCGCCCCGCGAGAAGTAAGTCGCGTTGACGACCGGAGCCGCCGCCCGCTGTGCTTCCAGTGCTACCGGCTCGACTTGGATCGGCAGCGCGCGTTCAAGGCTGCTGGTGCGCTCGACACGGCGTCCGACGAGCGTTTCCAGAGCACGCTGCCGTTCGAGCCGGTCAACATCGCGCGGCTCGTGCACCTCAAGGCCGAGTGGGCCGTCGCGCAGGCCGACCGGCAAACCGGCGCAGGACGCTACGCGCACCGCGTTCGCCTGGCGCAGATCGCGGCGCGCCACGCGCTGCGGCGGATCGCGGCTGGCGTCGACGCCGGGTGCGGGCCGGACGAGGAACAGCACGACCTCCATGAGCACCGGGCCGCGGTCCTCGCCGCAGCGGCGCACGCCGCCGAGCTGCAGTTGCCCGACGCCTGGCTGCCGTTTGTCGTTTCCCGGTAGTTAGGGCCCTTACGACGACCTCGACGACGCCATCAAACGCAGAGCTCAGAAAATGCAGAGACGTTTGGTCAAGACGATACAGGACGGGACGTGAGCTTTCCCATGCCATACTTGTCACGACGACCGCCACGGACCCGTAGAGAAGGCAGTGAGATATGGTTCTCTGCGCGCTCTGCGGCCTCTAGGTGATCGTCGTTTGAGCCATTTTGGATCTGACAACCATCCTCGTCCTTCTCGTTGGCGCCAGCATCGGCGCGCTCGTCACCTGGTTGGCCGGTCGCTCCGCGCACACTCGTCTTCGCACCGAGATCGAGAAAGATCGCGCCGTCCACGCCGAGAGACTGCGCGCGTATCAGGACGCCGAGGCGAAACTCCGCGACGCGTTCAAGTCGCTCAGCGCCGAGGCGCTTCAGTCGAACAGCCGCTCGTTCCTGCAGCTCGCGGAAACGCGCATGCAGACGGCTCGCGCCGAGGCCGCCGGCGACATCGACGCGCGCAAGAAGGCCATCGAAGACCTGTTGGCGCCCCTCCAGCGCACCCTCTCCGATGTGGACAAGGAGATCAAAGACGCGGAGCGGCGCCGCGTCGAGAACGGCGCGACGCTCATGCAGGCCGTCGCCTCGCTCGACACCACCGGGCGTCACCTGCAAACCGAAACGCGGCGGCTGGTCGACGCCCTCAAACGCCCGGGCGTCAGAGGCCGCTGGGGTGAGCTCCAGCTGAAGCGCGTCGTCGAGCTGGCGGGAATGATCGAGCATTGCGATTTCGAGGAGCAGCAGACGCTCGACGGCACGCTGAACGGCAACGATCGCCGCATCAGGCCCGATGTGATCGTGCGGCTGCCGGGCGGCAAGCACGTCGTGGTCGACGCGAAGGTTCCGCTCGACGCGTACCTGAAAGCCATAGAGGCCCCCGATGAGGCCACGCGGCTGGCGCTGCTCGGCGAGCACGCCCGTCAGGTGCGCACGCACCTCACCCAGCTGGGCGCAAAAGGTTACTATTCGGACGTGCCAGCTTCGCCCGAGTTCGTCGTGATGTTTCTCCCGGGCGAGATGTTTTTCAGCGCCGCGCTCGAGCAGGATCCGTCGCTCATCGAGTTCGGCGTCGATCGCAAGGTCATTCCCGCGAGCCCGACGACGCTCATCGCGCTCCTCCGCGCCGTGGCGTACGGCTGGCAGCAGGACGCGATGGAGGAGAACGCGCGGACGATCAGCGAGCTCGGCCGGAATCTGTACGAATCGCTGCGCGCGCTCGGCGGCCACTTCGACGATCTTGGCGCGCGGCTGAAGTCCAGTCTCGAGGCCTACAACCGGGCCGTCGGGTCGCTGGAGGGCAATGTGCTCCTGAAGGCCAGAAGGCTCAAGGAGCTTCACGCCACCAATGGCGGCGAAGAGATTCCTGCCCTCGAGGTGATCGACCGCGTGCCGCGCATGCTCCAGTCGCGCGAGCTCACCGACGGCCTGCCGTTCACCGACGATCTCCCCGTGGTGAATGTCGTGAAAAATGCCGGTGAGGAGGCCGCCCAGCCCGAGCGCGTGTAAACTGAAGTGCCTTGGACCGCTCTCAGCCCCCAGCGACCAGCTCTCGGCCATCAGCCGTCAGCGGTCAGCCCGCTCCGAGCCCCGAATCTCGAACCTCGATCCCCGAGTCACTGTTCTGAAGGCCCATCGACGCGCCGTCGGTTTCTTCGCGCTCGCCGCCATCTATGTTGTTGTGGCGTACGTCTTGCCCCGGCCCGCAGGTGTCACAGAGGCGGGCTGGCGCATCACCGCGATTTTCCTGGCCACCATCGTCGGATTGATGATTCGGCCGCTGCCCGGCGCGGTCCTGGTCCTTGTCGGCCTGATGATGTTCGTGCTCATCGGCCGGCTGCCGATGAACGAGGCGCTGTCGGGCTTTGCGACCGGCTCCGTGTGGCTCGTGCTCGCGGCGATGATGATGTCGCGTGCCCTCCGCGACACCGGGTTGGCGCGCCGCGTCGCGCTCCTTTTCGTGCGACGGTTTGGGACAAGCTCGCTCGGCGTGTCCTACTCGCTGGTCATGACCGACGTGACGCTGGCGACGGGCATCCCGTCGATCACCGCCAGAAGCGGCAGCATCGTGCTACCCATCACGCGGAGCATCGCCGAGCTGTACGATTCGAAACCGGGAGCGACCGCGGGGCGCCTCGGCCGCTTCCTGATGGCCTCGTTGTACCAGGGCAGTGCGGTGGCGTGCGCCATGTTCTTGACCGGGCAGGCCAGCAATGTTCTGGCAGTCGGCCTGGCGCAGCAGTATGCGAAGATCACCGTGAGCTGGTCGAGCTGGCTGTTCGCGGGCCTGGCGCCAGGCATCGCGTCGTGCATGGCCGTGCCGTACGTGGTGTACCGCATGGTCACGCCGGACATCCGCCATACGCCGGGGGCGGCCGCCTACGCCCGCGACGAACTGGACCGGATGGGACCGCTCGGCCGGCGCGAGCGCACGACGCTCGCGGTGTTCGCGGGGGTCATCGCCTTGTGGATGACCTCGCAGTGGCACCAGCGCGTGATCGGTGTTCCGCTCGACGTGACGCTCGTCGCGTTTCTCGGCCTGGCCGTGCTCCTCGCGGCCGACGTGATGACGTGGAGCGACGCGCTCGGTGAGAAGAACGCCTGGGACGTCTTCGTCTGGTATGGGGGCTTGCTGACGATGGGGGATGTCCTGAACCGGACGGGCTCGACGGCCGCGTTGGCCGGGTGGGTGGGCTCGTGGTTTGCCGGTTGGACGTGGATGCCGATTTTGCTGGCGACAATCGTGGTCTACTTCTACGCGCATTATGCGTTTGCGAGCATCACCGCACACATGCTGTCGATGTTTCCACCGTTTGTGGTGATGCTCATCGGCGCGGGCACGCCGCCTGCGCTGGCCGTCTACGCGCTCGCGTGCATGGCGAACCTGACAGCGGGCCTGACGCACTATGGGACGACGACCGCGCCGATCGTGTTTGCCGAAGGCTACGTGAGCCAGCTCGACTGGTGGCGCGTCGGCCTGGTCGTGTCGATCGTGAACATCGCGATCTGGACGACGATCGGGTTCGCCTGGTGGAAGGTGCTTGGGTTTTGGTAGGGCTGGGAGCTGATGTACTTTCAACAGGATCTGCTAAGAGGCAAGTCCGCGCTCGTGACGGGCGGCGGCACGGGCATTTGCCGCGGCATTGCGCTCGCTCTGGCCGGCGTGGGGTGCGACGTCGCGATTACCAGCAGAAAACGAGAGCATCTCGAACCCACCGTGGATGAGCTGAGGCGCACCGGCGTGCGCGCGATCGGCGCGACCAGCGATGTCCGCGATCCGGCGGCGGTCGAAGCGGTCATCGCCGATACCGTTGGGGCCATCGGCGGCATCGACATTCTCGTGAACGGGGCGGCCGGAAACTTCGTCTGTCTTGCCGAGAGTCTTTCGGCGAACGGCTTCGGCACCGTTGTCGACATCGATCTGAAGGGCACGTTCAACGTCTCGAAGGCGGCGCTTCCAGAACTGAAGAAGCGTCGCGGGGTCGTGCTGAACATCAGCGCGACGCTCCAATTGCTGGGCACCGTGGGGCAGAGCCACGCATCGGCCGCGAAGGCCGGCGTGGACGCTCTCACGCGGGCGCTCGCCGCTGAATGGGGACCCTACGGAATTCGCGTCAACGGACTGGCGCCCGGGCCGGTGGGCGACACCGAGGGCGTGCGTCGCCTGACGACACCGGCATCGCGGCTCAAAATCGAGGAGCAATGTCCGCTCGGCCGCCTGGCGACGATCGATGAAGTCGCCAGTGCCGCGCTCTTTCTCTGCTCCGACGCCGCGTCTTTCGTTCATGGCGTCGTGCTGGTGATCGACGGAGGATTGTGGCTGAGATCCGCGCGCGCCATCGCCACGGATTGAGGACTAAGGGCCAATACACACCTTATTCTTTACCGGGCCCTAACCGATGCAGCCATCTCTGCCATTCGAGCTCCGCGAATCCCAAGAGCCGCGAGAACCCGAGTACATCAGACACCCTCGCGCGAGGCGTTACGTCGTCCGCGTCCGGGTTGACGGCAGTGTCCGCGTGACGATTCCTCGCTGGGGCACGAAGCGCGAAGCCAGTGCATTCGCCGACAGCCAGCGCGCGTGGATCGACAGACAGCGCGCGCGCATGGCCAGGGAACGCGCCGTGGCCCGCGAGGAGTTGCCGCTCGAGGTCGTGCGGGCGCTCAGGACGCGAGCACTCGGCGAGCTCCCGCCGCGGCTGTTGCAGCTTGCGTCCGCGCACGGACTCCGCGTGTCGCGCGTGAGCGTGCGGAATCAGAAATGGCGATGGGGTTCGTGCTCGCCGAACGGCCACATCTGCCTGAACTGGCGCCTCGTGCAGGTGCCGGCCTGGGTGCGGGATTACGTGATGGTTCACGAGCTCATGCACCTGAGGCGGCTCGATCACTCGAAGGCGTTCTGGAAGCTCGTCGCTGCCGCGTTTCCGGAGTATCGGGAGGCTCGCGCGTGGCTCAGGGCCGCCGAGTACCTGCTCGCCAGCGGGTGATCGGCGGCGAGGGCCGCACGCGCCTACATGCTAGGCTGGATTCAAGGGCCAGGCGTCGGCCGGAAATCAAGCTAAATCCTTATCTCACAGGACCTTTCCGGCTCTCAGGCTACCCAAGCCAAACCCTTTCGGACCCGCGCGGCGGAGCCGATAAGAATCGAATAACATGGACAGGCCTTCAGCCTTCAGCTCTGTGCCTTCGGCTAGGGCCCTCTGATCGCTGGCTGACAGCTGATTGCTGACCGTTGATCGCTGAACCGCATTCAATGCCTACTCTCCTGAGCCACGTACCCCTGTTCACGGGCCTTCCGCCCGACGCCTGTGAGCGGCTCGAAGCGCAGATGGTCCGCAAGGACTACGCGCCGCAGAGCGTCATCGTGCGCGAGGGCGGGGCCGGCGACGCGGCGTTTGTGATTCTCAACGGTCTGGTGGCCGTTCGCCGCCGCGACAAAGACAGCGGCCTCGAGTTCACGCTCACCGAGCTCAGCCCGGGCGAGATGTTCGGCGAGATGGCGCTTCTGACGGGCAAGCCGCGCACCGCCACGGTCATCGCGCTCGAGCCTACGACGTGCGCTGTTCTCGAGCGCAACAGCTTCGAGCAGGTGCTCGGCGAGCACCCGATGCTGGCCATGCTGCTCACAGCCGTGATGGCCGAGCGGCTCGAGAAGGCCAACCAACGTGCCGGCGTCGACTTCATCAACCTGTCGAAGATGAAGATCGACGTGCGCGTGCTCACCCTGCTGCCGACGACGCTCGTGAACCAGCACCATGTCATCCCGGTCAGTTTCTGCAACAACCGGCTCACCCTCGCCATGACCAACCCGAACAACGTTGTCGCCTTCGACGACGTGCGCCGGGTGATCAAAGGCGTCATGATCGAGCCGGTGGCGGTGAGCGACGAAGATTTCCGGCGCTTCGTCAACACGACCTACGCCGAAGCGCTCAAGCCGGCGCCCGGATCGGCGCCGGCCGGGGCGTCCGGATCGTCGACGTCCGGCACCGCGCGCGGCGCGCCCGCCGCGAGGGCCGCAGCAAAGACCGGCGCGCCCACCGTGAGCGTGGACCTGCTGCAGTCGGACATGATTCGCGAGCTGCAGCTCGCCGACGAGCAGCAGATCAAGGCCGAGACCAAGCAAGACCTGATGAACGCGTCGGAGGACGCGCCGATCATCCGGATTGCGAACTCGATTCTCGGGCTCGCCATCAAGCAGGGCGCCAGCGACATTCATATCGAGCCGATGGAAGAGGACGTCACCGTCCGCTTCCGCATCGACGGCGTACTGCAGGTCCTGCAGAAGCTGCCCAAGAAGGTTCAGCTCGGGCTCGTCTCGCGCGTGAAGATTCTGGCCAAGCTCGACATCTCCGAGAAGCGGCTGCCGCAGGATGGCCGCATCAGCGTGACGATGGAGGGAAAGCCGATTGATTTTCGCGTCTCCACCGTGCCTGGCAAGTGGGGCGAGAAGATCTGCATGCGCATCCTCGACAAGACCAACACGTCGCTCGGGCTCGACAAGCTCATCTCGCATCGGCCGACGCTCGAGCTCGTTCGCGAGATGATCGACCAGCCCTACGGAATCATCTACGTGACCGGCCCGACGGGCTCAGGCAAGACGACGACGCTCTATTCCGCGCTGGCGGAGATCAACGACGCCGGCGTGAATATTTCGACGGCCGAGGATCCCATCGAGTACGACCTGCCCGGCGTGACGCAGATTCAGGCCAACGGTGACATCGGGCTCACCTTCGCCACTATTCTTCGAGCGTTTCTTCGGCAGGATCCCGACGTGATGCTCGTGGGCGAGACGCGCGACAAGGAGACGGCGCACACGGCCGTTGAGGCCGCGCTCACCGGCCACCTGGTGTTCACGACGCTGCATACCAACAGTGCCGCGGCGGCGTTCACACGGTTGAACGAGATGGGCATCGAGCCCTTCCTGGTGTCGTCGTCGACCGTCGGCGTGATCGCGCAGCGGCTGGCGCGACGGCTCTGCCAAAACTGCAAGGAAGAGTACGAGGCCGAGCCGGCGACGTGCGCGTTCTTCGGGCTCGCGCCGGGGACGAAGCTGTTCAAGGGCGCCGGGTGCAACGAGTGCGGCAACCGGGGCGTGCGCGGGCGCATTGGGATTTACGAAGTGATGCGGATGAACTCCGCGCTTCGGCAGATGGTCGGCACTGGCCGGCGCTCCGAAGAGATTGCCGAGACCGCCATCGCCGGCGGCATGATCGATCTGAAGCAATACTCCGCGATTCTCCTCACCGAGGGCCTGACGACGGTCGAAGAGGTCACGAGCGTCGTGGCGATCGAAACGTAGAGGCTTAATGAACCACTCCCGCCTCTCGATCCGCGCACCAGACGCAGAGGTCTTCGTCGTGCATCCATTCCGGCGGTTGTAACTTCTCGCAGAACCGGCAGGTGCGGTAGCGGGCGAGGCGCATGTCACGCGCGCCCTTGATCAGCTGCGTGACCGCGTTCATCAATTCGGTGTCAGGCAGCCGCCGCCAGCGCACGATGCCGACGCGGCGCGGTTTCATCGTGAAGGCATAAGGCGTGTCCCACGCGCCCGCGTACTCCGCGATGGCGACGCGCGAGCTCGTGAGGTGCGCAACGACCTCGGCCGGCGAGCCGCCGGTGAAGACGATGCCGCCCGTCTCGTCGGGCTGCTGCTCGACCGGCTGGGGCAGGTTGGAGGAGAGGAAGGCGATGAGCTGCTCGAATCGTTCGGGCGCGTCCACGCTTCCTAAGTCTATCTGGCACCAAGGGCGACTGACACGCCGATTCTCTTCACATACCTCACGGCTTGACCGTCCTTCGTTGCCGGCCGGTACTGCCACGAGCGCGCGGCGGTCAGCACCGCGGCGTCGAAGAACGGATTCACGGTCTGGCGCATGACCGCCTGTTCAACATTGCCCTCTTCGTCGATCAGCAATTCGAGAACGCCGGACGCCTGTCCGGCCGGTATCGCGCGCGCCAGGCTGTAGGGCACGACTGGCACCTGCTGTCGAATGGTCTGCGGCGCGGTGACGTCGATGTCGGCCGCACTGAACACCCGCGCGGGCCGGTTGAGGACGGATGCGGCGGCTGACGCCGCTGATGTGGCCGCGGCGGGCGCGGAGGGAGCCGCGGCAGCTTCTGCCACAGCCGCTGAAGTGGCCAGCTCGGCCACGGATCGGGCCAGATCCAGAAACCCGTTCACGAGCACGCCCATGTCGGTGAATGCCTCATCCACTGCGCCGATCGTCCTGGCGTGATCGAGCAGGCCCTTCACCCGCGTCAACTGTGCCACCGCACCGGCCATATCTCCCTTGTCCATCGTCGCGCGGGCCGACCGATAGCCTTCGCGAATGAGATCGGGCAACAGTCGCTTCCGTACGTCGCCGAACAGGGTGGTAATGCGCGGAGATGCGTCTCGCGGGTCGGGCACGGCCAGCGGATCGCGCCGAATCACGGCTTCGACGGCCGATGTGGCCTCGTCGGTCCTGCCCAGAGCGAAGAGCGAAAACGCACGATACTCGTCCACCTGCAGCGCCAGCTCGGGCGCGCTCTCCTCGACGCCAGAGAGCGCCGAGAGCGCGTCTTCGTAGGCAGCCGACGCATACAGGTCCCTTGCGACGCTCAAAGGATCCTGCGCGGCCGCCGTGGTCGCCGCGAGAAGGGCGACAACGCAGAAGAGGGCGTGCTTCATAGCCTCACTTGGTGAGATCCGCCGCGATTCGATTCGGGCTCTTCGCGGTGACGATGATGGTCTGCTGGCGCTCGCCGAGATCGGGATGCCTGAAGACAATCTGATGCGTTCCAAGAGTGACTTGGAAGTTGGCGATCGGTGTCTGGCCGATGGCACGCCCGTCAATCAGCACCTCCGCCCACGGCCGGGCGTTCGCACTGAGTGGCGCGCGCGCATCGATCGTGATCGCCGAGGTCGCGCCCTGCGTGACCACGATTCTCCGGCGCTCGCTGAAGCCCAGCGACTCGTTCACGATGTCAGCGTCGTGAGTGCCAGCGGGAATCATGATTCGTGTCGACGCGCTGGTGCCGACAACCTCGCCACGCTCGACCACCTGCACCTCGAAGGGCGATGTCACCGATAGCCAGCCCACCGAAACGCCCTGGGTCCTGGGAAGCGAGAACACCACCGATGAGGCGACGCCGGCCTCGGTCGTCACCTGGCGCTCGACGGTGCCGTTGTCGCCCGTGACCGTCACTTTGTGCTGCCCGACCGTGAGGTCGGACACGGCCAGCGGCGAAGTGCCGCGCGCCTGTCCATCGATCATGACGCGGGCACCCGGCGGATCGGTCGTGATCGACAGGCTCGATAGGTCGACGGGCGCCGGGTCCGGGGCGAATTCGAAGTGCTGCAACATTTCGGCGCCGGAGGCCACCTGGACGGCGATCGTTCTCTCGACGGCTCCTCGCCGGAGGACGATCGTGTGGTGGCCCGGGTCAAGCGGCACCGCAACGGGCGCAAGCCCGCGCGATTGCCCGTCGATGGTCACCTCGGCGCCAGGCGGCGTCGTGGCAATGGTCACACGCCCCGGCGTCACCGGCGGCGCTTGCGCCTCCATCAGTCCCAGGAGCCTTGGAGCAACGAGAACGGCGGCCGCTACCGCACCAGCCGCCAGGGCGGCCCCTGCGGTCATCCATAACCAGCGGGTGCGTCGAGGCGTGACCGGTTCCGAGGCCGCCTCGACCGGCTTGGACTCCTCGGAAACGAAAGCGGCCAGCTCACGCGCCGACGCCACCGCCCGCGGCTCCTGGGCGGAGCGGCTCACAAACGACGCGACTTTTTCATGTCGGATCGCCGGTTCGCCGGCCGGGACAGGGGATGACATCGAAACAGTCCGGTACGTAGAGAAACGTCCAGCGTGACTAGGCCAGAACCGTACCATCCGAACAATGGCGAGATTCCGTGGCAAACACGCGACAAGGGGTCGAGACGCCGACGGAAAGCTCTTGCAGGCCAGACTAAGGTCTGCGCGCGGGCTGAATGTCAGCGCCGCGCCGCGGAAGACACCTTCTGCACGAGAGGCGGCCGGAGGCCGGTTGGTTAGTGCGCCGGATCGCTGACCCAGCCTTTCGCGAGCGCCGCTCCATCGGCGCCTGGCACCCACACCATCAACGTCTTCGCCGGCATACGCCCGGTCTTGTGGCGCACTTTGTCGCCCGGCTTCACGAATCCCAGCATCCCCGTCGCCAACACATGCGTCTGACCGTTGACCTCGTGTTGAAACTCGCCGGACAACACATAGATGATCTCGATGGATTGATGCGTGTGCTCGGCCGACAGATAGTTGGCGGGGTACGACCGCTCGCCGGCTGCGACCTCGGGGCCGCCGAGCTGCGGCGCGTCGAGCAGCATGCGGAGGCCACCGCGCGCTTTGTTGGTCAGTTGCGGCCCTGGCGTCGGCGCCTGGGCGGTGCGACCAACGAGAAAGGACGTCCCACAGCAGAGGACGAAGAGCGCTGCGAGAGCTGCGTGAGTCAAGTGGCGGGTGGGCATGCGGCCTCCGTGAGATGAGTCGTCTTGGTTGTCGTTCTTAGCGGCGCAGATCGCTTCCTTCTGAAACGATCAGCATGACAGGCGCGATGGTGAGAAACGCATCGACAACAGCAGGATCGAAATGCGTGCCCTTGCCCTTGGCGATGAACTCGACCGCCTCGTCGTGAGACATCGACCGCCGATAGAACCTGCGGGTGGTGCACGCGTCGTAGACGTCTACGAGCGCCATCACGCGACCGGCGACGGGAATGTCCGGACCCTTCAGGCCCTCAGGATACCCGCCCCCGTCCCACTTCTCGTGATGTGTATACACGATCTGCTTCGCCATAGCCAGAATCGCATCGTCCTTGATGCCGGCCTCTTTCTCCGCGCGGAGAATGACCTCCAGGCCGTACAAGGGATGCCGGCGCATCTCGGCGAGCTCGTCCGGCGTGAACGGGGTGGACTTGTTCAGCACGGCGTCAGGCACGCCCACCTTCCCGATGTCGTGCAGCGGCGCGAGGCTCGACAGAAGCTCGATCCGATTCTCGGTCAGATACTGGCTGTACGTCGGATTCCTGGCGAGCTCGGTTGCGAGGAGCTTCGCGTACTGCGACGTGCGGCGCGAGTGCTTGCCGGTTTCGGCGTCCCTGGTTTCGGTGAGCGACAGGAGCGTCTCGATCATGAGCCGCTGTGCGATCGATTTCTGCTGGCCGGCCGACTCGGCTAACTGCACGGCGTTCTCGACCTTCTGAATCGCCGTCTCGGCGCGCCACCGCTCGACGGTGAACTTCGCGACGGTCATGGATCCGAAGGCGAGTAAGACACCCACGGTGGAATAGAGGGGCGACAGAAACACGCCACTCGTGGACAGCAGCCACACGCCACCAACCCACAATGCGGCCAGGCCCGCCACCGCGACGAGGGCGCCCGACGCGAGTCCTTGCCATGCCACCAGCAGCGTGACCACGAGACCGAGGCCAAGCACGGCGAGCGCCTCGAGCGACGAGCCGCTCACGGGTCGATGGACGAAGTCCTGCTGCAGCAGATTGTCTGCGATGGTGGCTTGCACCTCGACGCCGACAAAGAGCGTGTCGAGCGGCGTCGCGACCACTTCGCGCGTGCCGAGGGCCGTCGCGCCCACGAACACGATCTTGTCCTCGAGGCCCCGGACCGGCACCTGGCCGGCCATGATGTCGGCGGCCGACACGTACGGGAACGTCCGCTTCCGGCCCCGGTAGCGGATGAGCAGGTTGCTCTTGCCGTCGAGTGGCACGATTCGTTGGTCGAGCATCAGCGACGCGGCATTCACGGTGGCGACGCGCAATGCGGCGTTGCGCACACTGGTGGCCGCCGCCACGGCCGCCACGGCAAGGCTGGGATACACGCGTCCGTCGAGCTCGATCAGCAACGGCGCGCGCCGGAGGATGCCGTCGGAGTCCGGCGCCGCGTTCATGAATCCGGACAGGCCGGCAGCTTCGGCGAGCGGCTTCAGATTGCACACGGCGCCGATGGCCTGAAAAAACGGGGGGCCTGCCGCGCGGTCGTCGGCCATGTCCTGCGAGCGGAGCATCACGAGGTTGAGCGGGTTGAGCACGCAGCGCTCTGCGTGGTAGGTGCCGGGCTCGAACGTCATGGCGTTTCCCAGCACGACGTTGCCGCCGCGGACGCTTTCGGCCAGCAGCTCGTCAGGCGTTCCCTGCCGTCCGCTCGCGTTCGACGGTTCGTTGGCGGCGACGACCCCCTGATAGCGATCGGGCTCCGCAAAGACGATGTCGAGCGCAATAACAGCGGCGCCAAGATCACGCAGGCGCGCGATCAAGCCGCCAATCACGTCGCGACGCCACGGCCACTGGCCAACGGTCGACAGGCTGCGCTCGTCGATATCGACGATCAGGATACGCGGATCGGGCGGCGTCGCCTTCACCAAGCCGAGCAGTGTGTCGTAGGCGATGTCATCGAGGCCGGTAAGCACCACAGGCCTGCCGATCGCCAGCAGCGCCGACAGGACGACAGGGAGGACGCCCGACAGGAGAATCAGTCGACTCGCCAAACCTCTTACATCTTACTTGCCAATCACTTGACAGCGATCTCCACCCGGCGATTCCTCGGTTCGGGCGTTTCGTCCGGCGTACGCACGAGGAGGTACGATTCACCAAGCGATGTCGCTTCGACCGTTGACCGATCGAGGCCGGCAGTGACCAGCAGGCTCCCGACCGAGGCAGCCCGCTTGAGACCCAGCGCGAAGTTGGCCGCGGGCGAGCCCATGGTGTCCGTATGGCCCACCACGACGACCTCGGGAGCTGAGTGTTCTTTCACGGCACTCAGAATCTCTGGCACGAGCGCTCGCGACTCCGCGGTGAGCTCGTCGGATTCGAATCGGAAGTAGAGCGTGAACGTGCGCGGGGCAGGCGGCAACGCCGACAGTGCGTTGCCGAACAGACGCGTCACGTCGGCCTCGCTCATCGTGGTCACCGCACCGGGTGGCCGGTTTCCGGTCACGTGGGAGGCGTCTCGCGGCGCAGCCAGGTCGACGGCGCCGGCTGCGTTCGACACGGTTGCGCGCCCGGTCGTGCCGTCTTCGTCGGGCAGGAGCACGATCAGCGCCTGACCGGTGGGCGGCGTGGGCGGGGTTGGCTCGGCCAGCCGCTTCGGCCCACACGCGACCGCGCCGGCCGCCGCGATCGCGACCAGCACGGCTGCTAGGATGCCGTTCGGCCCCGCCATGCTCATCTACTCGTCGGCCTTGATGGCCAGCGTCGTGCCACGAACGCCCACGATCGCTGCTGGCGTCTCGAGACGCACCGCGTCTGGCGACAGCTTCGCGATGCGGCCCGACACGTACGCCGCAGCCCCGCGGACGATCTTGAGCGCCAGCGCCAGGTTGCCCTCCGACGGCGCGTAGATGAACTTGTCCACCCGCACGTCGCTCGCCGGACCGAGCGACACTCGCGTGTCGTCCTTGAGCGTGACGCCGAGGCGGCCGTCGGCGCCGGTGCGGAGCACGTCGCCTTCAAAGACGTTCTCACCAGCCCTGGCC
Source organism: Acidobacteria bacterium RIFCSPLOWO2_02_FULL_65_29 (assembly GCA_001767435.1). Lineage (GTDB taxonomy): Bacteria > Acidobacteriota > Vicinamibacteria > Vicinamibacterales > CAVVIG01 > 2-02-FULL-65-29. The sequence continues at coordinate 55,012 of MEKT01000090.1, read as the reverse complement.
GGCAACTCGGTGCCGCCGCGGACGACGAAGGCCGAGCCAGAGGCGACCTTGACGCGCCCGGCAGCCGTGGGCTGCTGCGCGAAAACGGGTGCCACGAGCCCCAGGACACAGACACATGTGAGCCAATTGACATTCTTCACGAGACCTCTCACTTTCGTTATCGAGCCAGCGCCTCAAATAAGACACGGGCTTACGAAAATGTCAGCCGAGCACCGACGACCCCGGAACCACCCCGTCGCTAACCCCCGTCATCGGCGAGGTTTACGCCGACCAATGTCGGCTGACACCCTGGGGTATGGCAAGAACTCAGCCGGTCTCTCTGCGTCCTTTGCCTCCTCGGCGGGCGAAGGCCGCCGTGGGTGCCCCCGACGGGATCACGTTTCCTTCGCGGGCCCTAAGGGCCCGGCTTTACCGGGCCCCAAGTTCCGGCGTCGAATTGTTTCGATCTTCGCGTCCTGATCGGCGGTGAGGCGCTCGCGTTCGCGTCTCAGCTGCTGCTGCAACGTGTCACGCTCGGCCGGATCGAACGTCGCGCGCAGCGTCGAGTCGTGCAGCACTTCTTCCTGCGCGATCTTTGCCGTGAAGACGCTGCGGACTTCGGCGATCTCGGCCTTCTGTTGGTCCGTCAGGGGCCGTGTTTCGATGCCGGCGGCCTCGTCGCTCTTCCTGAGGCGCTCCATGGCGAGCTCGTAGGCGGTTTTCATGACATGTGAGGATCAGTATACGGCTTCTATCGAGCGAAGGGCGCGCCATCTGGTAGGATGGCGCGGGCATGAAGGGAGTGGTTGTCCTGGTCGTGGTCGCCTGGCTCGCGCCCACGCCGGTTTTCGCACAGGGCGCGACGCAGAGGACACCTGACCTCGATCGGTTCCGCGATTTCGTGCACGTGGCGATTCTGTCGCCCACGCCCTACGTGCTCGCGCTCGGCGGCGGCGTGCTCGATGAGCTCGGTGGGTTCCCCGAGGATTGGACCGACAACCACGCGTTCACCAAACGCTACCTCGCGCGGCAGGGCATGGGCTTCGCCTCCGACGCGATCGGCCACAGCGCGGGCGCGATGATCCACCACCGCGTGCGCTACGACGCGTGCACGTGCGACGGCTGGTCGCGCGTCAGGCACGCGATGGGCCGCGCGTTCGTGTCGCTCAAGGAGGGTGGCGGCTCCGCGCCCAATTACTCGTTGTGGATCGCGAAGTACAGCGCGGCGGGCCTCGCCAACACCTGGTATCCGCCGAGCTACACGACGAGCGATATCATCCGCGAAGGAGGGGTCGGCATCGTGATTGCTGGCGCGCTCAACGTCCTCAACGAGTTTTCGCCCGACCTGCTGCGATTGGTGGGGATCAACCGAACCCCATAGCAAAGCTCTACCATGGAGGGCCACCTGTTTTCCTCCGTGGCGGCGCTTTTTGGCGCTACAATCCGCCGCATGAAAGGACTGATCAAGCTCCTTGGTCTCCTGCTGCTGGTGATCCTCGCCGCCGGCGGAGGATGGCTTGCAGGCAGACTCGGCGTCGGCTCGCGCGTGGCGACGGTCGACCTTCCCGAGGTCGAACGCCAGTTCGCCGAACGGATGCAGAACGCCGCGCTCGTCGGGAGCTTCACCGTGAGCGGACGCGAGGACCGCGGGCTGCGCGATGATCGCTACGACATCTCGAGCGTCGAGAAGGTCGGCGACGACCGCTGGCGTTTCAACGCGAAGATCGGCGAGCTCGGCGTGACGCTCCCCATCGTCGTGACGATGACGTTCGCGGGCGACACGCCGATCATTACCATCACGGATTTCACCATCCCGACGCTCGGCACCTTCACCTCGCGTGTCTTCTTCTACGGGGACCGGTACGCCGGCACGTGGCAGCACGGCACCGTCGGCGGTCACCTATTTGGCAGTATAGAGAAGAAATAGAAGTGAGAAGTGAGAAGTGAGAAGGACCACGGCCATGATGAAGACTCGCTCGGCAGTCGTCAGGACCTGGGCAGCCGCAGGCCTGGTCGTGTTCGTCGTTGCTGGAGTCGCGGCTCTTCGCGCACAGAATTCGCCCTCGGGCACGATCACGAGCCCAAAGGCTGAATTCGGGTGGGAGATCGGCGACGACTACCGCCTGGTGAACTACACGCAGTACGAGCAGTACCTGAAGAAGATGGACCAGCAGTCCGATCGCATGACGGTCATCGACATCGGGAAGACGGCCGAGGGCCGCACGGAGTACACCGCCATCATCACGTCACCGGAGAACCACCGGAGCCTTGCGAAGCACAAAGACGTGAACAGACGGCTCGCGCTCGCCGAGGGTCTCACCGACGAGCAGGCGCGGCAGCTGGCGCGCGACGGAAAAATGGTGATCTGGATCGATGGCGGCCTGCACGCCACCGAAGTGCTGGGCGCGCAGCAGCTGATCGATCTCATCTACACGCTGAACACGCGCACGGATCCCGAGACGATGAGGATCCTGAACGACGACATCGTCTTGTGCACGCTCGTCAATCCGGACGGGATGGAGCTGGTATCGAACTGGTACATGCGGCATCCCGACGAGCGCCTGCGATCGACCGCGGGTCTCCCGCGGTTGTATCAAAAGTACATCGGCCACGACAACAACCGCGATTTCTACATGATGAATCAGCCGGAGAGCGAGAATGCGAACCGGATCATGTACCGAGACTGGTTCCCGGCCATCATGTACAACCACCACCAGACGGGCCCGGCGGGTGCCGTGCTGTTCGCCCCGCCGTTCCGCGATCCGTTCAACTACAACTTCGATCCGTTGATTCCGCTTGGCATCGACATGGTTGGCGCCGCCATCCACACACGCCTCGCCGTGGAAGGCAAGCCCGGCGCCGTGATGCGCAGCGGCGCGCCGTACTCGACGTGGTTCAACGGCGGCATCCGCACCACTTCGTATTTTCACAACCAGATCGGGATTCTGACCGAGACGATCGGCAACCCGACGCCGGTGGAGATTCCCTTCGTGCCCGAGATGCAGTTACCGCGCGGAGACGTCCCGAACCCGATCGCGCCGCAGACGTGGCACTTCCGCCAATCGATCGAGTACTCGCGGTCGATGAACTACGCGATCCTCGATCTCGCGTCGAGGCGGCGCGAAGACTTTCTCTTCAATATGTACAAGATGGGGAAGAACGCCATCGACAACGGGAGTCGCGACCACTGGACGATTCACCCGAAGCGGATCGACGCGGTGAGGGCCGAAGCGGCCCGGATGCAGCCGCGCGCCGGTCGCGGGCTGCCGGCGAGCCTCTACCGGGATGTGTTGCGCGACCCGTCCGCACGCGACCCGCGGGGCTTCATTCTGCCCTCGGATCAGCCGGATTTCCTCACGGCCACCAAGCTCGTCAACACGTTGATCAAGGCCGGTGTCGTTGTGCACCGGGCGACGGCGCCGTTCGCCGTGGCCGCAAAGCCGTATCCGGCGGGCTCCTACGTGGTGAAGGCGGCGCAGGCGTACCGGGCGCACCTGCTCGACATGTTCGAGCCCCAGGACCACCCCGACGACATTCCGTACCCCGGCAGCGCGCCGCGGCCCCCGTACGACGTGACGGGCTATAACATCGCCTACTCGATGGGCGTGAGATTCGATCGCCTCCTCGACGGTTTTGACGGCCCGTTCGAAACGCTGACCGGCGTCGTGTCGCCGCCGGTGGCCACGATCGCGCAAGCGCCGAGCGGCGGCGGATACCTGATCAGCCACCAGATGAACGACGCGTTCGTCGCCGTGAACCGGCTCTTGAAAGCCAACGAAGAGGTCTACTGGCTGAAGTCGGCGGTGACGGCCAACGGCCGGAGCTATGCACCTGGCGCCATGTACGTGCCCGCGAAAGCGACAACGCTGCCGATTCTGCGGAAACTGGCGGCGGAAAAAGGCGTGACAGCTACTGCGGTGGCCGGGAGACCGTCCGGCACGTCGACAGGCGCCTCGCAAGCCGATGCGATGGAGCTGAGGCCCGTGCGCATCGGGCTCTGGGATGTCTACGGCGGTTCCATGCCTTCGGGCTGGACGCGCTGGCTGCTCGAACAGTTCGAGTTCTCTTTCGAAGTGGTCTTCGCGAAGACGCTCGACGCCGGCAATCTCGCGGCCAGGTTCGACGTGCTCATCTTCGCCGATGGCGGCATTCCCTCGCGCGACGGCGGCACGAACCAGCCGCCGGCATCCACGATCCCGATGGAGTTCCGCGACTGGCTCGGATCCGTCTCGGTGTCGCGGACGGTGCCCGAACTCCGGAAGTTCGTCGAGGCCGGCGGGACCCTGCTCACGATCGGATCATCCACGATTGTCGGCCAGCACTTCGGCCTGCCGATCGGGAGCGCGCTCGTCGAGCGCGACCACTCGGGCGCCGAAGTGCCGCTGCCCGGCGCAAAGTTCTACGTGCCTGGCTCGATTCTCGAGGCGCGCGTCGACAACACGCACCCGCTCGGCTACGGCTTCGACGACACCGTGAACATCTTCTTCGATCACAGCGAGGCATTTCGCGTGCGACCCCAGGCCGCGGCAAAGGGGATGAACACGGTGGCGTGGATTGGCACCCCGGCGCCGCTGAAAAGCGGATGGGCGTGGGGCCAGCAATACCTCGATCAAGCGGTGGAGATCGTCGAGGCGCCGATCGGCAAGGGCCGCGTGGTGCTGTTCGGCCCAGAGATCGTCTGGCGTGGGCAGCCGCACGGGACGTTCAAGTTCCTGTTCAACGGCATCTATTACGGAGCGGCACGGTCGCGCAACGATCCGTGAAGAGCGCCTGACTATTTCTTGATGAAGATCAGGATGTGCTGACGCGGCAGCCGCCCGTCGACCTTCGAGAGTGTGAATCCTTCGGCTTCGACCTCGAGCTTGGCTTCAGCGACGGTCATCTTGTGCTCGAGGCGGATGGGAATGGTGGGATCCTCTTTTCGGTACTCGAGCAGCACGAGCCGGCCGTCGGGCTTGAGCGCGGCGCGCATGCCGCGCAGCATCTTCTGCGGCTCGGAGAACTCGTGATACACGTCCACGAGCAGCATCAGATCGACCGACGCGTCCGGCAGCCGTGGATTGTCAATGAGCCCAAGGACCGGAGTGACGTTGGTGACGCGTTCCCTCGCGAGGCGCTGTTTCAGAAGGTCGATCATCTCCGGCTGGATATCTTCCGCGAAGACGCGTCCAGTGGGACCCACGCGCTTGGCCATGCGCACGCTCATGTAGCCCGAACCGGCGCCGATGTCCGCCACGGTCTGGCCGGCCTCGAGGTCGAGCGCATCGATGGCCGTGTCGGGCGCTTCCTCGATGTCGCGCTCTTCGCGTTCGAGCCAGGGCGCGCCCTGCCAGCCCATGACGCCGGCGAACTGGCGGCCGCTGATCGGGTGGCGGCCCGGTGCTTGCGCCGAGACGGCGAGGGCACTCGACAACGCGAGAAGCACGGCGAGGACGCACGAACAACGGACCGTGAAGCGTTTCATGCGACTAGAATACCGCATGACTCCTTCACAGTTGTGGAAACGCATGACGCCCGAGCAGCGGCTCGTCGCCGCTCACGCCTTCTGGCTGGACGAGCAGGCCACCGACGACCAACTGCAAGCGGTGCTGCTGATCGCCCAGCGGAAGAAATTCAGACCGAAAACCGTCGTGTCGCTCGACGAAGACCGCAAGGCGCGCCACCTCGCAGGCCTGGTCGCGCTGCCCGACAACCTGGCGGCTCGTGCGCTGGTCGTCTACCATCTGGCCGAGCAGCGACCGATGATGGGAGCGTTTCTCGACTCGCTTGGCATCGCGCACGACGACGGGCTCATCAAGGACGAAGGCGTGACGCCGGATCCGGAGCAGGTCGGTCTCGCTGCGGCGAAGCTCGCGCAGGAGTTCCCGCCAGGTGGTGTGTCGCTCTACTTGAATACGCTGCTCTGCCAGGACCCGGGCACGTGGGGCGCGCTCTCGGACGTGCCGCAGCGACAAGGATGAGTGAGCCCTAGCCTCGAGTCCCCAACTCCGCTCGCGTGATTGCGGGACAGGCCACTAGGGCGGGGAGGCCGAGTCCCGAGCCTCGACCAGCGGCAGCAGCACCTCGAACGTCGTACCCCGCCCCTCCGGGCTGC
>MEKT01000090.1:35825-48923 GCA_001767435.1 Acidobacteria bacterium RIFCSPLOWO2_02_FULL_65_29 | reverse complement strand
CTCCGGGCTGCTGAAGCTCGCCGCACCGCGGGCTTCTTTCGCGATGCCGTAGACGATGGACAGCCCGAGGCCCGTGCCTTTGGACGGACCCTTCGTCGTAAAGAACGGCTCGAAGACCAGGCGCCGCAGGCTCGGGTCGATGCCCGGGCCGGTGTCGTGCACCGCGATTCGGGCGTAGCGGCCGGGCGGCAGCCCCGCACTGCCGCGGCCGTCGATCTCCACCGTGTCGGCGTAGACATCGATGGCGCCGTCGGCGGGCGTCGCGTCGCGGGCGTTGAGGACGAGATTCATCACGATCTGCTCGAGCTGTCCGGGCTCCAGCTCTACCTTCGGAGCGTTGCCAGGCGTGTGCAGCCGGAGCGTAATCTTGCCGGCGATGCGCTGCAGCATCGTGTCGAAGCCTCTCAGTACCTCGTGCACGTCGAGCACCTGCGGCTCGACGGCCTGGCGGCGGCTGAACGCGAGCAGTCGCCTGGTGAGCGCCGCGCCGCGCTCGGCGGCTTTGAAGATCTCGGCCGCGTCCGCGTACGAGGGGTCGTTGGGGTCGAGCCGGATGAGCATCAAGTCGGCGCAGCCGAGAATCGCGGCGAGCACGTTGTTGAAGTCGTGCGCGATGCCGCGCGCGAGCCGGCCGACGGCCTCCATCTTCTGCGACTGGCGCAGTTGCTCCTCGAGCTCGCGTTTCTCGGTGATGTCCTCGGCGATGCCCTCGACGGTCGTGCCGCTCTCGCCCTCGAGCTCGACGAAGTCCACGGCACGGGCTGTGACGCGCACCGTGATCGGCGTCCCGTCCTTCTTGCGCCAGACGACGTCACGCGACAGCGTCTGGCTGCCGCTCTGGCGGCATTCGGCGAGGAGCGCCTCGCGTTCGTCTGGCGTCACACACAAGCTCGCCATGTTCACGGCCTTGACCGCGTCCACCGATTCGTAGCCCAGCATGTGCGCGAACGCCGGGTTGGCGTCGAGAATCCGCCCGTCCATGGCCGCCCGGTACAGTCCGTACGCCGCGCCCTGAATGAGCGAGCGGTAGCGGGCCTCGGAGCGGCGCAACCGATCCTCGGCGTCCTTCTGCTTCGAGATGTCTCGGCAAATAGCCTGCACACCGACGATCTCACCCCGATCGAACACCAGCTGCACGTGCTGGCCCACCCAGATGGTCTGCTCGTCTTTCGTGATCGCCGGAAACTCGAAGTAGCTGTTGGGCGTCTTCGCCTCGAGCTGGCGCCGGTAGAACTCGCCAGCCGCCGCCTGATAGTCGGGCCGAATCAGCGTGATGAAGTGGCGGCCGACGATCTCGCTCTCCGGGTACTTCATCACCCGCGACGCTGTCGGGTTGACGTACGTGAAGCGGCCCGCAGGGTCGCAATAGTAGATGATGTCGGGCGCCGTCTCGAAAAGGTGTCGAAGGCGCTCATCGCTCGTCCGCAGCGCTTCGGCGGCGCGCATGCGCTCCGACACGTCCCGGTAGTTGACGACGATCCCGCCGACCGCGGGCTCGGACAGTCGGTTGACCGCGACCGCCTCGATATGGCGCCACGTACCGTCCTTGTGGTGCACCCGGAATTGCTGCGTGAAGGGCGCACCCGGCTCGGCCGCTGCGCGCGCCAGGGCCTCGCGGACTTTCGGCACGTCGTCGTCGTGCACGAGATCGAAGGCGCTCTGATTCATCCGCTCGTTCGCGGTATAGCCGAGCACGCGCTCCGACGACCGGCTCGCAAAGCGGATGATCCCCCGCTCGTCGAGCAGCACGATGGCGTCGGAACTGTACTCGACGAGCGCCTCGAAGAGGTCGGAGGCAACGCCGGTCTGGCGCGGCATTCGAGTCATTGTAGTGGTGAAAACGAGAATTACGAATTACGATCAGGCAGAGTGTCCTCCGCCACCGCATTTGCGCCCGCAACGGTGTCGAACGTCGCGTGCGGCTTCGACGTGCTCGGCTTCGCGCTCGAGGCGCCTGGCGACCGTGTGACCGCGCGCCTGATTCCTTCGGGCGTGACCATCGAACGGATCGACGGCGATTCGGGACGCCTGCCGCTCGATTCAGCCCGGAACACGGCCGGCGTCGCCGCGCTCGCGCTCCTGACGACGCTCGGCGAGCGGCGCGGCGTCGCGCTCACCATCACGAAAGGCCTTCCGCTCTCGAGCGGCCTCGGCGGCAGCGCGGCCAGCGCCGCAGCGGCCGTCGTGGCTGTCGACGCCGTGCTCGCGGCGAAGGCCTCGCTCGACACCCTCATGGCCTGCGCGCTCGAGGGCGAACGGATCGGGGCCGGCTCGGCGCATGCCGACAACATCGCACCGTGTCTGTGTGGTGGCTTCGTGCTCGTTCGCCGGCCGAACCCGCCAGACGTGATTCGACTTCCCGTTCCCGCCGGTCTCGTCGCCGTCGTCGTCCATCCCGATCTCGAAATCGAGACCGCGCAGGCGCGCGCCCTGCTGGGCACGACGGTGCTGCTCGTCGACGCCGTGCGGCAGTGGGCGAACATGGGCGCGTTGGTCGACGGTCTCCATCGCGGTGACTTCGCGCAGATCAGCCGGTCGCTCGAAGACACGATTGCCGAGCCGCGGCGGGCCTCGCTCGTACCGGGTCTGGCGATGATCAAGCGGGCCGCGGCCGACGCCGGCGCGCTCGGCTGCAGTTTATCGGGCTCGGGTCCGTCGCTCTTCGCGCTCTGCCAGGGACCGGAGGTGGCCGCGCGTGTGGCCGCCGCGATGACCGCGGCCGTGAAGACGCACACCGGCGGCGCGCCCCAGACCTACGTATCGGCCATTTCGCCGAGGGGCGCGCACATCGTGTCCCAATGAGGTTCGTGACGACACGGCACCCCGCCGGATCCGGGGTGTCCTTCTTTGAGGCGCTCGTACAGGGGCTGGCGCCAGACGGGGGACTCTACGTCCCGGACACCATCGAGCCGCTCGCCGCTCACGATCTGCGACGGCTGCCGACCCGGACGCTCACCGAGGTCGCGTATCGGGCGCTTCGTCCCTACACGCGCGACGAGCTCGACGCCACGATCTTCGAGGCGATCGTCGTCGAGGCGCTGAACTTCCCGATTCCGCTCGTCCAGGTCGAGCCTGGCATCTTCGCGCTGGAGCTCTTTCACGGTCCGACGCTCGCGTTCAAGGACGTCGGCGCGCGCACGATGGCCCGGCTGATGGCCTCGCTCGACACGGGGGACCAGGCGCTCACCGTGCTCGCGGCGACCTCCGGCGACACCGGGAGCGCCGTGGCTCACGCGTTTCACGGTGTGCCGCATACGCGAGTCGTCGTCCTCTACCCGGAAGGGCGCGTCAGCCCAACGCAGGAAGCGCAGCTCACGATGTTCAATTCCGAGGAGGGCCACGTGCGCGCCTACGCCGTGGCCGGGAGCTTCGACGATTGCCAGAAGCTGACGAAGGAAGCGTTCGGAAACGCGGAGCTTCGCAGCCGTGTGCGACTCACGTCGGCCAACTCCGTGAACATCGGCCGCCTGCTCCCTCAGATGGTGTATTACTTCCACGCTATTGCGCGCCTGCGCGACCTCGAGCTCGACGCTGAACGGCGGGAGGTCATCGTGTGTACGCCGAGCGGGAACTTTGGGAATCTCACGGCGGGGTTGATGGCGAAGCGTGCGGGCCTGCCGATCGCACGGTTCGTGGCCGCCACCAACGCGAACGACGTCGTGCCGGCGTACCTGACGACGGGGCGCTTCGAGCCACGATCGTCAGTCCGCACGATTGCCAACGCGATGGACGTGGGCAATCCGAGCAACTTCGAGCGCATGCTGTGGCTCTACCACAACGATCTGGGCGCCATGCGACGCGATGTCGCCGGCAGTATGCATGGCGACGATGAAGTGCGCGAAACGATCAAGCGCGTCTTCGAAACGCGCGGGTATCTACTCGACCCGCACAGCGCGATTGCGTACCTTGGGCTGAAGGCCCACATGGGGCCGCCGGGCCCCTTGGGGATCTTTCTTGCCACGGCGCATCCCGCCAAGTTCGGTGAAGTTGTCGAGCCCATCATCGGCCGGCCCATCGTGACGCCGGCGCCGCTCGCCGACGCGCTGGCGCGGCCGCGCCACATCCTGCGCGTAGAGGCGTCGCTCGATGCCGTTCGGGTCGCGCTCGGTGCCTGACGGTCCGTGGTGCGTCATTCCTTGACGGGCCCTCCCGACCCCGGCGCACCCGATCGGCTGACCTTCATCTACCGGGCCGACGTCGTCGAGCACTTGTGGCGCCATGGCGTCCATCCGACGCCGAGCACGCCGCCCGAGCGGGTGCGGGAGTTCGTGCGCGAGCTGTACAAATACGAGATCCGTCAGCTGCGTGGGCGAATGCTCCGCAACGAGTTTCCGCGCGCGCAGTACGCGACACGCGTCGAGGATCTGCGACGACGCTACGCCGTGCTGTCGCTCGTTCCGCGACAGTTTCTTGCGTAGCCACGAAACCACGAAACCACGAAACCACGAAATAGAAGAAGAGGCCTCGCCCGGAAGGCACTCGAGTCGACGTACGGGCAGCCCACGTTGACTCGTACAATGGCGTCCAGCGTGAGCAACCCCCAGCCCCCAACGGCCAGCCAGGCGGCCATCCAGGTGTACGACGAGCTGCGGCGTCTGGCAGGAGCCTTCATGCGGCGCGAGCGGCCGGGCCAGACACTGCAGGCGACGGCACTGGTCCACGAGGCCTACCTGCGCCTGGCCGGCGCGGGGACGCCGTGGACGGATCGCCAACATTTCATCGGGATCGCGGCGCGCTCGATGCGGCAGATTCTCGTGGATCGGGCCCGCGCGCGCGGCGCGCAGAAGCGATGGGCGGGGATGGACCGTGTGTCGATCACCGAGGCGCTCGTCGTGGCCGCGAGCGAAGACGCCATGCTGCCGGCGCTCGACGACGCGCTGATTCGCCTCGAGGCGCTCGACCCGGAGCAGGCGCGGATCGTCGAGCTCCGCTACTTCGTCGGCCTCAGCATCGAGGAAACGGCCGAGGCGCTCGGCATTTCGCCCGCGACGGTGAAACGGCGGTGGGCGCTGGCGCGAGCGTGGTTGTTCAGGGAGCTCGGCGGCGAGGGGTCGTGACGTCTGGTGGCCATGACAACGACACCACGGACGATGCTGACCGCTGAGCAATTCCGGCGCGTTCGCGACCTGTTCGAACAGGCGCTCGACGCACAGCCCACCGACCTGAGCGCCTGGCTCGGCGAGCGGGCGCCGGACGATCCGCAGGTCCTCCGCGAGGCGGCGGCGCTGCTGAACGCGAACTCGCGCGCCGGGTCGTTTCTGTCTGATGCCGTGGCCGGGCGCGTGCCCGATCTTCTTGCGGAGGACGGGGCGCTCGTGCCGGGCGCCAAGGTCGGTGCCTATACGATCGAGCGCGAGATCGGGCGGGGCGGCATGGGCCACGTCTATCGCGCGAGAGATGAGCGGCTGGGCCGCACCGTCGCGCTGAAGGCCCTGGCGCCTCGGCTCGTGCGCGACGAGTCGCAGCGCGAACGGTTGCGCCGCGAAGCACGGGCCGCCGCGGCGCTCACGCATCCTGGCATCTGCACGATATTCGCGCTCGAAGAGGTCAATGGCGATCTCTTCATCGTGTCGGAGTACGTCGAAGGACGGACGCTGCGCGAGGAGATCGCGGCCAGTCGGCCGTCGGCGAGCCACGTGCACGAGACGGCTCGCGAGCTGGCAGCCGCGCTCGCGAGTGCGCACGCCAAGGGCATCACGCACCGGGATCTCAAGCCCGAGAACGTCATGCGGACCGCGGACGGCCGGCTGAAGGTGCTCGACTTCGGGCTGGCGCGCTTCGACCGTGCCGATCAGGAGCCGATGGCCTACGTGACCCAGCCCGGGACGCTCATCGGCACGCCAGAGTACATGGCGCCGGAACAACTCAATGGGAAGGTCGCCGACCCGCGGACAGACGTCTTCGCGTACGGCGTGTTGATCTACGAGTACGCGTGCGGCGAGCATCCCTTCGCGGCGTCGACGCCGATGGGCGTGGCTGCGCGGGTCATCGAGGGTGACGTCGTCTCGATCCGCGAGCGCTGCCCGGCGTTGTCGCCATCGCTCGTCGCGGTGGTCGATCGCTCGCTCGAGAAATCGCCGGCCGACAGATTCGACTCGGCTGCGGACATCGTGGCCGCCCTCGCGCGCGAGGATCCGCCACTTCCGCCGCGTGGTGCGGTGGCCACCTGGTGGCGGCGGCACCAGTGTGCCCTCATCGCGCTCTATCTCGGCGCGTCGATTCTAGGCTGGCAGATCAAGGAGTGGCAGCACGCCCTCGCCGGCCCGATCTTTCTCCTGCTTGGCGTGGCGGCCACCGTCGCCGGTATCTTCCGCGGATTTCTGCTGTTCACCGAGCAGATGAATCCTGCAGGTTTCGAGAAGGAGCGCCGTCGGGCCCGTCCCGTGACACTCGGCGCCGACCTTCTCATCGCGTTGGCGCTGGCCGCCGATGGCGCGCTCCTCTACCAGTCACGGCCGCTGGCCGCCGTCCTCACCATTGCCCTTGGTGTGGGCATCGCGCTCGTCGGCCTGGTCGTCGAGCCTGCCACAACGACGGCGGCATTTCAGGCGCGAAGGAACGGAGGACGCGGAGGAAACGGTACATGATCGCCATCGAGATCAGTGCCCCAGGGGGACCCGAGGTGCTCGTACCCGTTGAGCGTCCGCGGCCCGTCGTTGGCCCGAACGAAATCTTGATCAGAGTGGCTGCCGCTGGCGTGAACCGTCCTGACGTCTCGCAGCGGCAGGGCCGATACCCGCCGCCTCCGGGCGCTTCAGACATTCCCGGGCTCGAGGTGGCCGGCACGGTCGAGGCCCTCGGCGCCGGGGTGACGTCGTGGCGGACGGGAGACCAGGTGTGCGCCCTGGTCTCCGGCGGAGGGTACGCGGAGTACTGCGCGGCGCCCGTGCCGCAATGCCTGCCCATACCGCGCGGCGTGGATCTCGTCCATGCGGCGGCCGTGCCCGAGACGGCCTTCACGGTCTGGACCAACGTGTTCGAGCGGGGCAGGCTGCAGCGCGGCGAGGCGATTCTGATTCACGGCGGGTCGAGCGGCATTGGCACCACCGCCATCCAGCTGGCGCGGGCCTTCGGCGCGCGCGTGTTTGCCACGGCCGGCTCGACCGCGAAGTGTGCGGCTTGCGAGGCGCTCGGCGCCGAGCGGGCGATCAACTACCGCGACGCCGATTTTTCGGTCGCCGCGCGTGAGCTCACCGGCGGGCGAGGCGTCGACGTCATTCTGGACATCGTTGGCGGCGAGTACCTGCAGCGCAACATCGATGCGCTCGCGATGGACGGCCGGCTCGTGCACATCGGGCAGCTTGGCGGCGCGAAAGCCCAGATCAATCTCGGTCCGATCCTGCGCAACCGCCTGACGATCACCGGCTCGACGCTTCGCCCGCGGTCGGTGGCCGAGAAAGGCGCCATCGCCACGGCCGTGCGGCAGCACGTGTGGCCGCTGCTCGAATCGGGGGCCGTCGAGGTGATCGTGCACGCGACGTTCCCGCTGCGCGACGCGGCCCAAGCGCACCGCGTGATGGAGTCGAGCGCGCACATCGGCAAGCTCGTGCTCGTCACCGCCGCTCAACGAAGTTAAACGCAGAGCCCGCAGAGCCCGCAGAGTATTATTGGCTCTCTGCGCTCTCTGCGGGCTCTGCCCTTCGACCCCTTCGACTGGCTCAGGGTCGTCCCGAGCTCAGTCGAGGGACGACAAGCTCAGGGCATCCCGAGCCCGTCGAGGGATGCGTTGATCGTCGGGATTCCATGGAATACGTACGACTTGGGAAAACGGGCCTCAAGGTGTCGCGCATCTGCCTGGGCACGATGACCTACGGCAGCTCGAAATGGCGCCCGTGGGTGCTCGACGAAGCAGCCAGCCGACCGTTCATCAAGCACGCACTCGAGCTCGGCATCACGTTCTTCGACACGGCCGACATGTACTCGGTCGGCGTCAGCGAAGAAGTGGTCGGCCGGGCGCTCGAGGATTTTTCCAGGCGCGACCAGGTGGTCATCGCGACAAAAGGGTTCTGGCCGGTTGGGCCGGGTCCGAACGACCGCGGGTTGTCGCGCAAGCACCTGTTCGACGCCATCGACGGATCGCTCCGCCGCCTCGGCATGGACTATGTGGATCTCTACCAGATTCACCGGTTCGACCCAGACACCCCAATCGAAGAAACGCTCGAAGCGCTCCACGACATCGTCAAGGCGGGGAAGGCCCGTTACATCGGTGCGTCGAGCATGGCGTCGTGGCAGTTCGCCAAGATGCTCTATGTGGCGGAGCGCCACGGCTGGACGCGCTTCGTCTCGATGCAGAACCATTACAACCTGGTCTACCGCGAGGAAGAGCGCGAGATGCTTCCGCTCTGCCTCGAAGAAGGAGTGGGGGTGATTCCCTGGAGCCCGCTGGCGCGCGGGTTTCTCGCCGGCAACCGGCGCAAGGAGGCCTTCGGCGACACGTCGCGCGCCAGGACCGACGACTTCGCGCACGATCTCTACTACACCGATGCGGATTTCGCGGTCGCCGATCGCGTCGTCGGGCTCGCGAAGCGCCACGGCGTGATGCCCACGCAGATCGCGCTGGCGTGGATGCTGGCGAACCCGGCCATCACCGCGCCCATCGTGGGGGCGTCCGCGCTGCCACATCTCGACGATGCCGTGAAGGCGCTGGAGATGAAGTTGTCGGCTGAAGACGTCGCCTTCGTCGAGGAGCCCTACACGCCGCACTCCGTGCTCGGATTCGATCCGACCTCGTCCCGATAGCCGCTTGTGGCGCGTCCTTTTCTTCTTCGCGATTCCGCGGTCGCGCTCCAGCACCGCAATTTCAGGCTCGTCTGGATCGGGCTGCTGCTGTCGTTCACAGGATCGTTCATGCAGAACGCGGCGATCCTGTGGCACGTGTCGCTGCTCGTCGAACCGGACCGCAAGGGGCTGGCGCTCGGACTGGTCGGCCTGGTGCGCGTCGTGCCCATCGTCGTCTTTTCGCTCGTGAGTGGTGTCGTGGCCGACGCCTTCGACCGCCGCCGCCTGATGATGCTGACCAACGTCGCGTCGGCGGGCGTTGCCATCGCGCTGGCCGTGCTGACGCTGCGAGGTCTGACCGCGGTATGGCCGCTCTACGCGCTCGCGGCCCTCGGCTCGGCCGTCGGCGCGTTCGATTTGCCAGCCCGACAGGCGCTCGTGCCGACGCTCGTTCCGCGTCAGCATCTGCCGAACGCGATCGCGCTCGGCTCGATCATGCTGCAACTGGCGTCGGTCGTTGGGCCCTCGCTCGGCGGGCTCCTCATTGCCACCGACGGCGTCGCGTCGGCTTACATCGTCAACGCGATGTCGTTTGGCTTCGTGATCGTCGCGCTGCTGATGATGCGCGACGTTCCCGCGCGCGCCGGCGGCGCCGAGCCGGCCGGGGCGTCTGATGGCGTGTCCTTGCGCGCGGCGCTCGAAGGCCTGCGATTCGTCTTTCGGTCGCCGCTCATCCGATCGACGATGATTCTGGACTTCCTGGTGACGTTCTTTGCGTCGGCCACAGCCCTTCTGCCGATCTACGCCCAGGACATTCTGCGCGTCGGCCCCCGGGGCTATGGGTGGCTGTTCGCGGCTCCCGCCTTTGGCGCGCTGCTGACGAGCGCCGCCATGGTGCCGTTCACCGAGCGCATCGAGCGCCGCGGCCTCACGCTCCTGTGGGCAGTCGTCGGGCACGGCGTCGCGACCGTCGTGTTCGGTCTCTCGACCGGCTTCTGGCTCGCGTTTGGGGCGCTGGCGCTCACCGGCGCGACTGACACCGTCAGCATGGTCATCCGCAACATCGTGCGACAGCTCGAGACGCCAGACCGGCTGCGCGGGCGGATGACGGGCGTCAACATGGTGTTCTTCATCGGCGGTCCGCAGCTCGGCGAGCTCGAGGCCGGACTGGTCGCGAACTGGTTCGGCGCGCCGTTTTCGGTCGTCAGCGGCGGCATCGGCTGCCTATTCGCCACGGCGTGGATCACGGCGACGACGCCGGCGCTCCGGCGCTACCAACGGGAGAGTCCGACCGCACGATCCGCTGGTCGGGACTCGACAATCTGAAAATTCGGTATCATCCTCTGATGCCCGCAGAAGCTCCGGCCGCGCCACCGCTTCGAGAACGCGATCAGATTCCCGATCGGTTCAAATGGAATCTGAAGAGCATTTTCCCAAACTGGGAGGCGTGGCACGAGGCCTACGACCGGCTCGATCGCCACATTGCCGCCTTTGCCGCGCTGCAGGGCACACTGGCGCAGGGCGGCGATCACCTGCTCGCGGCCTTGAAGCTGCGCGACGAGGTCGGGCAGCTCGAATACAAAGTGTGGTACTACGCGTCTCTCTGGTATGACCAGGACCAGCGCGACAACCAGATCAACGCGCGCCGGCAGCAGGTCCAGATTCTCTTCGCCAAGGCCGCTCGAGCCTCGGCGTGGTTCGACCCCGAGCTCTTGAAGGTGCCGCTCGAGGCCGTTCAGCAGTGGATGTCCCTGAGCCGCGATCTGGCGGTGTACCGATTCGCGCTCGAGGATCTGTACCGACAGCAGGAGCACGTGCTCGACGACAAGGGCGAGCGCTTGCTCTCGTTGTCGAGCCGCTTTTCGAGCGCGCCGAACGACGCGTACGCCGCGCTCTCGACCGCGGACGTGAAACACCCGGTCGTGCGCCTGTCGAGCGGCTCGGAAGCCACGCTGACGTACGGGCAGTACCGGGCGATTCTTGCGACGAACCGCAACCAGGCCGATCGCGCCGAGGCGTTTCGCGGGTATCACACGATTTATCAGGCCACGACCAACACCTACGCGTCGCTCTACAACGCCGTCCTGCAACGCGACCTGTTCTATGCGCAGGCCCGCGGCTACGCGTCGACGCTCGACGGTGCGCTCCACGGGAACAATATCCCGACTGCGGTCGTCGAGAACCTGATCGAGACGACCAAGGCCGGCGTCGAGCCCCTCCGACGCTATCACCGGCTCCGCAAGCGATTGCTCGGCCTCGACACGTATCATTCGTACGACACCGTCATTCCGCTCGTGGATGTCGACCGGCGTTACGCCTATGAGGACGTGCTCGAGTGGCTGCCGGCATCAGTGGCCACGCTCGGCCCAGACTACCAGCGGCAGATGCGCGAGGTGCTCGGCGGCGAGTCGATCGACGTCTACGAGAACCCGGGCAAGCGGAGCGGCGCCTATTCAGCGCCGGTCTACGGCGCCCAGCCGTACATGCTCCTCAACTACAACGACACGCTCGATGCCGTATTCACGCTGGCGCACGAGATGGGCCATTCGATGCACACGGTCCTGTCGCACGCGCACCAGCCATTTGTCTACGCGGGTTACACGATCTTTGTCGCCGAAGTGCCGTCGACGTTGAGCGAAGCGCTCTTCCTCGACTTCATGCTCGAGCGCTCGTCCGACGAGCGCGAGCGCGTCGTGCTCCTCCAGCACGCCATCGACAACATCGTCGCGACCTTCTACACGCAGGTGATGTTCGCGGATTACGAGCTGCAGGCGCACAGGCTCGCGGAGGAAGGCAAGCCGGTGACGGCCGAGGTGCTGAGCGAGATCTACTTCGACCTGTTGAAGGCCTATCACGCCGACGCGTTGGACTACGACGAGCAGTTGCGCGTGACGTGGGCGAGGATCCCGCACTTCTACAGCACGCCGTACTACGTCTACCAGTACGCCACGTGTTTCGCCTCGAGCGCCGCGCTGATGAAACAGATCGGGAGCGGGTCTCCATCGGAGCGCCTAGCGGCCGTCGATCGCTATCTCACGCTGCTCAAGTCTGGGGGCAGCGATCACCCCATGACGCTGCTGCAGCGGGCCGGCGTCGACCTGAGCAGACCAGAGACGGTGCGCGCGGTGGTGAACCAGCTCGACCAGCTGGTTGGCGAGCTCGAGAAGGCGCTCTAGGAGGGCGACGGCTTCGCCGGGACGCGCAGCAGCGAATGCTCGGTGGCGATGCACGCGTCCATCACAACCGTGAGGCCGCCGGCCTTGGCGCGATCGGCCGCGTCTTCGCTCGAAATCCCGCTTTGCAGCCACAGCGCTTTCGCGCCGACGGCCACCGCCTCGTCGGCGATCGGCGGCGTGTCCTCGGCGCGCCGGAAGACGTTCACGATGTCGATCGGAATCGGAATGTCCTTGAGCGACGGATAGGCGCGCTCGCCGAGCACGTCGGTTTCCCGCGGGTTGACCGGAATGACGGTGTAGCCGCTTCGCTGCAACCTTTGCATAATGCCGTACGAGGATTTCTCGGGATTGCTCGACGCGCCGACGATGGCGATCGTGCGGGCATCGGTCAGGAGTCGCTTGATCTGATCGTCTGTGGGGTTCGTGTGGGCCATGGGTGGATTGTCAGAGCACGCCGCGGCGTTGGCTCGCGGTGCCAGTTGAAGGCGGCCGACCGGTTCATTCGCTGGCGTGGACAGCGGCGACTTCGGCGGCCGCGCGTCGCCCGCTCTGAATCGCGCCGTTCATATAGCCCTGGCCGTCGAAGCTCGTGTGCTCGCCCGCGAAGAAGAGGCGGCCCGACGGCCGCGCGAGCCACACGCGCAGCGACGGATCGAACGCTGGATCGAAGTGCGCGTAGCCGCCTCGCGCCCATGGGTCGGCGCCCCACGATGTATGGTGGTGGCCCAGCAGATCCGCTCGGCTCGATCCGAGCCAGTCGAGCTCGCGCGCGAGCGCCGACGGCCCATTCCGCTGTAGCGTCGTGTCGGTCGCGTCGCTGGCCGACCCGCCGGCCATGAGCGATAGGATGCCGGCGCGTCCGCGTTGTTCCTCGTTGCCGTCCCACACCGCGCCCCAGGAGAGCGGCGATCCAAACGCCCGAGCACGGCCCTTCAGACGCCAAAACGGCCGCGAGAACTGCAGGAGCGTCTTCGTGGCTCGCCCGTACTTCAGTCTGGCGATCGCATCGTGCTGAGGCGCGGAGAGTGCCGGCGTGATCGGGATCCGCCTCAGCAGCGGAGCCGGCAGCGCAGACACCAGATAATCGCAATCGATTGTCGACACCTGCAGACTGTTCTTCACGCTGGCGCGCACGCCGCGTCCGCGATGCGATATGGCCACCAGCTCGGTATTGAGATGCAGCCGGTGGCCCAGAGGCCTGGCC
>MEKT01000090.1:5603-35805 GCA_001767435.1 Acidobacteria bacterium RIFCSPLOWO2_02_FULL_65_29 | reverse complement strand
CTTCCGTGAGCTCGGCAAACTGGTCGACGAGCGCCAGGAGCGACAGGTCGTCGGCATCCGCGAGAAAGAAACCGCGCAGTCCGCACGCCGTCGACCGCAGTTCCTCGTCGGCGCGAACGGCGTCGAGCCACTGGGCCACTGACGTGCGAGCCATCGCGGCCGTGATCGGGGAGTCCCACCGGCGTTCCACGAGCCGATATCGAGCGATCAGATCGGCAAGCACCCCAGCCAGGCGGTCCCAGCCGTGCGTGCCTCGGCGGCCTCGGCGGCCGACCATACGAGTGCGGCCCTTCGCGTCGGGCCGCGCGTACCCCCAGCCGGAGCGGAGAATGCGCGTGAGGGGCAGTCCGAGCTCGGCCGCCAGTTGCCTGGTCTCGCTGTGCGCCTCGTCGATCATGTCGGCGCCCGCCTCGGCGTGCTGCCCGTTCACGAAGCCGCTGCGCGCAGTGAACACACGGCCGCCCACGCGGTCGCGCGCGTCGATCACGGTGATGCTCGCGCCGTGCGCGGAGAGATCCCGCGCGGCCGCGAGCCCGGCCAGGCCGGCACCGGCTACGAGGACTGAGACACCCGAGAGGTCAGACATCAGGCAATGGGACAAATCGGGTAATCGGGTAATCGGGTAATCGGGTAATCGGGTAATCGGACTGGACGATTATGGACGATTGGTCAATTTCTCAATCAATTACCCGATTACCCGATTATCCAATTGTCAGCGTGTCCGAATATAGTCGTCGATTTGCCGCTCCAGGAGCTCGAGCGGCAGCGTGCCCGCGCGGAGCACGGCGCTGTGGAAGTCTTTCGCGGAGAACCGCGCGCCAAGGGCCGTTCGTGCCTTGTCGCGCAGCTCGATGAGCTTGAGCTGGCCGATCATGTACGCGCACGCCTGCCCCGGGTAGACCACGTAACGCTCGACCTCGCTCGGCGCGATGCCGTAGTCGATCGCCTGCTGCCGGGTCCAGTGCTTGGCGTGAATGCCGGTGTCCACGACCAGCCGGCGCGCTCGAAACAGCTCCGCGTCGAGTTGCCCGATCTGACCTTCGAGGTCGCCCTCGTACCACCCGTTCTCTGCGGCCATGCGCTCGGCGTACAACCCCCAGCCCTCGCTGAGCGCCGGGATGCCGCCAAACGCGCGCAAGCGGCGGAAGCGTGGCAGCGATTCGTTCTCCACATCGAGCGCCACCTGGAAGTGATGGCCGGGCACGGTCTCGTGGTAGACGAGCGTGCGCAGCCCGAACCTCGTCATGCGATCGGGCCGGAGCGGAATGCGGAAGACGCCGGGCCGAGAGCCGTCGGGTGCTGGCCCGGTGTAATTGGCGGCCGCGTTGGCTTCCTGAAATCGGGGAAACGGCTGCGCCATGACGGGCGCCTTGGGCCGCAGATCGAACAGCGTCGCCGCGCGCTTTTCCGCGTCGCGCAGCATCGTTTCGATGTCGGCCATGATGCGCGTCCGGCCGTCCTCGGTGAGCGGGTACGCGTGGTCTCTTTTGAGCTGGTCCACGCGCGCGTTGACAGACCCGTCCGTCCGTCCGATCCTTCGCAGGAGCGCGTCCATCTCTCTCTCGATTCGCGCGACCTCACGCAGGCCAACCTGATGGATCTCGTCGGCCGTCATCGTCGTCGTCGTGTACCGCCGCAGATTGTACGCGTAGATCTCCGCGCCCTTGTCGAACCGCCAGAGCCCGGCTTCGTCTGTCGCACGGGCGACCAGTGGCTCGAGGAGCGCAATGGCCTTGCGCCAGGCCGGGTAGATCTGGTTCGAGACGATCGTCCCGGCTTCGCCCTTCAGCGAGTCGCGCCTGGAGGGCGGCATGGCCTTGATCGCCTCCATCTTGCTCGCGAGCACTGTCACGTAGGGGTTCTCCGCCGCCGGCGTTCCGATGAACTGCTGCATTTGGGCGATCGTGAGCCGCAGGATGAAGCGCGGAGGAATGCGCCCGCTCTCGGCGATCCGGCGCGCTTCTTCGATCGCCTCGTTCATCCGCGTGGCGACCAGCGCGAGGCGCGCGACGTAGTTGTTGGCGTCGGACTCGAGGACTATCGGGTGAGACGAAGTCAACGTGGTGACCAGGCCGATGTTGACGCCCTGAAACTGCTCGAACGGGAAGAAGTAGTCGAGATATGGCTCGCCCTGCACCACTCGTTCGAGCTGCCATTGCATGAGTTCGGCCGAGACGCGACCTGTACCGCTCACGCGCGATCGATCGAAGGCCGCGAGCTCCGCAAGGCCTTTTTTCGCGAGCGCGATGCGGCTCAACTGGTACGCCCTGGTCACCGGCGTGAGCTGGCGCTCGAAGCGCCGCTGCTCCTCGCCGGTGAAGTAGCGCGTGCCGGTGGCCTGGTCGGGGTTGGCGCGAATCCACTCGGCCGTGAAGGTCGTGAAGAAATCGTCGATAGGGCGTTGCTGAGCCGGCAGACGCGCCGTGACGAGGGTGCAAAGAATAGCGGCAGCGAGGAGTCTCTTCATCCCTACCTACAGCTGTTCGACGGTGAAACCTCGCGCGCGGAGCATGGCGAGGAGACCGTCGGCGCCCAGCAAGTGGGCGGCTCCGACGACGACGAAGGGCCGGTTACCTCTCGTGACGAGGGTTTCGACCTTCGGCAGCCAGTCGCGGTTGCGATCGACCAGCAGCCGCTGATACAGCTTTGGCTCCGACTTGAGGTCCTGAAGCACGATGCGCTCGACGGTCGCGACGTCGCCGCTTCTCCACGCGTTGGCCAGCCTCGTCACGTCGGCCCGCTGCGTGTCGAGCTCCTTCAACGTTTCGGTCAGGAGCCGTTCCTGCTCCTCGTTGGTCATCTCGTCGAAGCGCGAGATCTGGAACGCGACGGTCTCGAGGCCCTGGACGGCCTTCTTCTGGGCCTTCGCGCGATCGTAGAAGTGCCTGTCGAGACCGAGCTCGGCCTCGAAGCCGGCCTTCTGCCACTCCATACCGAGGAGCGTGATGGCGAGGAGCCACGGCTTGAGTCGTTTCAATGGTTCCACGGGCAGGCCGAGTCCGTCTATTCTCTTGGAGACCGCCGCGAAGGTCGAGGGCGAGAGGACCTTGTCCAGCGTTTGGCCGGACGGCAGCATGCCTTCCATCAGCATGTTGAACTGGTTTTCGGTGGCCATCATCTCGCCGATGTCGACTTCCTCGACGAGAAGGTCCGAGTCACTGAACGCGGCGTCGAGCGCGGGGTCGAGCGGGTAGTAGTCCTTCGTCAGGAGATGGACCGAGCCGACCAGATAGAGCGTGGACGAGCCTCGCGTGGCCTTCCACAGGAAGTTCGTGCCCGCCGCGCGTGCGCCGGTCGACAGGACGGCGACGACGACGGCGAGCGTGAGCGTGGCAGCCACACATGTGCGGAGTCGATGGGTCATGGCGCCACCTCAGTGAACCGTGGCGATGAAGTCGGCGAACGGGCGCTGGATGCGCCGTAGAAACGCGGCGTTGAGCTCGACGCCCTCGCCGAGGTCGCGCAGCAGTTGGGCCACGCCGTAGCCGCCCGCCTCGTCGAGCATCCGCCGCACGATGATCGCGCTGCCGGCGTAGGCCAGTTCAGCCTGTTCGCTGCTCAGCCGGCCGAACGACGTGGTGAGATCCGCCAGTGGAATCGCGATCCCCGGCGTCTGCAGCCGTTCGTCGGCCCACGACGTGCGGTCGGATTCCACGGCCGACGCCAGGCCTTCGTTCAGCCACGTCGGCACGCCGCGCGCGGCGAGGCCGCGCACGAGCGCGTGCGTGAACTCGTGCGCCAGCACCCGGTCGAGCTCGTCCGCCTGGTCCAACGCGCCGCGCACCGGCACTCTGATGATGCCGTCGTACGCGCCTGCCGCCCACGCCGGCGATCGCGTCACATCGCGGAACTGCTCGCGTGTGTAAAGCACGACGGGAATGGGACTGAGCGGATAGGTGGCGCCGAGCAGGCCGCCGATGCGCCAGTAGGCGCGGTCGAGCGATTCGAGCGCGCGACTCGCCAGCTCCTCTTCCGCAGGTCCCTCGAACGACACCGTGAAGCGCTCGCCAACGGCGAGGCGCATCCGTTCGTGCAGCTCGAGCTCGCGACGCCACCGGCCGAGCGTATCGGCGGTCGCCTGTTCGTCGGGGTGTTCCGCCACGAGTGTTTCGTACACACGGACCGCGCCGGCAAAATCGCCCTGGCGCCTGAGCACCTGGCCGACCACGACGCGCGCCTCGCTCAGACGCGCGTCGAGCGCCAGCGCACGCTCGAGCTGGTCCCGTGCGTCGACATCCCGTCGCTCCATGTAGGCGGCGATGCCGGCGCCGAGGTGCAGTCGTGCGTTCTTCGGATCGCTCTTGAGCGCTTCTCGAAACATCTCGGCCGCCCTCCGCGGCTGGCCGGCCTCGAGCAGCTCGAACCCGTCGCGCTCGAGTAGCGCCGTTCTGGGATCGACTTGCGCGCCCGCGGGCGCAGAGAGCGCCAACCCGGCGAGCAGCAACAGCGGCATGATCCGCACGCTGAAATTATACGTGGACCGCGTGCTTCGGGCTCGTCTGGCGACAAATGCTTTGCGTTCCTCAAGGTCTTCTCCGTTGCCCCGTTTTCTCCGTTGTTATCCGTTTTCTCGCGCACTCCGTTATCAGCTAGGATCGGAGATGTGATTCGCAAACTGATCGTGCTCGCCCTGATCGGCGCCGGTTTCGGCGCCGGCATCTACGTGGGCGTCAGCATGATGCGGTCGCGTTCGGCGTCGCCTGTGGCCCCTGTGGCAACGAAGGCGCCTGTCGCGGCGTCGGCGCCCGAAGCGCCCCGAGCGGCGCCCGCCGCGCCGCCCCCCGCGCCGCGTCCCGCGCGCCGCGCACCGGCCGCCAGGCCGGAACCCGCACCGGTTCCGTCCGCGACGGCGGAAGCCGCGCCGACCGCAGGCGTTCTCAACATCGACAGCGACGTGCCGGGTGCGCAGGTGTTCATCGACCGCCAATTCGTCGGCGCTGCGCCAGTCACGGGGCACGCAGTCGCGCCTGGCACGCATCGCGTCAACGTATCGGCGCCTGGGTTCGAGGGTGTGGCCGAGACGATAGAGGTCGAGCCTGGACCGCGCGACCTTGTGGTCAAGCTGCGTCTGGTCCGGCTCGATGCGGCGATCGAGGTCGTCCACAAGCACCGCATCGGCTCATGCAAGGGCCGCCTGGTGGCCACGCCACAGGGCATGCGGTATGAGTCCTCCGACAAAGACGACACGTTTGCGGCCGCGCTCCTCGACCTGGAGACCCTCGAGGTCGACTACCTCAAGAAAAATCTGAAAGTGAAGGTCAGACGGGGCAGGACGTTCGATTTCACCGATCCGGCCGGCAACGCTGACCATCTGTTCGTGTTTCATCGCGACGTGGAAAAGGCCCGCGAGCGGCTCAGAAAGGGCGATCCTCCGGCCACGCCGTAGTGCCCCTAGCAGGTCGGGTCGGTAGGGGCAGACAGGGCAGGAGGGGCAGGCAGGGCAGGAGGCAGGCAGGGCAGGCAGGGAAGTTGAAACAAGCGAGGCGTGGCGCCTCGTCATCCAGGGAATCCGGCATGGCGTAGGAAAGCGCCTGCGGCCATGCCGACCCTTCGACGGCTCAGGGTCGCCCCGAGCGCCGTCGAGGGGCGGGCCGAGGCCTGGGAAGCCGAGGTGAGGCATCAGCGTCAGAACGCGCTGGGGGTACCCGCCTTCGCGCCTCCGGCGCTTCGGCGAGCCTCGCCGAAGCTCGCGTACGTTACCGGCGAGCGGAGGCGGGGGCCCCGGCGCCGGTGGAAGAATGTTGGCGACGCGTGGTACGCATCATCGAATCCGATTCGGCGGCGCGCCGTCTCTCGGCGGCGCAGGCCTTCGTCGAGCAATTTCCCCGCGATGCCGAAATCCTGATCGTCGGCGCGTCGCGCGGCGCGGCCGACGACTTCGCTCGTGCGATGGCGAGCGCCCGCGGCGCGAGCTTTGGACTGTATCGGTTCAGCCTCACACAGCTGGCCGCGCGGCTGGCGGCACCGCTCTTGGCGGCCGAGCGTCTGTCGCCCACCACCGTCCTCGGCGCGCAGGCGGTTTCGGCGCGCGCGCTCTTCGAAGCCGGCCACGAGGAAGGACTCTCGTATTTCCGGCCCGTCCAATCCACGCCAGGCTTTCCGCGCGCGCTCGCGCGGACGCTCGAGGAACTGCTGCTGGCGTCCATTCCCGCCTCCGTGGTGCGGACGCTACCGAACGGTGGACCCGACCTCGCCGGGCTGCTCGAGCGATTCGAGGAGCAGTACGACGACGCCTCGGCGGTGGACCGGTCGGCGTTCTTGCGGACAGCCGCGCGCGCCGCGGCCGAACTTGGCGCGCCGTACGCGGGACGTCCGCTGGTATTGATCGATGTTCCGGTGTCGGACGCCTGCGAGCACGATCTGGTAGCCGCGTTGGTTGCCCGCGCCTCCGAGACGCTGGCGACGCTTGCGGTAGGTGACGCGCGCACCCGCGCGGCGCTGGCGAGGCTTGGGCGAATCGAGCGCGTTGATCCGTCGGAAGCCCGCGGCCTCGACCGGATCCGGCGGCACCTGTTTGCCGCCGCCGCACCGCCGCCGGCGGATCCGATCGACGAGGTCGAGCTCTTCTCGGCGCCTGGTGAAGGACGCGAGTCGGTGGAGATCGCCCGCCGCGTGCTCCGCGAGGCGCGATCCGGTGTGCCGTTCGACCGCATCGCCATCGTCTTGCGTGCGCCTCGCCAGTACGCGTCGCTCCTCGAGCACGCGTTGCGGCGCGCCGGCGTGCCCGCCTACTTCGATCGCGGCACGAGGCGCCCGCATCCGGCCGGCCGCGCGTTCCTGACGCTGCTGGCGTGCGCGGCCGACGGCCTGTCGGCGCGCCGCTTTGCGGAGTATCTGTCGCTCGGTCAGGTCCCGGACCAGGTACTGCCTGCGCTGCCGGCCGACACGGTTCCGACGTCGACCGACGAGGTGTTCGGCTCACTCGCCGAGACGGCCGAGCTCCGCACGGTCGACGACGACGACGCGCCGGACGACGAAGACGAGGGGCAAAGCCAGAGCCGCCAGGCGCTGCGCGCCCCGTGGAGGTGGGAGCGTCTGCTGATGGATTCGCGGGTGGTTGCCGGCGAGGAGCGCTGGTCGCGTCGGTTGAACGGGCTCATGCAGGAGCACGAGCTGCAACGCCGCGAGCTCAGGCGTACGGATCCCGATTCGCCCCTCATCGATCACTTGACGCGGAAGATCAGCGACCTTGCGGCACTCGGCGCGTTCGCGCTTCCGATCATCCGCATACTGGCCGCGTGGCCCGCCGACGCCGGTTGGGCCGAATGGCTCGCGCGCTTCGAGACGCTGGCGCCCCGCGTGCTTCGCCGGCCCGACCACGTCCTGCGCGTGCTCGCCGATCTGCGCCCGATGGGCGCTATCGGTCCGGTGGGTCTCGACGAGGCGATCCAAGTGCTGGCCGAACGGCTGACGACGATCGAAGCCGAGCTGCCGGCGCGCCGCTACGGCCGCGTGTTCGTCGCCAGCGCCGGCCAGATTCGTGGCCGCAGCTTCGACGTGGTCTTCGTGCCAGCCCTTGCAGAGCGGCTCTTTCCTCAGAAGTCTCGCGAAGATCCGCTCTTGCTCGATGAGGCGCGGCACCTGCTGGCGGCCACCCGTCCGACCAGCCTGCTCCCGACCCAGCCCGACCGCTCCGATCTCGAGAAGCTGCAGCTGCGGCTCGCGGCGGGCGCCGCCGAGCGCCGGCTCTACGTGTCATTTCCCACCGTCGAAATCACCGAAGGCCGGCCGCGTGTGCCGTCGCTGTACGCGCTCGAGGTCTGGCGCGCGATGACCGGCCGCGTGCCAGGCGCCGAGCAATTGCTGCAGGCGGCCGGGCGCGCGTCGGGCGCCACGCTCGCGTGGCCTGCGCCCGCCAACCGAGACGAGGCCATCGACGCGCTCGAGCACGACCTGGCGACGCTTCGACATCTGGTGGGCGAGCCGGAGGAACGCGCCAGAGGCCGCGCGCAGTACATCCTCCAGCTGAACGACTGCCTCCAACGCTCGGTGCGCGAGCGCTACATGCGCGACAGGAAGCCGTGGTCCCACTGGGACGGCCTGATGCGCGTCACCCCGCGGACGTCTCCCGCGCTCGCCGCCCACCGGCTCACCATGCGCGCCTACTCACTCTCTGCGCTTCAGAAATATGCGTCGTGCCCCTACCAGTTCCTGCTTGGCGCCATTTACAAGCTCCGGCCGGCGGAAGATCTGGAGCCGCTACAGAGGCTCGATCCGCTCACGCGCGGTAGCTTGTTTCACGCCGTCCAGGCCGCCTTCTATCGCCGGCTCAAGGCCGCGGGCGATCTGCCAGTGACCCAGGCGTCGCGCGATCGCGCGCTCGAAGCGCTCGATGACGCCGTCCGGCACGTGGCCGGTGAGTATCACGAGCAGCTCGCGCCGGCGATCGAGCGCGTCTGGCGCGATGAGATCGGCGCGATCCGACGCGACCTTCGGTTGTGGGTCGACCAACTGTCTCACGCTGGCGGCGACTGGACGCCCCGCAGCTTCGAATGGGCGTTCGGCCTGGGCGAGGGCGGCCCCCGCGCGTGGGGTAGCGAGACTGAGCGCGACATCGACAGCCACCCGGATCCCGTCGCGCTCGACGGCCGGTTCCCGCTGCGCGGGTCGATCGATCTGGTGGAAGAGCGTACCGGCACCGGCGAGCTCAGGGTGACCGATCACAAGACCGGCAGGTTCCGGGGCAAGGACCAGACGGTCGTCGGTGGCGGCGCCGTGCTGCAGCCGGTGCTGTATGGCCTCGTGCTCGAAGCCGCCACGGGGCGTCCGGTCACGGAGGGACGTCTGTACTACGCCACGACCGACGGCGGCTACCGCGACATTCGGATTCCGCTCACGGCCGCCGCCCGCCGATCGGGCATCGAGGTGCTCGAGATCGTCGACCGCGCCGTCGAAACGGGCTTTCTGGCGCCGGCACCGAACGACAACGCGTGCGCCTGGTGCGACTTCCGGGCCGTCTGTGGTCCAGCGGCCCAAAAGCGGATCGGCCGGAAGTCGCGCGACCCCCTGGCCGATCTCATCGCGCTCAGGAGCAAGCCGTGAGCGCCGGAACCCTCGGCGACCGTGCCGACCGCCGCCTGATCCGGGAGGGACTCGAAGACACGGTGGTCGTCGAGGCTGCGGCCGGTACCGGCAAGACGACCGAGCTCGTCGAGCGCATCCTCAACGTGATCGCTCAGGGCCGCGCTCGCATCGATCAGATCGTGGCCGTCACGTTCACCGAGAAGGCGGCGGGCGAGCTGAAGCTTCGCATCCGCCAGGAGCTCGAGAACCGCCGGCAGCAGTCCGTCGCCCCTGACGTGCAGACGAGGATGACCGACGCCATCCAACGGCTCGAGGAAGCGCACGTCAGCACGATCCACGGCTTCTGCGCCGATCTCCTCCGCGAGCGGCCGGTCGAAGCCGGCGTCGATCCGCTCTTCGACGTGCTCACCGAGGCGCGGGCGGGCCGCATCTACGACGAGGCATTTCGCGCGTGGCTCCACGAAGAGCTCGAGTCTCCCGCGGAGGGCGTCCGCCGGGCGCTCCGGCGCAGCGTGTGGTCGCGCGATGGCCAGGATCGAGACGATGGACCCGTCGATCGATTGTCGAGAGCGGGCCGGGATCTGGTCGAATGGCGTGATTTCACCGGCCCGTGGCGGCGCGAGAGCTTCGATCGAGACCGCGAGCTCGCTTCCGTGCTCGCGCGCGTGCACGAGCTGGCGGCGCTCACCGGTGCGGCAACGTCATTGCGCGACCTCCTGTATCTCGACACCGTGGCGGTGCGCGAGCTGAGCCACGACATTAGGACGGCGGAGCGATTCGACGCGGTGGACCTGGACGGTTGGGAGGCGCGCCTCATCGATCTCGCACAGAACAAATCGCTGCGCCGGGCTCGCCGCGGGCGCGACCGCACGTACGGGCCTGGCGTGATGCGCGACGACGTGTGGGCGGCGTACGAGTCGACGCTCGCGGCCATCGACGCGTTTCAACGCTCGGCCGACGCCGACCTGGCTGCCCTGCTGCGTGAGGAGCTCAGCGACGTCATCGAGCGGTACGAGAGGCTGAAGCAGCGCGCGGGTGTGCTCGACTTCGTCGATCTCCTGTTGTCCGCGCGAAACATGTTGGTCGAGCACGCCGGCGTCCGGCGCGCGTTCCAGGAGCGGTTCACACGTATCTTCGTCGACGAGTTCCAGGACACCGATCCGCTCCAGGCCGAGATCCTGCTGCTGCTGGCCTCCGACGACCCGAACGCGCGCGATTGGAGAACCGTGAACCCGGTTCCAGGGAAGCTCTTCATCGTCGGCGATCCCAAGCAGGCGATTTATCGCTTTCGCCGCGCCGATGTCGCGACATATCAGGAGGTGTGCGACCTGCTCGAAGCGCGCGGTGCGAGGCGCGCGTACTTGCACTCGAGCTTCCGTGCGACGCCGGCGATCCAGCGGGCCGTCAACGCCGCGTTTGCGCCGCTGATGACCGGTGACCGCGACACGCTCCAGGCGCGCTACGTGGACTTGTCGCCCTATCGAGACGACTCCGATCAGCCAGCGGTCGTCGTCCTTCCTGTCCCCGAGCCGTACGGACAGCGGCGCGTGGCCGGCTATCAGATCGAGAAATCGCAGCCGGCGGCCGTGGGCGCGTTCGTGCACTGGCTGATCGCCAAGAGCGGGTGGACGGTCACCGAGCGAACGAGGCAAGACGAGCTCCCGGTGCGCGTCCCGATCCAGCCCCGGCACGTCTGCATCCTTTTCCGTCGCTTCCTGCACTTTGGCAAGGACGTCACGCGTGACTACGTCGACGAGCTCGAGGCGCGCGGTGTGCCGCACCTGCTCGTCGGCGGCAAATCGTTTCACGATCGTGAAGAAGTGGACACGATGCGGGCGGCGCTCGCCGCCGTCGAATGGCCCGACGACCAGCTGTCGGTGTTCGCGACGCTTCGTGGCGCCCTCTTCGCCATCGACGATGAGACGCTGCTCGAGTACCGCCATGAGCAGAAGGTGTTTCATCCCTATCGCGTGCCGCGCGGCGCGCCTGTGGCGCTTCGGCCCGTCTGCGAGGCGCTGGCGCTCCTCCGGAAGCTGCACGCGCGCCGCAACTACCGGCCGGTGGCCGACACGATCACTGATCTTCTCGACGCGACCCGCGCGCATGTGAGCTTCGCCTTTCGGCACGCCGGCGAACAGGCGCTGGCCAACGTTCTGCACGTCGCGGAACTGGCGCGGCAGTACGAGGCGGACGGCGGCATGTCGTTCCGCGGCTTCGTGGAGGCGCTCGGCGATCAGGCCGACGGCGGCCAGGCGGCCGAGGCGCCCGTGCTCGAGGAGGGCAGCGACGGCGTGCGGCTGATGACGGTGCACAAGGCGAAAGGCCTCGAGTTTCCAGTCGTCGTGCTCGCCGACATGACCGCGAAGCTCAGAAACGAGCGCGCCGACCGGATGATCGACCGCGAGCGCCATGCCTGCTACATGCGACTGGGCCGATGGACGCCGGTGGAGCTGGCGGCCAACGAGATGCGCGAAGTCGCGCGCGACGAGGCCGAAGGCGTGAGGCTGGCGTACGTCGCCGCGACACGCGCGCGCGATCTACTCGTGGTGCCCGGCGTGGGCGACGCCGAGTGGGACGGCGGGTGGACGAGCCCGCTCAACATGGCGGTGTACCCGCTCCCGGGAGCGCGCCAGTCGTCGGTGGCGCCGCCCGACTGTCCGCCGTTCAAGAAGGACTCGGTCCGCAAGCGGCCCGACAACGACCCGTCCACCCCGATGACCGTCCGCCCCGGGCTTCATGTGATGTCCTCACAGGGCGGCGCATCGTTTCCCGTGGTCTGGTGGGATCCGCATGCCCTCGACCTCGACGTCGAGCCGGCCGCGGGCATCCGGCGCGAGGCGCTGATCGCGAAGGACGTGCCCGATCACGTCGTCGACGAAGGCATGCGCGAGTACGAGCGCTGGCGCCACGCGCGCGACAGCGCCATCGCGAGCGGGGCAGTGCCGTCGATTGCGGTGAGGACTGCGACCGAATGGGCGTCGGCGCCTGTCGGAGGCGCGACGGGCCTGAACCAGGTCGAACGGCCCGCACAGGGTGGCTTGTTCGAGGATCGATCGTCGGAGGGCGCGCGGCGCGACGCGCCAGACGACTCGGGCGCCGGGGTCGAGATCCTCGACGCCCGGCATTCGACCCGCGTGGGCGGCGCACGGCTCGGGCGGCTCGTGCACGCGGTGCTGGCGGTTTCACCGCTCGACGCGGATGCCGATCGGGTTTCAGCCTTGGCCGACGTGCACGGGCGCATTCTGGGGGCGTCGGACGAGGAAGTGTCGGCGTCGGCGGCGACGGTCGTGCACGTGCTGGCGCATCCGCTCCTGGCGCGAGCCCGGGCGGCCGCAGCGCGCGGCACCTGCCGCCGCGAGACGCCGGTGGCGACGCTGCTCTCCGGCGGCGAGCTCGTCGAAGGCGTGGTCGACCTCGCCTTCGAGGAGAACGGCGTCTGGACCGTGGTGGACTACAAGACCGATCGCGAAATTCAGACTGCTGGGGAGGACAGGTACAGGAGGCAGGTCTCCCTCTACACCGCCGCAATCGCCAAGGCGACCGGCAGAACAGCGACTGGAGTGCTACTGAGAATCTGAAATCAAGAATTGAGAATTATTGAGAATTGGCTTGCTGGAGCGCCACGGGAAGGACGGACACAGGCGCGTCCGCACCGAGTGTTCTTTTGTCTAGCTTGGGGCGCGTGCTAATCCTCCTCGCACCCGCCGAGCTTGTGCAAAGCGTGCGCCTCGCCTTCTTCGCGTTCAAGCGTCTGGACGAGATGCTCATGTAGGTCGTTCAGATCCGCCTCACCGATATCTTTCAAGTGGCGCGAGACCGTTAGGTGAGGACACAGCGTCCCGATGAACGACGGATTGTCTTCATAGTCTTCGGCAGTCAGTCTCAACTCTCCGGCTAACATGTCCGCCGCCTGAAGAATCACGAATTCCTGGTCCTTCCGAAACCACGGCCGAACGGGCATCACAGCAAAACGGTCGGGGAAGTCGCGCTCGTCTTCACGAAGACTTGAGTATCCTGCCAATACTGTGCGGCTGAATATTGACTGGTCATCGAAGCCGATTTCAATCGGTGATGTGGCGCCTCGCTCAACGGCTTCAGTGGTAGCCGTGACCAGCACGTACTGAAAGAGAAGCAAATAAGGCTGCCCCATGCTGTGGTGGCGTTGGGCATCGCCATGTTCAGGCTTGATATGGCTCCATGACGCGGCAGTCTTGCCGAAAGCCCTTAGGTCAACTCTTGCGGAGATCTCGACCAAATCCTGGCGGTCGATGAGCTTCGACATCTGGAGGACTTTCATGTCCCGATTCTCTTGCTTCCAATCTTTGAACTCCCCGTCCAACTGGCACGCCTCATCCATTTTGAAGTAGCGGATCGCGCCCGGATATTTTGCTCTGAGGTGTCTGTCCCACTCCTCAGCGATGGACGCGAACAACTCCGCCTCACCGAAGAGCCCAGACATTGTCATCCAGCGCCCCGTGCCTTTCGTGCCGCTATCGTCAAACCACGCCTGAAGAGTCAAAAATGAACCGCTTTCGCCGAAGGCGTTCTGGCATGCCCGAAAGAAAGAATTAAAAACCCTTTCGGCAACCCTGAACGACTTGGATTGTCCGTCCGGAACAAAGTCATCTCTCTGTTCCGGCACGATAGACCTGAACTTTACGGCCAGGTAGCCGGGTCAGCCAAGTCTATTGTTACCGTAAGTAGGATTAGGATTCGACCTGGCGCGGGCATGTCCACGGCTTGCCAACGGTCGGCCTTCGTTAGGATCTGCACTGTCGTCCGCTCTTTGGACGCGGCTACGGCCGCGCGTCTCTTCCGAATGTCAGGGAAAAGACCGTGTCGGTCATCCAACGCCTGAACGATTCGTTGTCCATGAACTGCTTGAACAGTTCCGTGTCGTCCTTCAGAACCGCCGTCATGACGCGCGCCAGGGCCTTGTCGTGCTCGATCTTGGCGTTCTGCTTGTCGGAGTTCCTCATTGCGTTCTGGTACGCCTTGTCGGCAGCCACGCGGTTCGGGATGTCCTCGGTGATCAGTTTGTGCACTCGGTCGCCGTCGGTCCATGGAATGTTCCCAAACTGATCGTTGAAGGTCTTGATGATGTTCGACAGTCGGTCCAGCTCGGGCTCCGGCTTTCGACCGCCGCCCGTCGTCGGCACCGGTTCAATGGCCGCGTCCGCGTCCGGCAGCTGGATCCGCCGCGCGGCCTGCTTCTCGATGCGATAGCTATCCATGTCGATGGCGTCTAGGATGCCACGTGACGGGTCCTCCTCGATGGGTGCGGGCAGCTTCGAGATCAAGAAGTTCAGAAAGATCGAAAGTTTCTCCCAATCGGCGTTCGTATAGGGAAGGATTAACGCCAGGAAGCCGTAGGCGCGGACAAACGCCTTGGCCTTGCCCTTGAAGTCAACCTGCTCGTCCTCATTGAGCTGGTCCTTGTACACTGCGACACAAGCGTCGAGAATCGGGTCAAGCTTGTCGCGGTCCGCCCCGCCGAGGTACAGCCCCACGAGCTCGTCCACTTGGGCTCGGGCGTACACCTCATACTCGTCGAGCGCGGCCTTGAGGTCATGGAGCTTGTTCGGATCCGTCTCCTCGCTCAGGATCGTCGTCCGGTAATAGTCGGCAAAGGCCGCCTGAATGGTGTCGGTGTCGTTCATGAAGTCCAGGACGAAGACGTCGTGCTTCTGGGGGTTGGCTCGATTCAAACGTGAGAGGGTCTGGACGGCCCGAACGCCGGAGAGCACCTTGTCCACGTACATCGTGTGCAGCAGCGGCTCGTCGTAGCCGGTTTGAAACTTGTCGGCGCAGATTAGCAAGCGGTACGGGTCTTCTTGGATCTTGTCCGCAATCTGGCTGGACGGGAACCCGTTTAGCGACGCCTCAGTTACCTTGACGCCGCCGAACTCATGCTCGCCCGAGAACGCGACGATGGCACGGTAGGGACTCTTGCGTTCAGCGAGGTAGTCCCGGATTGCGTGGAAATATTGGATGGTGCGCTCAATGCCGCTCGTCACCAACATTGCCCGCGCCTGCCCGCCGATCTTGTTGAGCGACAGCACCTGCTCGTGGAAGTGGTCGACCATGATCTCCGCCTTGAGGTGGATTGCATGGTCGTGGCTCTCGACGTACCGACGCAGCTTCTTGGTCGCGCGCTTGGTGTCGAACTCGGGGTCGCTCTCGACGGTCTTGACCAGCCGGTAATGACTGTCAATCGGCGTGTAGTGCTTCAGCACGTCCAGGATGAAACCTTCCTGGATGGCCTGCTTCATCGTGTAGCTGTCGAAGGGCTCGTGACGCACCTTGCCGTCTACCGGGGGCAGCGGCCGGCCGAAGATCTCGAGCGTCTTGTTCTTGGGCGTGGCGGTGAAGGCGAAGTAGCTCGCATTCGGCAGGAGCTTCCGCGCCTCCATGATCCGGTTGATGCGGTCCTCAGTCGTGGCGTCGTCCTCACCGGCCTCGCTAGCGCTCGGCCGGGACGTTGCCCCAGCTGCCGACAATGCGATACTCATGGCCGCGGATGTCTGCCCGCCCTGGCTCGAGTGCGCCTCGTCGATGATGATCGCGAACCGCCGGCCGCGTTGCTCGTTGCCGATCTCGTCGAGGATGAACGGGAACTTCTGGACTGTCGAGATGATGATCTTCTTCCCGCTCTCGATGAACTTGCGCAGGTTCCCCGAGTGCTCGGCATGGCCAACCGTCGCGCCAACCTGCGCGAACTGCTTGATCGTGTCGCGAATCTGCTTGTCCAGAATGCGCCGGTTGGTGACGACGATGATGGAATCGAACACCGAGGCGTCGCCCTTATGCAGTCCGATGAGCTGGTGCGCAAGCCAGGCGATGGAGTTCGACTTGCCGCTACCCGCGGAGTGCTGAATCAGGTAACGCTGGCCGGCGCCTCGCTGTTGGACATCGGCGAGCAGGCGCCGCACAACGTCCAGTTGGTGATAGCGGGGCCAGATCTGAACCTTCTTCTTCCTCCCTGTCCTCTGGTCCTTCGTCTCAGCGACTTGCGCGTAGTTCTCCAGGATGTCTGTCAGACCCTC
This sequence comes from Acidobacteria bacterium RIFCSPLOWO2_02_FULL_65_29, assembly GCA_001767435.1. Classification (GTDB taxonomy): domain Bacteria; phylum Acidobacteriota; class Vicinamibacteria; order Vicinamibacterales; family CAVVIG01; genus 2-02-FULL-65-29. The sequence goes on along the minus strand of MEKT01000090.1, from coordinate 19,735 downwards.
CCGGGTTAGAAGGCGCTTCCACAGGTAGTCAGTCTTCAGGCCATCCGGGTTCGGCGGGTTGCCGGCGCCGTCGTTCCAACCCAGGTTGAAGGGCAGGAACCATGAGCCTTTCCCCTTCAAGTGCGTGCAGAACTGCACCTCGTGATCATCCACGGCGAAATGGACAATGCAACGACCGAACTCGAACAGCTTCTCGCCCGGGTCTCGGTCGCGCTTGTACTGCTCCACAGCGTCGTCTACGGTCTGCTTCGTCAGACTGTTCTTCAGCTCGAAGGTCGCGATCGGCAGGCCGTTGATGAAGAGACCGAGGTCGAGCGCGCGTTGGGTCTCGCCGCGGCTGTAACGTAGCTGCCTCGTGACAGAAAAGCGGTTCTGCGCATAACGCTCGGCGGCGACCGTGTTGCCCGGAGAAGGTGTTCCGTAGAACAGCTCGACGTGGTGCGGACCGTCCTTGATGCCCTTTCGAAGGACGTCGATGACGCCGCGCCTGCTGATCTCACCCTGCAGCCGCGCCAGGAACTTCCGTCGGGGCGGACCATCTTCGGAAAGGTTCAGACCGTCGAACGCCTCGGGCTGGGTCTCGATCAGGAAAGCCAGCAGTTGCGCCAGGTCGACGGTGTACTCCCTGTGGTAATCGTTCGGGTCGCCGCAGATCCAGCCCGTCCCGTCAACCGCAGCGGGGGCTTCGCCCTGAGCGTCTGTTGGGGCGGGGACCGGATCGCAGGCACTGCCCGTCAACGCGGTGCAAATCAGGCGCTCGATGCCGGCTTCGCTCGTGTCGGCCCTCATTTAGGCTCTTCTCTCCGAGCAACAGTGGTCATCGCGATCAAGCAACCGTCAAGCAACGAGTCATGTCGTAAGTCTATGATTTCAAGTGACTTACTCGAACACGTGCTGCGCCGATTGATCGATTGGCGGCTGCGCATCAAGAAACCCTGTCAGCTCTGTGTGCCAACCCTGCCCAGTACGGGAGGTAGCTGCGAATCCTGGTCCCGGCCTCCGGATCCTGCACCACGATCAGCCCGGCCTCGACTGCCTCATTCAACAGCCGCGACGCCGTGGCTGCGCTCCTCTCAGAGATGCCAAAACGTTCACGGACTGAGGTATTCGTCATCGGCAGCCGCGTCACGTACCGCAGGCACGCGTGAAGGTAGCAGGCGCGAACGCGATCCTCCTTGGCACCTGCGAACGTCGTCTCGATCAGCGTGCGTAGACCTTTGGCGCCAGGAATGCCAGGATGAATGAGCGATACCCCTCCAGCTGACGCAGATACTGGCCCGTCCGTGCCCCTCGAGCGTTCTCGACCGGTGCCCGTGTTGTAGAACATGTTCAGGGGCAACGCGACGATGGCTTCGAGCCAGTCGTTCTCAATGATCCAGCGCCGGATGTTGCTTTCGCCCTGGCCGGCGTCGCCGGTAAACAAGGAAGACCCGTTGTGCACCTCCGCGATGCGGCTACCGAGCCCCTTTCCCTGGCCTGTTCCGTGCTTCATCTTGCTCAGCATGTTGGCCAGGAAGAGCATTTGGCCGTCACTCGAACGTGTGAGCAGCGAGTACTCGGCATCGCCCGCGTGCTCGATGATGAAGCGCGGATCCTTGATGCCGTCCTTCCCACCCATGCGCTCGAGGTCGCTCTTCCAGCTCTTGCCGTAGGGAGGGTTCGAGAGCATGAAGTCGAACTCGCGCGACGGGAAGGCGTCGTTTGACAGCGTCGAGTACTCCGGGCCGCCGACGATGTTGTCAGCGGCTTCGCCTTCGCCTTTCAGCAGGAGGTCGGCCTTCGCGATGGCGTAAGTCTCGGCGTTGATCTCCTGGCCGTAGAGGTGCGTCGCGACCTGCTTACCGTGCTCCTGCGCGAGTTGCTGAAGTGTCTCTTCCGCCACTGTCAGCATCCCACCAGTGCCGCAGGCGCCGTCGTAGAGCAGGTATGTACCCGATTCGATCTGGTCAGCGATGGGAAGGAAGATCAGCCTCGCCATCAGCTTCACGGCATCGCGCGGCGTCCAGTGCTCGCCGGCTTCCTCGTTGTTCTCTTCGTTGAACCGGCGGACCAGTTCCTCGAAGACCGTCCCCATCGCGTGGTTGTCGAGGCCGGGCTGCTTCACCGAGCCGTCGCCGTTCAAGACCGGATTCGGGCTCAGGTTGATGTCCGGCGAGAGCAGCTTTTCGATCAACGTACCGAGCGCGTCTGCCTTGGACAGCCGCGGAATCTGGTTTCGGAACTCGAACTTCTCGAGGATGTCCTGGACGTTGGGCGAGAAGCCATCGAGGTAGGCCTCGAAGTCGGCCTTGAGCTGCTGTTGGTTCGCGCGAGCCTTGAGGTCACGGAGCGTGAACTTCGACGTGTTGTAGAACGCCTGGCCGGCGGCCTGCCGGATCGCCTGGTCCTGGTGGACGATACCCGCTCTGTCCAGCGATGTCTTCATGTCGAGGACGGCTTGCTTTGTTGGCTCGAGCACCGCGTCGAGACGACGCAGGACGGTCATCGGGAGAATCACGTCCCTGTACTTGCCGCGCACGTACAGGTCGCGGAGGACGTCGTCGGCGATGCCCCAGATGAAGTTAGCGATCCAGTTCAGATTCGCGTCCATTTGCGCTCGCTGCTATTTGGTACGAGGGGCCAAGGCAGCCAACAGCGTCCAGCTTAACGTGTTCGGAGGCCAGGTGAGGATTGAAGGATGGCGGTGCCTCTCACAGGGCGAATCCTCCAAGCGCGGTGCCGTCTCGGGATACCCGGCCAACGTCTTCGGCCCAGACGTGGGGATCGTGATGGTCACGAGCCGAAGCGTGGGCGCCACCACGCGGCCGCGTGTTGGGATTGGAGCGGGTCGGCAATCGGTAAGGTTGGCTCCTATCTATCGTATTGATGAGGAGCCAGGTGTCGTGTACAAATGAGAACCACGCCCGCAACAACGAAACGTTCTCGTCGAAGCTCGAGACGCCCATCATCTTCGGAACGCGGTTTGGCGTGCTAGGCGCGTCTTTGCGCTATCCGCCAAAGAATATGGTGGACGGATGAACAAGTCAACGGTTACGCCGCCGAACTTCGAAGAGCGACTCAGGGAATCTGACCGGGTGCTCCTCTGGGTGAACTCGAAGCTTGATGGCATGAAGATACCGCAGCTTGCAGATGACAACCGGCAGGTTCCAGATGAAGAAGATGACCGGCGCAAGCAGCGCAAGCGTTCACGACTCGCTTGCGCATGCTGGCATGTAGCCGTAGAACATTCGATGGCCATCGTTGTCCTTGTACATGAAAAGTTGCACGGCTCCGCGTTAGCGCTCATCCGACCACTATTCGAGGCATACGCCAGAGGTATGTGGCTGATGCACGCGGCGACCGATGATGAAGTGGACCGTGCAGGACGGGACCAGTTCCCGAATGACTTCAACCGGATGGTTGACGGCGTCGAGAAGGCCGGTCACATTGTGGGTGGTGCCCTCGTGGGTCTAAAGAAGGATTCGTGGAGTCGGTTGTGCAGCTTCACGCACACTGGCTACCAACAAATCGGCGCACGACTGACCCCGGAGGGCCTCGGTTACGACTATCAGGACGGCGAGATTCTCCAGGCATTGGAGTGGGCCGATGGAATCACGCTCATGTCGTTGATGGCATTCGCCGGTCTTACCGCTAATGAGACGCTAGCAAACGAGGCGCTCGAATATCTTGTGCCGGTGGTCCAGTTGGCTGGAGAGGTCGAGAGCGAGGTCGCGACATGACCCAACGGCGTCAGGGCTGTCTTGGCCTCGGACGCCGCGGGAGAAGCCCGCGTGTGGTTCATTTTCTAGGTCGCTCGGAGGACCGACCCGACCAGTAAAAAAGGGGTCGAGTCCTGCCGGGCGCCATTTCCTCGGAAATTCGCGCCTTTCCTTCCACACGGAAACTCGCACCACAGGGAAACTCGCAGGCGAAGCTTCTTAGACAATTAGGAATGCGTCCGAGTAACTGCGCGCAGTCCTTTTAACTTCTAACTTCTAACTTCTAACTTTCTTCAAGGGGCCGGTACCAGCGTGACGACCGTGTAGCGCTCGATCGGGAAGTACCTCTTGTAGACCTCCTGCACGCCAGCCGGCGTGACGGCGTCGATGCGCGCGGCTCGCGTCAGGATCTCCCCGACGGGGGTGCCGTACATCTGGGTGGTCTGCAGCCGCCGCAGCCAGTAGTTGTTCTCCTTGAGCGAGGTCTCGTAGCCGCGGTGCGCGGTTTCCTTCGCGTTCGCCACCAGATCGACCGGCGGCCCGTCCTGCTGCAGCCGCCGTACTTCCTGCATCACGCGGTCGGTCATCGCCTGGATGTTCTCGGGAGCCGCGCCGAAGTTCACCTGCATGTGTCCGCCGCCCTTTTGCGGCAGGCCCTGTGACAAGCCGACCGACACGTTGTAGGTCTGGCCGAGATCCTCCCTCAGCATGTCGCGCAGCCGTGTTTGAAGCACCGTCGTCGCCGCGTTGATGCGTTCGCCCTCGGCCGAATCGATCGGCGGATCCGCGAAGAAGCTGATCACGGTCTGGCTCCGCGGCTCGCGGCCCTTCTCGACACGCGCGCGCTCGATGGCGGTGGGGAACTGGATGGCGACGTCCTTGTAGGTGGAGGTCCGCTTGCCCGTGGAAGGGAGCGAGCCCACGTACTGAGCGAGCAGCGGTATCACGTCGTCGGGCTTGAACGCGCCCACCATGAAGAAGGTGAAGTCGGCCGCGTTCGAAAATCGTTGGCGGTAGAACTCGATCATCTTCGCGCGATCGATCGAGGCCACACGCTCGGGCGTGAGCGGCAGCGTCGTGTAGTGGTTCGAGGTGTTGATCTGCTGCACCTTCTCGCCGAACACCTGGCCCGGGCTCTGTCCACGGTTGGCGACCGACGCCTCGAGCTGCCGCTTCATCAAGGCGAATGCGTCGGGGTCGTCGCCCGGCGCCATGAAGCTCTGGTAGAGCAGCTGAAGGGCGGTTTCGAGCTCGCCAGGGGCCGCCGAGCCCGAGATGCCGTGCGTCGACATCGAGAGAAACGGCGACGCGCCGGCCCGCTTACCCGCCAGGAGCTTGTCGAGGTCCATGGCTTTGATGCCGTCGAGGCCGCTGAAGCCGACGTAGGTGTCGGCCAGCGTGGCCTCGATGAAGTCGGCGGGTGCGGCGAGCGACACGCCGCCCCACGCGTACATCGTGAAGAGGACCTGGTCGTTCTTGAAGTCGGTTGGCTTCAGCCAGGCTTCGACGCCGTTGGCGAAGCGCACGATCGTGACGCCCACGTCGGCGACCGCGCGCCGAGACTCGACTGAGACTGGCGCGGGCTTCCTTTCCATCAGCGCGCGCGCGATCGCCGCTTCGGTCCAGGGCGTGACAGCCACCGTGGCGACCGACGTAAGAGCCGCTCGTAGCTCCGCGTCCGAGGGAAGCGTCAGGCTCTCCTTCTGGGGCGACACGGCCAGGACGACCCGCGAGTCGTCCGCCAGCTGAGCGCGCGCGAGAGCCGCGACCTCTTCGAGCGTCACGGCGGGAATGACCCGCAGCGCGAGGCCGTACTCGTACTCGATGCCGGGTACTGGTTCTTCCTCGAGAAAGTGACCGAGGAGCTCTCGCGCCAGGCCGCCGCTCTCGCTCTTGTCGCGCTCGCTGAAGGCCTGCTCGTACGAGGCCAGCATGGACTTCTTCGCCCGATCGAGCTCGCCGCTCGTGAAGCCGAACTCGCGGACGCGTCGCGCCTCGGTCTCGAGGGCCACGAGGCCCTCGACGATCCGGCCGTCGGCCACGCCGGCGCGCAGGGAGAACGTGTCGACGGCCAGGCTCAAGCCGCCGCCGCCCGCGCCCGCGCCCAAAAACTTCGCGTCCGGCTTGAGCGTCAGGTCGCTGAACCGCTCGTTGAACATGCGGCGGAACAGGCTCTCGACGAGCATCCGGCGATAGTCGCCCGTCGTCTTCTGGCTTTCGGCCCGCCGCTTTCGAACGATCTCAACCGACGACCGGGTCACCTCGGGATCGGCCGAGACGTTGACGAGCAGATCGCGATGGAGCGGCACGGCATCGTCGGGGAGGGCCGCGGCGGCCGCCCGCGCCTCGAGCGTGCCAAACGAGGAGCGAATCAACGTTTCGATCTGCTTGGGATCGAAATCGCCGACCGCGACCACCGCCATGCGCTCGGGTCTATACCAGGCGTCGTAGAACGCTCGCAGCCGCTCGGGAGGCGCCGTGCGGATGATCTCGGGCTTGCCGATGGGCAGCCGCTCCGCGTACCGCGAGTCGTGGTACAGGACGGGCAGCTGCTTGTCGCCGATCCGCGAGCCCGCGCCAAGGCGTCCGCGCCATTCCTCGATCACGACGCCGCGTTCCTTTTCCACTTCCGCCGGCATGAGGCTCAGCCCACCTGCGAAATCCCCGAGCGCGGTGAATCCCTTCGCGACGATGTCCGGCTTGTCGGTCGGCAGCTCCAACATGTACACGGTTTCGTCGAAGCTCGTGTAGGCGTTGACGTGCGGCCCCAGACGCGCGCCCGTCGACTCGAAATATTTCACGAGCTCGCCGGGCGCAAAGTGCTCGCTGCCGTTGAACGCCATGTGCTCGAGAAAATGCGCCAGGCCCTGCTGGTCGGCGGCTTCCTGGAGCGATCCGGCTTTGACGGCGAGGCGCAGGAGCACGCGCTTGGCGGGACGCGCGTTCTGCCGGATGAAGAACTGAAGTCCGTTAGGCAGCGTACCGCGCGTGACGGCCGCGTCGAAGGGAATCGTGTCCTGCGGGTTGAACGTCCGCGAGGAGGGCGCCTGCGCGCGCGCGGGGGCGGCGCCGCCTATCAGGAAAATCAGCGAAAGAAAGATGAAGACGCGAAGACGAAGCTGAGCACCCATAAGGCCCGGATATTACACCTCTTGTCGCTCAACGGGCGGCTTCCCGTACCGTTTCCACTCTTTCTGAGTCACGTTTCTGCACACACCATATATCACACTGAATCTAAATGTGTTAGTAGACAAAAGTGCCGTCAAGACGCCCAAGAGTGTTTCAATTTGAGAATACATGGTCCTTTCTGTCAGTCCTCTCGGATCGGTAAATGTCTGACAGTTCAACCCTTACAGACTGGTCAGGATCGGCACAGATATAGCATATAGTCTTAAATAGTTCCTTTAACGTCAGTTTAGTTCTAAGGTGTCATTTAATGGACTCCATAATCGGGCCCCGTAACGAGTCTCGCAAGGTGGCTCGCAAGAGTGGATCGCGGCGCCTCTTTGTCCTCTTCACGCTGCTACTCGCTTCGGCGATTGGCGTGCGAAGCTCTGCCCAGGGGCCACTTGCCCATCTCTCCGACGACCTGTTCCGTCACGCCTCGAGCCGATCCGCCGATCGCGTCCGCGTGATCGTGCACGGCAGCCGGAGCGATCTCCAGGCGCTGGCCACGCGCCACCGGTTGACTGTCGTGCGCTGGCTCGACGAGGGCGCCGTGCTGCGCGCGAACGCCGCCGAGCTCGCCAGCCTTGCCGCCGACGGTGTTGTCGATCACCTGTCGGGCGATCCGATCGTTCAGACGTCGATGTCGATTTCGAACAAGTCCACGGCAGCCGATCAGACGCGCTCCGGCACCGGCGGGTTGCTGGGCATTGGCGCGGTTCCCGGCGTCACCGGGCAGGGCGTCGGTGTGGCGGTGGTCGACTCGGGGATTTCGTACCACAGCGCGCTCGCCTACAAGGTAGTCGCCAACGTCAGCTTCGTCACGGGCGACTCCTCGACCAATGACACGTACGGCCACGGCACGCACGTCGCCGGGATCATCGCCGGCAAATCGGGCGTGTCGCCCACGAGCCTTTACGACAGCGGCATCGCGCCTGGCGTCCAACTCGTCAACGTCCGCGTTCTTGGCGCGAGGGGCACGGGCTATACGAGCGACGTGATCGCGGGCATCGACTGGGTCATCGAGAACCGCTCCCGCTACAACATCCGTGTGATGAACCTGTCGCTCGGCCACCCGGTGGGCGAACCGTCCGCGACGGACCCGCTGTGCGAAGCGGTGGCCCGTGCCGTTGGCGCGGGCATCGTCGTCGTCGCCTCCGCTGGGAACGACGGGCAGTCGGCGGAAGGCAACCCGATCCTCGGTGGGATCACGTCGCCCGGCAATTCGCCGTTCGCGATCACGGTCGGCGCATTGAATACCTGGGGCACGACCGATCGCTCCGACGATTCGGTCACCTCGTACAGCTCGCGAGGCCCGACGAAATACGACCTCGCAGTGAAGCCCGACCTGGCTGCGCCTGGCAACAAGATCGTTTCGCTCGAGGCCAATCACAGTTACCTGAGCGCGAGTTATCCCGTGCTTCATCGGGCGGGAAAGGGGAACAACCAGTACATGCAATTGAGCGGCACGAGCATGGCCGCTCCGATCGTGACCGGTGCGGTCGCCTTGCTGGTGCAGGGCACACCCGGCCTCGGCACCGCCCAGGTGAAGATGGCGCTGCAGGCGGGCGCGACCTACGTGCGAGACGGCGGCTTGCTCGGCGCCGGCGCGGGCAGCCTGAACACCTGGACGTCGCGCAAGATTGCCGCGAACGGTCTCACCTCGCTCACAACGACACTTCTCGGCGGGTTGACCGGAGCGAGCGGCGCGACTTATTGGGACGCGGGCACGATGTCGGCGCGGCTGTATAGCGGTGTCGGCCTGCGGCTGCTGTCCCTTCTCGATCTATCCCGCGTCTGGAGCAATCCGTCGCTGCTGAACGTGGGCGATTTGAACCTCGTCGGCCCGGTCAATCTACTGGCGCTCGTGCCGACCAAGCAGCTGCTTTGGGGAGAAGTGGCCGGCTGGACGAGCGACGAGCAGATCATCTGGGGCACGACGATGTACGACGACGACGGCGACCAGATCATCTGGGGCACGAGCGGCGACGACGACCAGATCATCTGGGGCACGGGCACGATGACCGATCCCGATCCGCGCTGATCGCATGACGAGTACTGACGGCCGCGTCCTAACGGTTTACACGCGTCTGGTGACCGCCATTGGCGGGGCGGCCGTTCTGTACTCGCTCGTCGCGGTCGTCCACGTGCCGCACCCGCTCGAGTGGTCGCTGTTCACGGTCCTGTCATTTTTGACGGGATCGTTCATCATCAGAATCGCCGCCACCGAAGCCAGCATTTCCATCGCCGACACGTTTTTCATCAGCTCCGCGCTGCTCTTCGGCCCGGAAGCTGCGACGGTGGCCATTGCCGCGGACGGTTGTCTCCTGTCGTGGCGAAAGCGTTACAGTTGGTCGCGAATCGCGTTCAACGCCGTCGCGCCGGCCGCGTCGTTGTGGGTGGCCGGTCGCGTCTTTTTCTATCTTTCCGGCGTAGGCCCATTGGCGGACGCCGGCGACGCGCCGATCGGGCCGCTTCTGCCGGCGCTCCTGTGCCTCACGGCGATTTATTTCGTCCTGAATTCCGGACTCATGGCCGTGGCCGTGGGCCTGAACGCGGGGCAGTCGCCGATTCGAATCTGGCAGGTCCATTTCCAGTGGCTGTCGCTCAGCTACTTCGCGTCGGCGTCCATGGCGCTGTGCCTGATCCTGGTCGTGAGGCAGGTCGGGCTGGGCGCGGTGGCCGTCGTGCTGCCGGTGCTCGCCGTTTTTCATCGAACGCTTCGCGCCTCGTTCGGCCGTCTCGACGACGCGCACCACCATCTGAAGCAGCTCGACCGCCTCTACATGTCAACGGTCGAGACGCTCGCCATGGCCATCGACGCCAAAGACGACGTCACGCACAGCCACGTGCGCCGCGTCCAGGCGTATGCGGTCGGGCTGGCGCGGGCGCTCGGCATCGGCGACGAGCAGACCATCAAGGCGATCGAAGCCGCGGCGCTGTTGCACGACACGGGGAAGCTCGGTGTGCCCGAACACATTCTCAACAAGCCGGGTGGGCTGACGGCCGCGGAGTTCGAGCAGATGAAGCGGCACGTGGATATCGGCGCCGACATTCTCTCGCTCGTCGACTTCCCGTACCCCGTCGTGCCCATCGTGCGCTGCCATCATGAAAACTGGGACGGCACGGGCTATCCGCGCGGCGTGGCCGGCGAGGACATCCCTATCGGCGCGCGCATTCTGTCGGTAGTGGATTGCTTTGACGCGTTGACGTCCGATCGTCCGTATCGCAGGCGGCTGACCGACCAGGCGGCCATCGACATCCTGATGGAGCGCCGCGGGCGAATGTACGACCCGCAGGCGGTGGACACGTTCGTGGCCATTTACCGCACGATCGACGTTCCGCACGGCGACTCGGTCGGGCAGCAGCAGGTCCTCGAGCAGATCAGCAGGTCACGGCAGGGCGCGCAGGGATCCGTTGCGACGATGACAAGCCCGGCGCCCGCCGGAGCTGCGGCGCCGGCTCACGCGGGCGACGAGGTGCTGGCGTTTGTGAGCTTGGCGCGCCTGGCCTCCGGCGATGGCACGCTCGGCGATTTGCTGTCGCTGTCCACGAAGCTCGTCAAGGATCTGGCGCCGGGGACGAGCGGAGCGTGGTACATCCTGAACGGCGACGGCGATCGGCTGACGGCGCTCGAAACGTTCGGTCCCGCTGCCCCAGCGCTCGATGGATGGACGATTCGCGTGGGAGACCGGCTGAGTGGCTGGGTGGCGGCCAACCGTCAGGTGATCATCAACTCTGACGCGGCTCTCGATCTGGGCGAGCGTGTGTCGCTCAACGGCGCCACGCTTCGCAGTTGCCTCAGCGTGCCCTTGATGACCGGCAAGACTCTGGCGGGTGTCTTGTCCCTGTACGCCTGCGACCGGGACGCGTTCACCGAAGACCACGGCCGGCTCGTGCAGATGGTGGCGCCGCACATTGCGGCTGCCGTCGTCTCGAGCAAACGAGCGGAGCAGCCCCAGTTCATGCAGGCGCGCGATTTGAAGCTCGTGGCCTCCCGCTGATTCTCGCCACGAAGGACACGAAGATCTCTGTGCAAGCTGCTCGTCGCGCGCTTCGTGGCCTCACAGCTTGTCCGAATCGTCTTCTTCGTGCCTTCGCGTCTTCGTGGCTGTAAGGGGTCTTTTTCGTGTTTTCGTGCTTTCGTGGCTTAGTCTTGTCGCTCCCTCACCAGGCTCACGTTGACAGGCAGCGACTCTCCGCGGTTGATGTCGATCTCGGTTGAGAACGGTCTGTAGCCATCCTTCCGCACCTCGACGCGGTGGCGTCCTTCGGAGACCTGGATCACCAACCGGTCGTTGCCTGACGCCGGACCGTCCCAGTGCTCGTTGTCAATCGCGACGTCGGCGCCCGACGGCTGCACGCGCAGCACGATCGAGCCCCCGCGGACCGATTCGGACGGCGCCGGCGGCACGGGGGGCGTGTCGGGCGGCGCTGGCCGACGAGGTGGGGGCTGGCCGCCGCCTCGCGGGAACGGCTCGCGTCGCGGCGGTCCGCGAGTCGGATCCGGGGGCGGCGGTGGTTCCTCCGGCAGTGGCTCGGGCGGCGGCCCGGTGGCCTCACCCGGCGCGAGTCTTTCCAGCGTTTCCGAGATCTTCCTGGTGACGTTGGGGCTCAGGTAGAGTCGCTGCCGGAGCGTACGGTATCCCTGCAGGTAGAACGTGATCTCGTGCTCGCCGGGCGTCACGTGGAGACGTTGCAACACGCCGTCGAACTCGTCCACGGTTCCCGCGAGGTAGCCGTCAACGTAGACGTGCGCTTCTCGTGGCGTGACCGCCAGGCGGAGATTGCTTTCGGCCCCGGCGTAGCGATAACCGTAAGGACCGGGGTACGACCCTGGGTAGCGGATCTGGGCCCGCGCGTCGACTGGCGACCAGACAGCCGCCAGAGCGGCGAGCGACAACGCGACCAGCGGTTTGGGGACGCGGACAATCCAGCGCACGAGGGCACTCCTGGTAGCAGGCAACGCGAAGAGGTATCGCAACGACCATGCCAGCGCTCGTCCTTCCGATCGCTTGAAATTCAGGGGTTTCGCGCGCGCCGCTGTCATCTCGGAACGACAGTTTGTCTCACTTCTTCAGCGAAGCCGTCCAGTTGAGCACCACGGTGATTGGCGTCGCGGTGCCCTCTGGCCTCCCCCTCAGAGCCTGCGAAGAAATCGCTGTAGTGTCCGCCTTTAGGCGGACTTATCATGGTCCGGCTGAAGCCGGACACTACAAACCTGCGATTTCTTCGCACGGTCTCAGCCCTCAGCCCTTTGCCCTCTGCCCTCTGCCCTCTGCCCTGAGATCAGCGTCCCGGCGCCAGGTCGCGCAGGATGACGTGGAGCACGTCGCTGGCCAGCTTCGCCTCGCGAGCGGTTATGGATCCGTCGGAGGACACGTCGCCTGCCTCGGAACGTTCGCGGTACTCTCGAGCGGCAAGGGGCAGTCTCGCGCAGCCTTGAGATATGAGACCGGCCCGCTCGGCGATGGCAATCCGCGTCGCAAACGGCCAGCCGACGATCGGCCCAGGTGGAGGCGCGTGTTGGGCGAGCGCATCGAGCTCCACACGCTCGAGCGCGTCTGTCAAGACCGTCTCGATGACGCTGCAGAATGTCATGAGCGCGGTGGCGAACTCGCTGCGGGAGAGCGCGTCCTGGCCGTCGAGGTAGGCGCGCTCGAGACCGGAGCGGAGCGCGGCGTTCTCGACGAATGTGAAGCGCGGCCGCGCCGGCGGAGGGCTGTCGGAACCTGGTGAAGGGGGCGTAATCGCGTCGGCCAACGATCGACCGGCCGAGTCGAGCACGCTCAGAAGACGATCGATGATCGTGACAACGCTGACCGATCCGCCGTCTGCGATCGGCACGAGAAGCGCCGTGCTGAATGCCCGGGACAGCCAGTGAGCCTTGCTGCCGCCTGACAGCTGGCCGACCGTCGCGGCGCACTCGCGTTGCCAGACGCGCAGCGCCTGGAGATTGGTGGCGCCACCGGAATCGCTCGCCAGAGCCGTCCGCAGCTGCCGGCCCTCGGCGCTGAGATGGTCGAGCCGATGGCGATACACGTCGATGGCCGACGCGACTGGCGCGGTTTCCTGATGGTTGTCCATCTAAGTGCGGACTGCGAAATCAAGAATCAAGAATTCGGAATTAAGAATGCGCGCGACGAATGCTGAATTCTCAATTCCCAATTCTTAATTTCGCGATCCGTCCCTGGCGCTCGGCACTCGCCCGAGCAGCCGGGCGATCTGATCGATGTGGTCGCACATCGCGCGCGCCGCCCCGTCCGAGTCGCGCCGGCGCAGCGCCTCGACGACGGCCTCGTGTCCCCGAAGCGATTGCCGCGGGCGGCCGCGCCGTTCGAGCGTCCGCTGGCGCGACTCCACCAGCAGATTGTTCAGCGTTTCCATGATGCCGACGATCACCGCGTTGTGCGTGGCTTGCGCGAGCGCGCCATGAAACGCCGTGTCTTCGCCGATCGTGGGCTGGCCCGCTCGCACCCTGCGGCGCTGGACCTCGAGAAGGCGATCGAGCGCGTCGAGCTCTGGCGCGGTCGCGCGCGCGGCCGCCATGCCGGCGACGGCGGGCTCGAACACGCGCCGCACGTCCATCAAATCGTCCTGCCGCGCGCGGTTGAAGGTCAAGACCGATGCCATCGGCGTCACGAGATTGTCGACCGACAGCTCGTGCAGGAAGGTTCCCTGGCCCTGCCGCGTCTCGAGCAGCCCGACGACCTCGAGGCGACGGATCGCATCACGCACCGAGCCGCGGCTGACGTGCATCCTCTTGGCCAGTGCGCGCTCGGAGGGCAGGGGCTCGCCCGGCGTGAAGCGGCCGCTGACGATGAGCGTCCGAATGCGGTTCGCGATTTCGTCGGGGATTCTGGTGCGCTTGATAGGCTCGAGCCCGACGAGATGGGCCGTGGGCTGCTGCGCCGCTTGCCGCCCGTTGTTGACAGGCCGCGTCAGCGATGGCAGACTACGGGCCACTGGTCGGACCACTGGAACAGTGTACCACACTGAAGGCGACCAGATGACCCATGACGCGTCCCCCTGCGACCGGTCGGCCGACAGGCGCTCCCGACGAGGAGCGGGAACACGCTGGCCTGATTCCGGATCAGCCGAAGAACGAGGGGCGGACGCTCTTTTCAGGAAGCGTCACGCTTCGCGTGACCGAAGCGCGGGTCGAAGACGTCGGCCACGCCGTGGCCCGTCTGGCCGCGGCCGACCTGGTGCGGATCGGCGCCCGGCCCGGCGACGTCCTGCAGGCCACGGGACGTCTCGCGGCCGTGG
>MEKT01000090.1:2401-5597 GCA_001767435.1 Acidobacteria bacterium RIFCSPLOWO2_02_FULL_65_29 | reverse complement strand
CCGACTTGCAGACGCACGCCGAACCCGGAACGATCCAGATTGACGGTACTGTCCGGGGGAATGCCGGCGCTGGACTCGGAGAGATCGTGTCGGTGACGCGCGTCGAGCATGGCACGGCCGTGTCGGTCCGCCTCGCGAGCGTGGGCGGGGGTTCGACGCCGACCGCGATCACACCAGAGCGAATCCTCGAGGATCTCCAGGGCGTACCTGTCGTGACGGGCGCCATCGTCCGCGTCCCGACCTTTGCCAAGGCGGTGAATTTCCAGGTCGCGCGCACGATTCCGTCCGGGCCGGTCGTGATCGATCGACGAACGGATGTGCGCGTCATCGAAGCCGATTCGTCGGCCCCTCAGGCCCCGGGCATCTCGTACGAAGATATCGGGGGGCTCGAGCGCGAGCTGGCGCGCGTGCGCGAGATCATCGAGCTGCCGCTCAAGAACGTCCGGATCTTCGAGCGGCTGGGCATCCTGCCGCCGAAGGGCGTGCTGCTGCACGGGCCGCCAGGGACCGGCAAGACGCTGCTCGCCCGGGCCGTGGCCGCCGAAAGCCGCGTCCATTTCATCCACTTGAACGGCCCGGAGATCATGCGCAAGTTCTACGGCGAGAGCGAGGCGCGGCTCCGTGAGGTCTTCGAGGAGGCGGCCCGCCACGCGCCCGCGATCATCTTCATCGACGAGATCGACGCCGTGGCCCCGAAGCGCGCCGAGGTGGTTGGCGAGGTCGAGAAGCGCGTCGTCGCGCAGCTCCTCGGGCTGATGGACGGGTTCGTGGCGCGCGGCCAGGTGATCGTCATCGGTGCGACGAACATCCCGGAAGTCCTCGATCCGGCGTTGAGGCGGCCCGGCCGCTTCGATCGGGAAATCGAGATCGGCGTGCCCAACGCCGCCGGCCGTCTCCAGATTCTTCGGATCCACACGCGCGCCATGCCGCTCGCTCCGGACGTTCGACTGGAGGAGATTGCCGATCACACGCATGGGTTCGTGGGGGCCGACCTCGAAGCGCTCTGCCAGGAGGTCGGCATGATCGCGCTGCGCCGGTTCCTGTCAACAGCCGCTCTTCGCGCCGGCGAAGCGGGCGCCGTCGATCTTGGCGCCCTCATGGTGACCGCCGCCGACGTGAGCCAGGGCCTGAAGGAAGTCGAGCCCAGCGCCACGCGGGAGTTCTTCCTCGAGAAGAGCGCATTCGGTTTCGAGGCCGTGGGCGGGCTGGATGAATCCAAACGCCTGCTCCGGGCCATCGTCGAGCATGGACACGTGAGCGACGAGCTGTACGAGAAGATGGGTCTGGCGACGCCGCGTGGGATCCTGTTCACGGGACCGTCGGGTACCGGGAAGACGATCATGGCGCGGGCGCTGTCGGGCGAAACGGGGCTGCCGCTCATCGCTGTCGACGGCCCGCAGCTCTTCTCGAAATGGCTCGGCGAATCGGAGAAGGCCCTCCGCAGCGTCTTCAAGAAGGCGAGGCGCGCCGCGCCCTGCCTCTTGTTTTTCGACAACGTCGACGCCCTCGTGCCCCGGTTGGCCGAGGCGGGCGCGGAACAGCAGGCCTCGTCGGGCATCTATCCGCGGATTCTGAGCCAGATGGTTCGCGAGATCGACGATCTGGGCGATGTGAAGGGCGTGATACTGCTGGCCGCAACGAATCGACTCGCGCGGGTCGATCCGGCGCTCTTGCGAAGCGGGCGGTTCGATTATGTGATTGAATTCACGAGGCCCGACGCCGCGGCGCGGGAAGCCATCGCGAGGTTCTGCTGCCGCCGGGCGCCGCTCGCCGCGGACGTCGACCTGGCGGAGCTGGCCCGGCGCGCCGACGGGCATACCGGCGCCGACGTCGAGAGCGCGTGCAAGAAGGCGATGCTGGCGGCGATCGATCGATACCGCCGGCAGGGGAGCGGCGATCGCTTCGAGCTGTGTTGGAACGACTTTACGGCGGGCGACGCGGGAACATTGGAAATCGAGGCACCATGAGCTACACCGAGCTGACCGTGTGGACGCGCGGCATCATCATGGACAAAGAGGGCCGCGATATCGTGAACTCCGTTGCGGCGTCGGGCCGCAAGGAGGGCAAGCACGCGCAGGCGATGGAGAACTACGTCGACAACCCCGATCGAACCAACGCGCCCACGCGGAAGTACTGCCGGCTGAGCGATTCGGAAATCGAGAACGCGCTGACCTACGAGAACGAGCATCCCAATATCGTGGTGCTGGTCGAAGGCACGATGGTCAAGGGATGGGACTACATGCGAGGCATGCCCCCGGGTGGGACGTTGGTCATCAACACGCATTACTCGCCCGACTACATGCTGCGCTTCGTGCCTGGTCCCGAGCGGCTGGCGCAACTCGTCTGCGTCGATGCGGCGAAGATCGCCGACCACAAATGGCTGTACTATCGCCTCGGCGAGCTCGGGTTGGATCGCCTGTCCACCGAAGGGGCCGCCGAGCGCAGCAAATCCGTCGCGCCGGGTATCGCGGCGCCGCTGATTGCCGCCGTGGTCAAATCGACCGGCATCGTCAAACGCGAGACGATCGAGCCGATGATCACGAACCAGGCGGCGTTTCGCGCCGGCTGGGAGCACGCACAGGTGATGGCGTTGGCCGCTTCATTGAGGTAACGATGTCCACCAAAGGAACGCACATCCCCGACTGGCTCCAGGTGCCATTTGCCGGGATCACACCGGCGCCGACGCAGGCAAAGGGCCAGGATCTGTTTCCGACCGGCAACTGGCGCTCGATTCGGCCCGTGTATCGCGACAAGATGCCGCCGTGCAACAACGCGTGCGGCACCAACGAGAAGATCCAGGGCTATCTCGACCTGGTCAAGCGCGGCAAGTACCTCGACGCCTACGCGCTGATCAAGGAAGACATGCCGTTTCCCTCCATCACGGGCCGCGTGTGCTACCACCCCTGCGAGCAGGCCTGCAACCGCGGACAGTACGACGAGGCCATCTCGATTCGCGCGGTCGAGCGGTTCCTCGGCGATTTCGGACTGGCGCTGCCGCGAGACGTGGTGCACGCCGGGCCGTCCAACGGCAAGAAGGTGGCGGTCGTGGGCTCCGGTCCGGCCGGGCACAGTGCGGCCTATCAACTTGCGCGAATGGGTTACGCCGTCACGATCCTCGAGAAGTCGCCCAAGGCCGGCGGGCTGAACCGCGGCGGTATTCCCGACTGGGTCCTGCCCCAGGACATCCTCGATCGCG
>MEKT01000090.1:0-2394 GCA_001767435.1 Acidobacteria bacterium RIFCSPLOWO2_02_FULL_65_29 | reverse complement strand
GGACATCCTCGATCGCGAGGTCGACCGGCTGCGCCAGCTTGGCATCACGATCAAGACGAACACCGAAGTCGGTAAAGACGTCACGTGGGACGATCTGACGCGCGACTACGACGCCTGTGTGCTCGCGGTCGGGCTCACTGAGCCGAATCGCGTTCGTGCTGAGGGTGAAGACAAGAAGGGCGTGGTGTACGGTCTGCCGTTCCTTCGGGACATCGGCATGGGGACGTCCGAGGTGAAGCTCGGTCCGCGCGTGGCGGTCATCGGCGGCGGCAATACCGCCATCGATTGCGCGCGCGAGGCATTCCGACAGGGCGCGCTGGAGGTGACGATGATCACCGTCGAAGCGAGCGCGAAGGACATGCCGTGCGTACCCGAGGATCTCCACGATATGCTCGAGGAAGGGGTCGATCTGCTGCACGGGCGGGCGATGACGGCGGTGCTCGGGAACGGAAGACTCGAAGCGCTGCAGTTGCGGCCGGCCCGCTTCAGCGGCGCGATCAACGCGTCGCCCATTGCCATCGATCGCGACGCGCCGGCCGAGCGGTTCGCCGCCGACACCGTGATTGTCGCCGTCGGCCAGCACGCCGCGCTCGGCTGGCTTCCCGCCGAGTTCAAGACGGATCGCAACACGATCAAAGTCGACCAGTTTGGACGGATCGGCGGCACGAACGTCTTCGCCGCCGGCGACGTCGTGCAGCTTGGCACCGGACAGCCGCTGATGGTCGTCAACGCGGTTGGCGACGGCAAGCGCGTGGCGTTCAATCTCGACCACGTGCTCCGCGGGGAGCCGTTGCGGCCACGCATGCCGCCCGTGGACGTCATCGTCGACCTGAATCGCATGAACATGACGTACTTCCCGCGTTTCGAGCGCGTGAAGCAGGGCGCGCTCACGCCCGCGTCGAGGCGGCTCTCGCAAGACGAGGTGATACTGGCGCTCAAGGAGGAGCAGGCCGTCGAGGAAGCCAACCGCTGCTTCAGCTGCGGCACCTGCAACGCGTGCGACAACTGCTACCTGGTGTG
This sequence comes from Acidobacteria bacterium RIFCSPLOWO2_02_FULL_65_29, assembly GCA_001767435.1. Taxonomy (GTDB): domain Bacteria; phylum Acidobacteriota; class Vicinamibacteria; order Vicinamibacterales; family CAVVIG01; genus 2-02-FULL-65-29. Next base: position 1,374 of record MEKT01000090.1, on the reverse strand, counting down.
CCCCGAGCCGTGCATCATCCGCCTCGACCGGTCGAACGGCCTGTACAAGATTCTGGTCGACTACTGCAAGGGCTGCCGCGTCTGCATCGAAGAGTGCCCGACCGGGTGCCTCGAGGGCGTGCCGGAGCTCGACTTCGATACCGGCGTCGTGCGGATGGAAACGGCGTTTGCCATCACCCAGGGCTTGCACGGGCGGCAGGCGGAGGAGCTCCGGTTGTTGCCACAGCGGGCGGCGAAAGAAATCGAGTAATTGAGAACTGGGAATTAAGAATTAAGAATTCGTTCAGGGATCATGAACATGGCGACAGCGCTGGCCAGCAGGAAGTCGGTTCGTATCAACGGGTGCGTGGCGGCCGCCCAGGCGGCCAAGTACGCCGATGTCGACGTCATCACGGCGTATCCGATTCGTCCCTACACCGCGACGATGATGGCCTTGGCACAGATGGTGGCCAACGGCGAGCTCGACGCCGAGTACATCGTGGCCGATAGCGAGCACTCGCAGCTCAGCATCGCGCACGGGGCCTCCTCGTCTGGCGCGCGGGTGTTCACGGGCAGCTCCGGCGTGGGCGTGCAGTTTGCCTACGAGCTGTACTCGCCGATCTCCGGCAGCCGTATGCCGGTGCAGATGATGATTGCCGATCGCACGCTCGATCCGCCAGGCGATTTCGGCTCCGAGCATACCGACGCGCTGTCGACGCGCGACATGGGCTGGCTCATGGGCTGGTCGTGCAACGCGCAGGAGGCGTTCGACAACCATTTGATGGCGTACCGGATCGGTGAAGATCCGCGCGTCCTGCTTCCGCAAATGGTGTGTCAAGACGGATTCTTCGTCTCGCACATCACCAGCGACTGCGATCTTCCCGATTCAGGGCAGGTGAAGGAGTTCCTGCCGCCGTACAAGCATCCGTACCCTCTCGACCCGCGGCATCCGGTCTCGCACGGGCCGCAGATCATGCCCGAGCAAGGGCCGCCGCTGCAGCTGGAGCGGGCACGTGCGATGGAGGGCGCCATGCCGGTCATCGAGCAGGCGCATGAAGAGTTCGCGCGGATCTTCGGCCGCCGATACGATCCGTGGGTCGAAGAGTTCATGACCGACGGCGCCGACGTGGTGTTCTTCATGCAGGGCGGACACGCCGTGACGGCGCGACATGCGATTCGGCACATGCGCGAGGATGGCGCGAAGGTCGGCCTGGTCCGCCTGCGGACGATCCGCCCCTATCCGACCGATCGGGTGAAGGAGGTCTTGAGCAAGTTCAAGGTCGTCGGCGTCATCGAGACCAACATGAGCCTCGGCTGCGTGAGCAGCGGTGGCGTGCTCTACGCCGAGGTCTGTGCCGCGCTGTATGAGAGCTCGGAGCGGCCGCTCGTCGTGTC
>MEKT01000089.1:3771-6344 GCA_001767435.1 Acidobacteria bacterium RIFCSPLOWO2_02_FULL_65_29 | reverse complement strand
AACTCGGGCGGTTGCCGCGCTCGGTGAACTTCATCTCGGGCCCGTCGCGCACGGCGGACATCGAGCAGACCATAGCGCTTGGCGCGCACGGGCCGTACCGCGTCCATATCGTGCTGGTCGGCTGACTGCGACCCCTGCGCCTCGTCCTCCGGGGCCGGGCCGGCTGCGGGCAGCGTGCACCCGGCGCCTCAGCCCCGGCCCCAGAGCCACGCTGCGCCGCGAACGCCGCTCGTAGCGCTCGAGCGTGCGCGCGCCGGCCTCAGAACGCGTGGTCCCAGCGGATGCTGAGGCGGGTGGCGGAATTGATCATGCCGACCATGCTGTAGGTCTGCGGAAAGTTGCCCCACAGCTCGCCGGTAGCCGGATCGATGTGCTCGGAGAAAAGCCCCAGGCGGTTGCGCCGCGCGATCGTCGCCTCGAACAGCACGCGCGCCTCGTCGCGGCGGCCGAGCGCGGCGAGCGCATCAACGTACCAGAACGTGCAGACGATGAACGCGTTGGCCGGCGCGCCGAAGTCATCCGTCTCGACGTAGCGGTAGACGAAATCGCCGCGCTTCAGCTCGCGCTCGACCGCCGCGACGGTGCCGGCGAAGCGCGGATCGTCGGCGCGCAGGAATCCGAGCTCCGCGAGCAGCAGCAGGCTTGCATCGAGTGCCTCGCCCTCGAACGCGGCGGCGAAGCTGTTGCGCCGGGCGCTCCAGGCGCGCGCGCAGATCACGGCGTGGATCCGGTCGGCATGCGAGCGCCAGAGCCGCGCGCGCGCTCCCAGCCCGAGCCGCGTCGCGATCTTCGCGAGCCGGTCGCAGGCGACCCAGCACATCACGCTCGAGAACGTGTGCACCTGCGTCAGGCCCCGCAGCTCCCAGAGCCCAGCGTCCGGCTCCGCGTGCGCCGCCACGGCGCGCTCGCCGAGCGCCTCGAGCTGGCGGAACAGGCCCTCGTTGCCGATGGCGTGCAGGCGCAGGTCGAAGAACGCGTGCGTCGCGGCGAGCACCGCCGAGCCGTAGACGTCGTTCTGCGCCTGGCGATACGCCTGGTTGCCGACGCGCACCGGCCCCATGCCGCGATAGCCCGGGAGCGAATCCAGCACGCGCTCCTCCATGTCGGGCCGGCCGCTTACCCGGTACACCGGCTGCAGGGCGCTTTCGTCGCGCGCCGCGATATTGATGATGTAGCCGAGGTAGCGCTCCATCGTGCGCGTTGCGTTGAGACGATTCAGCGCGTTCACCACGAAGTAGGCGTCGCGCAGCCAGCAATAGCGGTAGTCCCAATTGCGGCCGCTCGACGCGGATTCGGGGATCGAGGTTGTCAGCGCCGCGACCACCGCGCCGGTGTCGTCGTACGCCGCGAGCTTCAGCGTGATCGCGGCGCGGATGATCTCCTCCTGCCACTCGAACGGGATCGAGAGGTCGCGCACCCAGTCCTGCCAGTAGTCCACCGTCTGCTCGAGAAAACGCCGTGCGACCTCGGCAACCGAGCCTTGCAACGTCTCGTCCGGCCCCGTCAGCAGCGAGAACGCGTCGCGCAGGACGAACGGAGTCTGCTCGACGAGCGCGGTGATCGAGCAGTCCGTGGTCACGCGCAAGACGTACTCCGTCCCCATGTAGCGAACATGGTTCGATCCCCAGGTGTGCTGAGGCCGCACGCGGCCGTAATCGGACGCCGGGCGCATCAGCACGCGTATCTTCGGGCTGCCGGCGAGGGGGCGCACGGTGCGCACCAGCTGGCTGGGGCAGAACAACCGGCCGTACTGGCGGAAACGCGGCGCCAGATCGGTGATCTCGACCGCCCCGCCCGCAGAGTCGTAGAGCCGGGTCACCAGCACCGGCGTGCTCGGCAGGTATTCCTGCTCGGTGCGCACCTGCCCCGCCAGCTCCACTGCGAGAAACCCGAAGTCGTGGTCGCCTTCGCGCGGCCGCAGCAGCGAGCAGAAAACCGCGTCGCTGTCGAAGCGCGGCCAGCAGGCCCAGACGATCTCGCCGCCCGCATCGACCAGCGCGCCGACGCTCGAATTGCCGATCGCGCCGAGGTCGAGTCCGCTCATCGCGTTGCCCGCCCTGCGCGCCCGCCGAATCGCGCCACGTACTCGCCGAGCCAGCGCCGCACCGTGGCGGCGTCGGCGAGACGCTCGCCCGCCCGCGTTGCGCCGGGTCCGACCTTGATCGAGTGCCCGCCGATGCGGTTTACCACGTCGAATCCATACTCGTCGGTAAGGTCGTCGCCGAGAAAGACGGGAACGCGTCCCGCGAACGGCGCCTCGTCCATGAATTCGGCGATCGCGGTACCCTTGTCCTTGCCGCTCGGCTTGATCTCGTAGAGGAACTTGCCCGCCTGCAGTTCGAACTCGTCGCCGAGCTTTGCCGCGACCCGGCGCATCTCCCGCTCGGCGAGGCTGTGCAGCTGCGACGCCAGACGGTAGTGCAGGGCAAGGGTCATTCCCTTGTTCTCGAACACGAGGCCTTCGTGCGCAGCCGTGAGACGCACCAGTTCCGCGGCGGCGCGCGCCAGGTGCTCGAGCGCCGGCGCGTGGCGCTGGAGCGCGCCGCTCGCCGAGCGGCGTTCGGTGCCGTGCT
>MEKT01000089.1:0-3744 GCA_001767435.1 Acidobacteria bacterium RIFCSPLOWO2_02_FULL_65_29 | reverse complement strand
CGAACAGGCGGTCGATGTCCTCGACCGAGCGGCCGCTGATCAGGGCGACCGCGCCGCACGCCGCGACCGACAGGCCCTCCAGCAGGACGCGCAGGTCGGGCCCGACGCGCACTGCCCGGGGATGGTCGGCGTGATCGAGCAGGGTACCGTCCACGTCAAGGAAGAACGCCCAGCCGGCGGCGAACGGCGGCATGGGATGGCTAGGCGCGCCGGAGGTCCACAACCTGCGCTGCGCGCCTCGACCGTATCGCAAGCCCGCGGCGGTTGCGCACACGCGCGGCGTCCAGCAGCATGCGGCCCGCCCAGCGATAAACGTTGAATTCCTGGATGAGGCTGCGCATGCTGCGCATGCGATTGCGCTGCTCGTCGGGGGGCATGGCGAGCGCGAGTCGCAGCGCGGCCGCGCATTCCTCGGTGTCGTAGGGATTGACGATCAGCGCCTCCGCCAGCTCGCGCGAGGCGCCGGTGAACTGCGAAAGGATCAGCGCGCCACGCTCGTCGTCGCGCGCCGCGACGAATTCCTTGGCAACCAGGTTCATGCCGTCGTGCAGGCTCGACACGAAACACAGGTCCGCGGCGCGGTAGTACGCATACACCTGGTCGGCATCGTGGTGCTCGATCTTGAGCACGATCGGCTGGCAGCCCGGCGTGCCGAAGCGCCTGTTGATACGCTGCGCCGCGGCGCGCACGCGCGCGTCGAGGCTCTGGTATTCCTCGATGCTCGAGCGCGACGGCGCGGCAATCTGCACGAACGCGAACTGCCCGATCCAGTGCGGCTCGAGTTCGAGCAGGCGCTCGATCGCCGCGAAGCGCTCGAGAATGCCTTTCGTGTAGTCGAGCCGGTCGACTCCGATCCCGAGGCGCACGTCCGGCGCCAGGCCGAGCTCCCGGCGCACGCGCTCGCGGCACTCGGCGACCGGTTTCTGCCTCGCCAGCTCAGCCGGCGGCCACTCGATCGAGATCGGATATCGGTGCACCTCGGTCGGCTCGCCGCCGTACGAGATGGTGAACGTCTCGCGGTCGACGCGCGCCTCGAGGTACCGGTCCACGGTATCGAAGAAATTGTTGCAGTGGAAATGCGTGTGGAATCCCAGGATCGAGGAGCCGAGCATGCCGTCGAGGATCTCGGCGCGCCAGGGGCAGACACCGAATGCCTCGGGGTTCGGCCAGGGAATATGCCAGAAGGTGATGAGGGTCGCGTGCGGCAGGCGCTCGCGGATCATGCGCGGCAGAAGCGCGAAGTGATAGTCCTGCACCAGCACGATCGGGTCCGCGGTGCGTGATTCCTGCTCGACCACCTGGGCAAAGCGGCGGTTCACCGCGCGGTAGTGATCCCAGTCCGAGGCGCGGAAAACCGGCCGGGTGTGCGCGATGTGGCACAGCGGCCACAGCCCCTCGTTGGCGAAGCCGTAGTAATAGCCCGCTTCCTCCTGCTTCGACAGCCAGACGCGGCGAATGCGGTACGCGGGCTTCTCCGGCGGTACCATCACGTGATCCTGAGCGTCGACCGCATCGCGGTCCGCGCTGCCCGAGCCGTGCGCGATCCAGGTACCCGAGCAGGCGCGCATCACCGGCTCGAGCGCGGTCACCAGGCCGCTCGCCGGGCGCTGCACGTCGACCTGGTCGTTGCGCCGCACGTGGATGTACGGCTCGCGGTTCGAGACGATCAGGATCTCGTCGCCCTTGAGATCCTCGCGCAGGATGGTGCGCAGCGCCTCCGGCGTCCAGCTGATCTGCGCCTCGTCGCGCATTCGGCGCTCGGCCTCCAGATCGCGCACCAGCGCCTCGAGGTCGCGCGCGATGGGCCTCAATTCGCGCGCCTTCGGCTCGGGCGAGAGCGCGAGCGACTGGCCGCGGATCAGCGCCTTGATGCCGGCCATCCAGCCGCGGAACGAGAGCTCCGCGATCACCACGGTAATAAGCGCGATCACCGCGCCCAGCGCGGCGAACAGATAGACGATGTATTTCTTCGTGTCGGCGCTGCGCCGCTCGATGAAGCTCATGTCGTGCGCGATCAGCAGCTCGCCGAGGCGCTGGTCTTCCGCCACGACCGGGCTCGCGGCGACGTGGAGCGGGCCGCCCGGCAGCTTGAGTACGTACCCGGACTCCTCCGCGGGCGCCGTCGGGGCGCGGCACGCGACGTCGGCGGGCAGGGCCTGCGTCTTGTACACGAGCGTGCCCGCGGCGTCGCAGAACCCGAGCGCGAACAGCCGTTCATCTTGCAGCATGCGATTGAAAAACGCCTGCACGCGCTGCAGGCGCACCTTGTCGCGCGCCTTGTCCGTGAGCAGCTCGACGAGCGGCTCCTGCGCCGCGGAGGCGACCAGCTTGGCACGGATGTCGAGATCGCGCACGAACCACTTGAGCGTGAGCTCGTCCACCAAAGGCGCCACGCCGTACGCAATTGCGCCGAGCGCAAGTGCCAGCGGGACGATGAAGCGCAGCGAGAGCCGCATCATTGGGACCAGGGGCAGCGCGCGTTTGAAGACTTCATTGTAGTCCCATCGCGGGTGCGACTGGCGCCGCGCGGCGCGGCCCAGGGTGCCCGTCCCGGAACGCCGACCCGTGATCCGCATCGAACCGCGCGGCGGGCATTCTTGCGGTCGATTGATTCCTGGGCCGCGCGGCGCGATGATGCGCCATGCCGGACGATCGACCGCACCCCGCCATTGGTGTACTCACCTCCGGCGGCGATGCCCCGGGGATGAACGCCGCGATTCGCGCGGTCGTCCGCACCGCGCTGCATCACGGCAGGCGAGTGATCGGCGTCGAGAACGGCTACGATGGGCTGATCGACGGTACGTTCCGTGCGCTCGGCGCGCGCGACGTTGGCGGCATACTGCCGCGCGGCGGAACCTTCCTGCGCACGCGGCGCAGCGAGCGCTTCCTCGAACCCGGCTACCGGCGCGCCGCGGTTCGGCAGGCGGCCGCCGCCGGCATGGACGCGCTGGTGGTGATCGGCGGCGAAGGCTCGATGCGCGGTGCGCATGCGCTCGCCGGTCTCGGCATGCGCGTGATGGCCATTCCGGCGAGCATCGATAACGACGTCGTCGGCACCGACGTCTCGATCGGCGTCGATACGGCGCTCAATACCATCGTGGAGGCGGTCGACAAGCTGCGCGACACCGCCTCCTCGCACAACCGCTGCTTCCTCGTCGAGACCATGGGGCGCGGCTGCGGATACCTCGCGGTGGTCGCGGGGGTCGTCTGCGGCGCTGAAATCGTGCTCATTCCGGAGGTCGAAAGCAGCGTGGCCGATGTGCTGGAGGCCGTGAGGGACGCGAACCGCCGTGGCAAGGCGAACGCCATCGTCATCGTCGCCGAGGGCGCAAGCATCCACATCGGCGATCTGCTGAAAGCGATCGAGGTCGCGGATGTGGGCTTCAGCGCGCGGGCGAGCCGGTTGGGGCATATCCAGCGCGGCGGCTCGCCGACGGCGTTCGACCGCATGCTGGCGGCACGGCTCGGCGCGAAAGCGGTGCAGGCGCTGATCGGTGGCGAGTCGGGCGCGATGGCCGGACTCGACGGGCGCTCGATCAAAACGGTTGCCCTTTCGCGCATCATCGACCAGCGGCGCGATCTGAGCGTGGACGATTACGAGATGGTGAAGATGCTGGCGCGGTAGGCACGCGGATCGCGCCAGAGCGGCGTGCCGGGTGGCGCCGGATCAGGCCTGCTGCTCGGGGATTTCGGGAAGCTCGAGCGGGCTCGCGCGCAGCGCGCGCTCCATGAAAACCATTCCCG
>MEKT01000088.1:29592-53241 GCA_001767435.1 Acidobacteria bacterium RIFCSPLOWO2_02_FULL_65_29 | reverse complement strand
GTAAGCCTCGACGCCGCGCACGCGATGCGGTCCGTGGCCGACGACAATCGTCGCGCCGGCGTCGATGGCCGCGCGCGCGAACCGCACGACGAAGGCCGCCGGCTCATCGCTCGCGTTCGAGGGCTCGTGCGCGTGCAGCGACACGATCACGACCTCGGCCGACGCACGCGCCGTCTTGATCGCCTCGAGCATCTCGCGTTCGTCCGCCTCGTTGACCAGGAACTCCACCGACGTGCGATCGCCCTTCTTGATTGGCGTCCCAAACATCGTCAGCTCGCGCTCCCCCGCGGGTGGTCCCGCGTTGAGCGCGGCGGCTGAGTCCCTCAAGGTCTGAAAGGTCGCGGCGTCCACCGTGATGTCGGCGGAGTAGCGCAGGGGGCTCACGCCCGCACGGCCCGCGATGTCACCCCGCGTCGGGGTCGCACGCGCATCTGGGAACGATGAAGCCGCCACGGCCAGCACGGCGACACGCCCCACAGACGCCGACGCGCGCGCCGCGGCGAGGTCGGCGCCCGTCCCCGCGTGAAGAAAGCCGATGCCGTCGAGGATGCGGCGCGTGGAGGCGACGGCATCTGGCCCGTAGTCGCCCGCGTGATCGTTGGCCAGCGTCACGACGTCGAAGCCGAGCCGTTTGAGGACCACCGCGTCACGCTCCGATCCGTACGGCCACCGCGGTTCCGGACGCGCGTCGGCCTGCAGCGCCTCTTCGGCGCCGAGGAGATTCATGTCGAGGTTCGCCAGCGCGACGTCGGCGCTGCCGACCGCGCTACGCGCCGCGATGAAGGCCTGGTCGCGCTCCATCGTGCCCAGTGGGCCCGTGAAGAGCACGTCGCCGGCGAGCGCGATGGTGAGCGGCCCGGTTGCGGGAATGTCGAGCGGACGGCCGCTGTCAATCGGGCTCGTGGTGAGCGAGTACAGCACGGCCAGGACGATGAACGGACCGAGGACGATCAGAAACCCGACGGACTTGCGCATAGGGAAGAAAGGGACTCGGGGCTCGGGACCTGGGACTCGGGGTTCGCGGCTCGGGCTCAGGTTGACGCGGACAGGTACGGTTTCAGCGCGGCGAAGCGATATTCGATCTCGTCGACGGCGTCTGGCGGCAGAACGATCTGATTGACCTTGGGCGCCTGGCCAGGCACCGGCGCGCCGACGCGCGTGATCGTCGTCTTGAAGAGGCCGCGCTTCTTCATGATGTACAGGCTCGTGCCGGGAATCTGCTCCTCGAGATTCCGCATCAGCAGGAACTTACTAAAGGCGTCGCGCACCTCGTCGCGCCTGCCGCGCTCGTGCAGCTCCCAGACGCGCGCCATCAGATCGGCGAACATGGCGTTGCCCGTGATGACGCCGTCCAGGCCGAGCCGCATTTCGTACAGCCAGCCAACGCCGAAGCTGGCGCCGAAGATGCCTTTCATCGCCGGCCTGTGCCGGATTTCCTCCTTCATGCGCTCGAGGACCGGCGCGGTCTCTTCCTTCACGTAGCCGAAGGTCGGATAGTCGCGCGCCAATTCCACGATGAGGTCCGTCGATGGCGCGAGCGCGCGGTTGCCACCGCTTGTTTGGACGATCACCGGCCGCGTCGCGACCTGCGCCAGGGCCCTGAAATACTGCCGGTAATCCTCGATCGTCTGCCCGGTCGGCGGCGGCATGGCGATGACCGCATCGGCCGCGAGCGCTTCGGCGCGCCGCGCGAGCTCGAGCATCTCGGCGGTGTCCCTGCCCTGCACGCCGAGGACGAGCGCCGCGCGCTTGCCCTGCAGGGTCCTCGCGAGGACGTCCATCCCCTGCAAGCGCTCGTCTTTCGTGAGCGTCGCGACGCTGCTCGATCCCTGCGGCCAGACAACGCCCGCGCAGCCGGCGCGATCGACGAAGCGCGCTTCCTTCGCCAGGTCGTCCCAGTCGACCGCGCCGGAGGCGGTGAAGGGCGTGTGGAGAATCATGAACGCGCCGCGCAGCGGCTTCGCCCCCGCCGCGTCGGGACGCGCGCCGGCGGCGACGGCGGCCGCGGCCATGACGGTGAAGAATTCGCGTCGGGTCGTCTGTGTCGCCATGTGATGGTCCTTGCCCGCGCCTTGAAGGCCGCGCGCGCTTGTGCAAACATTCGTCCTCCGCCCCCGATCGTGTCAAGGGAAAATCACCACGTATGCCACCGCTCGAAGGCCTGAAAGTCGTCGACCTCACCCGCGTCCTCGCGGGCCCTTTCTGCGCGATGCTCCTCGGCGACATGGGCGCCGACGTGATCAAGGTGGAAGAGCCCTCGCTTGGCGACGACGCGCGTGGATGGGCGCCGAACGTGGGATCCTGGAGTGCGTACTTTCTCGGCGTCAATCGCAGCAAGCGCGGCCTGACGCTCGACCTCAAGCACCCGGTGGGTGCCGGCGCGCTCCGGCGGCTCCTCGCGCGGGCCGACGTCTTCATCGAGAACTTCAAGCCTGGCAGTCTCGACACGCTCGGCTTCGGCTACGAGGCGATGCACGCGCTCAACCCGAGGCTCGTGTACTGCTCGATTAGCGGCTACGGCCGCACCGGACCGCGGCGTCACCTGTCCGGGTACGACCCGGTCGTGCAGGCCGAGTCGGGCTTCATGGACATCACGGGAACGGCCGACGGCCCTCCGGTGCGCACCGGGATCGCGACGAGCGACTACCTCGCCGGCCTCTATGCGTTTGGCGGCATCCTGCTGGCGCTGCGCGATCGCGACAGGCGAGGCGAAGGTCAGCTCGTGGATATCGCGCTCTTCGATTCGGTGCTGTCGACGCTGTCGATGCCGGTGGGCGTGCTGCAGGCGACCGGACGGACGCCGCGGCGCATGGGCAATGATCACGTCGCGATTGCGCCGTACGAGACGCTGCGTGCGCGCGACGGCATATTGATGATCGCAGCCGGGAACCCGCGATTGTGGGGGCAGCTGTGCCACGCCGTGAACGCCGACCACCTCGTCGACGACCCGCGCTTCAAGACGAACACCGATCGCGTACGCAACCGTCCCGCGCTCAAGATGGAGCTCGAGACAGCGTTCTCGGCCTTCACCGTCGACGAGCTGGTCGATTGCCTGAATGAGGCGTCTGTGCCATGCGGTCGCGTGCGGACGGTTCGCGAGGCGCTCGCCGATCCACAGGTCGAGCCACGCCAGATGCTGCTCGCCTTCGACGACCCCGAGCTGGCAGGCTTCCGTGTGCTCGGCAACCCGATCAAACTGTCCGCAAACGAGGCCCGGACGATGAGGCGCCCGCCGCGGCTCGGCGAGCACACGCGCGAGATTCTCGCGGAGCTCGGGTACAGCGATCGGGAGATTGCCGACATGCTGCCGGCTTTTACCGGCCGGGCCTGACGACGTAGGCGACAACACCACAACGATCAACGCAGAGCCGCAGACATGCTCTCCGGGACTTCAGCCGTCTTGTCTCTGCGAGCTCTGCCCTTCGACCAAGGCTCAGGGCATCCCGAGCCACCTCGAGGGATGCGCGCTCCGCGTTCGACGTCGCGGTGTCGCGTCGACGCGCGGAGCGCGAGCGCCGCGAGGAGCGTCACCGTGCCGCGCTCACACGTCCACGTACGTGACGGGATTGGCGCAGTCGGCCAGGAAGCGCGCGAAATCGGCGAACGCCAGCACGATAGTGCGCGTGTTGTCGTTGGGGTGAAAGGAAATCCGCGGCGCGCGCGTCAAGTCGCGGTCGACGAACACGCGCACGTGGTGCCCGCGGTCGTTGATGAGACCGAAGGGCGACACCGCGCCCGGCGCCACGCCCAGCCATTTCATCAGTCGTTCCGGAGACGCAAAACTCAACTTGCCGTTGCCCATCTGACTGGCAACGGCGCGCAGATCCACGCGCTTGGTGTGCGCCACGATCAGCAGGTAGTGGCGGTCGCCCTTCTGGTTGCGAAGGAACAGGTTCTTGCAGTGCGCCGCGTCGATTCCGGTCCACTCGCGCATGCCGTCCTCGACGTTTGCGACGGGCGCATGCACGTGACGTTCGAAAGAAATCCCGAGGCGGGACAGAGTCTCGTAGACCCGTTCGGCGTTCTCCGTGCTGCGTTCGACGTTCTCGTTCGTTCGGCGTTCGTCGTTCATGGTTCGCGCTTCCGCGAGTCGCGCTTCGCGAGTCGCGAGTCGATAGTCGATAGTCGATAGTCGCCAGTCGAAGGGTTTGCGCGACTAACGACTAACGACTAACGACTAACGACTAAGGAAACCGCCCGATCGCGATCAGCAGATCGAGCCGTGCGCGGCGCAGCGTATGCTCGGCGACCGCCACCGCCGTATCCGCATCGCGCGCGCGCCGCTCCGCGTCGATCACCTCGATATTAGTGGCCGCCCCGGCCCGGAAGCTGATGTTGACAATGTCGACCACCTCCTGGGCCTGCGCGGCGGCGGCGCGCGCGGCAGCGAGCGCCCGCCCCGCCGAGACAATAGACTGCCGGGCCGCGCGCACCTCCGAACGCGCGGCGGTCAGGGCGCCGGCCAGCGTCGCGCGCGACGCGTCCAGCGCCGCCTGGCGCTCGGCGCGCTGACCGCCGCGAACGCCGCTGTCGAACATCGGCACCGACGCCTGAAACAACAGCCGCCAGCTGACCGTCGTCGTGAAAAACGGCGACGGGTACGTCGTCTGCGGCTGGAAGATGCCTTCGACGAGCGGCCAGCGGTCCTTCGAGCTGTCGAGGAGCACGCGCTCGGCCGCCCGCGAACGTCCCGAGAACAGCCTCAGATCGCTGCGAGCCAGCAGCAACTGCGGCGGCTCCTCGGCCTGTCCGGCGTCGGCCGACATGTCGAACGCCGGCTCGTCGAGCGTGTCGACCGGGCCGTCGGCCGCCACGAGCACCCCGAGCGCTTCCTGGGCGCGATAGAGCGCGAGCGCCGCCGCCTCGACCAGACCGATGTCGGTCGACAGCTCCTGCTGGGCACGCAGCTGGTTCAGCCGGCTGCCCGTTCCCTGTCGCAGAAGCTCGGTCGCCAAGTCGAAATGCGCCTGCGCGGTGTCGCGCGCACGCGCGTTGGCTTCCACGACCCGGCGGCGCGCGATGATCGCCAGATAGGCGTCGGCTGTCGCCAGCGCCGTCTGCCGTCGCGCCTCGGTCGCGCCGATCTCGGCCATCTCGCGCTGGTCCAGCGCTTGCGCCGTCTGCGCCCAGCGCGCCGGCGCGAACACGGGGATCCGAAAGTCGAGTGTGGCGGCCACCGAGTTGCGCGGCGTCACGATCGTGTCGTCGAACGAGATGCCCGTGTTGAGTGTCGTGGTGGCGATGTTGCCGTTGATCTGCAGGCGCGATCCTGCGCGCGCTTCGTTCAGCAGCGCATCTGCGCGCAGGATCCCCGCCGCCGCAATCGCCGTCGTCGGATTGCGCTCGACCGCGCGAATGATCGCGTCGGCAAACGTGACCCGCTCGGCCGGCTGCGGCGTCTGCGCGCTCATGCGGACGCTCATCACGAACGTGCAGGCGACGACGGCTGCGCCGAACCTACCGGGCAAGGTCGCCGCCATCAGCGTCGTCAGCACCCACCCACCCTTGCACCTAACCACCTTTTCTTCCAACGCTCTTCACGACCACGTAGAGCACGGGGATGAACAGAAGATTCAAGAACGTCGACGCGATCATGCCACCGGCGACGGCCGTGCCGACCGAATGGCGCGCCACCTGGCCCGCGCCGCTGGCGAACACGAGCGGCATGACGCCGAGAATAAAGGCCAGCGACGTCATGAGAATCGGCCGGAGCCGGATGCGCGCGGCCTCGACCGCCGCCTCCGTGACGCTCAGGCCCCGCGCGCGCAACTGCTCGGCGAACTCGACGACGAGGATGCCGTTTTTCGCCGAGAGGCCGATGAGCATCACGAGGCCAATCTGGCAATAGACGTCGTTGATGTAGCCGCGGCTCCACTGCGCGCCGAGCGCGCCGAGCATCGCGAGCGGCACCGAGAGCAGGATGATGAACGGCAGCGTCACGCTCTCGTACTGCGCCGCCAGCGTGAGGTAGACGAGCAGGAGACCGAGACCAAAGATGGCGGCCGACTGCGCGCCCGCCCGCGTTTCCTCGAGCGACACGCCCGACCAGGCGAACGACATGCCCTGCGGGAGCGCGCGGTTCGACAGATCCTCCATGATCTGGAGCGCCTGGCCCGAGCTGTAGCCCGGCGCCGCCGACCCGTTGATCTCGGCCGATCGGAACAGGTTGAAGTGATTGATGATCTTCGGCGCGGTCGCCTCGCCGAGCGACACCACGCTGCCGAGCGGCATCATCCGGCCCGACGCGGTGCGGACGTAGTAGCGCTCAATGTCCACCGGCGCCGAGCGGAACTGCTGATCCGCCTGCACGTAGACACGATACGAGCGGTTGTTGAAGTCGAAGTCGTTGACGTAGGACGAGCCGAGCAGCGTCTGCATCGTGCCGGTCACGTCGCGCAGCGAGATCCCGAGGCTCTTGGCCTGCTCGCGGTCGATCTTCACGACGACCTGCGGGTCGTTGGCCGTGAACTGCGTGAAGAGCCGTGTCAAGCCGGGCGTCTGGTTGCCCTGCGCAATGAGCTGCTGCGCCGCAGATTCGAGGCCCGAGATGGCCCCTCCACTCTGGTCGAGCAGCTCGTAGGTAAAGCCCCCGAACGTGCCGAGCCCGTTGATCGCCGGCGGCAGAAACGGCAGGACCATCGCGTCCGTGATCTGGCTGAACGCGCCGAAGAGCTGGCCGACAATCGCCTGCGCAGACTGATCCGGCCGCCGCCGCTCGCGGAAGTCCTTCAAGCTCAGAAACGCAAAGCCCTGGTTCGGCGCGGTGCCCGTAAAACCGAACCCGCCCGCGACGAACAGCCGATCGGCATCAGGGATCTTCTGGACGATCGCTTCGACCTGCCCGACCACGCGCATCGTGTAATCGAGGGAGGCGCCCTGTGGCGCCTGGATCAGGACGAAGACGTAACCCTGATCTTCGTCGGGCACGAAGCCGGTCGGCACGCTCGTGTACACAACGTACGTCGCGCCGAGCAGCGCCACGAAGACGATGGTCACCACGGCGCGCGCGCGCACGAGGCGGCGGAGCGAGTGAACGAGCATGGCCGTGCCGCCGTCGATCACGCGGTTGACGCCGCGGAAGAACAGCCCTTTCGGCTTCTCCACCTTCGCGAGCAGGAGCGCCGACAGCGCGGGCGTGAGCGTGAGCGCGTTGAAGGCGGAGATCGCCATCGAGAACGCAATCGTCAGCGCGAACTGTTGATACAGCCTGCCCGTCGTGCCGGGGAAGAAGGCGACGGGCACGAACACCGCGGCCAGCACGAGCGCCGTCGCGACAACCGCGCCGGTCACCTCGCGCATCGCTGAGGACGCGGCCTCGCCGGGCGGGCGATGGTGCTCGTGGAGGTGGCGCTCGATGTTTTCGACGACGACGATGGCGTCGTCCACGACGAGGCCGGTCGCGAGCGTGATACCGAAGAGCGTGAGCGTGTTGATCGAGAAGCCGAACAGCTTGACGAACGCGAACGTCCCGATGAGCGACACCGGAATCGTGATCGCGGGTATCAGAGTGGTCCGCCAGTTCTGCAGGAACAGGAACATGACGAGGACGACGAGTCCGATCGCCACGCTGAGCGTCGTCGCCACTTCGCGGATCGACTCGGACACGACCGTGGTCGTGTCGAAGGCGATTTCAACCTTCAGCCCCGGCGGGAAGCGCGTGGACAGACGGTCGAGTGTGGCGGTGACATCGCGGAACACCTGCAGCCCGTTCGCGGCCGGCGACAGCAGCACGCCGAAGCCAATGGCGTCCCTGCCTTTGTACCGCAGCGACTGCGTGTAGCTTTCAGCGCCGAGCTCCGTACGCCCCACGTCCTTCACGCGCACGAGCGCCCCATCGTCGCCTCGGCGGAGGATGATGGCATCGAACTCGGACGGCTCGGTGAGCCGGCCGACGGCCCGCACGCTCATCTGATAGGACTGGCCCGTGCGCGCCGGCGGCGCGCCCACCTGGCCCGCTGCCACTTGCACGTTCTGTTCGCGCAGGGCTTGCACCACTTCGTCGGCGGTGATGTTCCGGCTGGCGAGGCGATCGGGATCGATCCACAGGCGCATCGCGTAACGGCGCTCGCCGAACACGAAGACGTCGCCGACGCCCGGCACGCGCTTCACTTCGTCCCTGATGAACCGATCCACGTAGTTGCTGACGAACAGCAGGTCGTACTCGTTGTTCTCGGCAAACGCGCCGGCGGCGAGGACGAAATTGTTCGAGACTTTCGTGACCGAGATGCCGACGGCGTTGACCTCGTTCGGCAGGCGGCCCGACACCTGGGAGATGCGGTTCTGCACGTCGACGGCGGCGATGTCGAGATTGCGCGTGAGGTCGAACGTGATCGTGATGGCGCAGGTGCCGTCGCTGCCGCTCGACGAGGTCATGTACTGCATGCCCTCGATGCCGTTGATGGCCTGCTCCAGCGGGTTCGTGACCGCCGACTCCACGGTTTCGGCGCTCGCGCCGTTGTAGAAGGCGATGACAGTGACCTGCGGCGGGGCGAGCTCGGGGAACTGCGCGATCGGCAGCGTGGGAATCGCGATCGCGCCCGCGAGAATGATCACGAGCGAGCAGACACTCGCCAGGATCGGACGACGGATGAAGGTGTCGGCAATCACAGCAGAGACTCGTGACTCGAGGCTAGGGGCTCGGGGGCGCGGGCGCAATCGGCGCGCCGTCGGCGAGCCGCTGCACGCCCGACACGATGACGCGGTCGCCCGGCGCGATGCCCGAGAGCACGGCGTAGCTGTCGCCGACAATCGGTCCGACGGTGATGGCGCGCTGGCGCGCGACGAGCCCGGCCGCCGGCGGCGTGCCCGGCCCGCTCCGCCCTGCCTGCCCCGCCTGCCCGGCCTGGTCTGCCCGCCCGGCCTGGCCGGCTTCTTCGACCACGAACGCGAAGAACTGGCCGCTGATACGAACGACCGCGGTCACCGGAACCATGAGCCCGTCGGTCGTCTTCCACACGATGCGCGCCCGCACGTACTGCGACGCGCGCAGCATGCCGCTGGAATTGTGTACGAGGCCCTTCACCAGCACCGATTGCGTCTCGCTGTCAACGCGCGACGAGATGAAGGTGATCGTCGTTGTCGCCGGGGTGTTCGATCCGTCGCTGTTCAGAATCCGAATCGGCAGGCCGTTCTTGAGCTCGGACGCCCGCTCGATGGGCACCTGCACCTGAAGCTCGAGCGTCTCGTTCCGATCGATCGTCGTCAACACGGTTTGCGTGGTGACCTGGTTGCCGACGCGCGCCGGCACATCGCCGATCACGCCGGCAGTGGGCGCGGTGACCGTGTAGTACCGGAGCCGGACTTGTTGCTCCTGCACCTGCGCCTGAAGCGCCTTGAGCCTGGCTTCCGCCGTCTGCACCGCGGTCTCGGCCTGCTCGAGCTCCTGTTTGCTAATCGCGCCGGCTCTGAACAGCTCGTCGGCGCGTGCCCGCTGCTGGCGTGCGAACGCCACGTCGGCTTCGCGTGCCTGCCGCTCGGCTTGCTGGCTCGATACCGCCGCCTCCTGCCTCTGCGGATCGATTTGCACGAGCGGCTCATCCCGCCCGACGCGGTCGCCCGACTTCACGAAGATGCGCGTGATCTGGCCGTCGATCTGCGGCTGGATGGCGGTCGAGCCGAGCGACGTCAGCGTGCCCACGTATTCGGTGGCGTCTTCGATGGGCATGAGCCGGGCCGGTTCGATCGTGACGGCAGCCGGCGGAAATGCCATGCCGCCCGGCGGGCCCCCTGGCGCCTCGCGGCAACCGACCGACAAGAAGACGAATGCGATGGCACGCGCCGTCCCGATCCGCTGTGAAGGCATCTGTGTAGGACTCGTTGGAAGCGGGAAAGGGTCCCGGACCGCTTCGGACAGTTTACCCGATGGAAGAAATTGCAGGATTGCAGAATTGCAGAATTGCAGAAAGTGCAAAGGTGGAAATTGTGCAATTCTGCAATTCTGCAATTTGGCCTTGCTAGAATCAGTTCGGTGCCCCGAAACGCCGAAGTCATCCGCCAATGGACGATTCTGCGCGAGATCGAGCGCGCCCGCGCCGCGGGCGTCACGATCGACGGGCTGGCCGGGTTGTGCGGCGTGACCACCCGAACGATCCGTCGCGACCTGCAGGCGCTCGAGGAGGCGGGGTTCCCGCTGTTCGACGACAAGTCGCTCGACGATGGCCGAACCCGCTGGAGCATCAACGGTCAGGCGTTCAAGGGACTGGCCGCGGGCCTCACGCTGTCGGAGCTCTCGGCGCTGTACTTCTCGCGGACGCTGCTCGCATCCCTCACCGGCACGCCGTTCAAAGACGAGGTCGAGAGCGCGTTCGTCAAGCTGTCGGCCGCGCTGACGCCGCACATGCGGCAGTTTCTCGATCAGCTCCCACGCGCGATTGCCACCAAGCCCGATCCCGCGCGCCGGCTGCCGGGCGACGACGCGCGGCGACAGCGGGCGATCGCGCGGACGCTCGAGGCGACGCTGCACCAGCGGCAAGCGACGCTCGTGTATCACTCGAAATCGAGCGATCGGACGAAGACCTATCACGTCCATCCCTATCGCCTCGCGTACGCGCAGGGCGGGCTGTATCTCCTCGCCTACGTGCCCGAGTACGGCGAGGTGCGCACGTTCGCGATCGAGCGCGTCGAAGACCTGTCGCTGCTCGAAGAACACTTCACACCCATCGAGGAGCTGCCTGACGAGGCGTTCCCCGACTCGCTGGGAGTCCATTCGGGGCCGACCTCGCGCGTGGACATCGCATTCCGGCCCGAGGCGGCCGACTACGTGCGCGGGCGCGCGTGGCACCAGTCGCAGCAGCTCGAGGAGCGCGGAGACGGCGGCCTCACGCTGACGCTCGACGTCTGCCTGGATCGAGCGCTGACGAGCTGGATCCTGAGCTTCGGACCCGGCGCGCGCGTCATCGCACCCGACTCGCTGGTACGCGAGGTCGCCTCGCAGATCGAGGAGGCGTGCGCCGCGTACCGGGCAGGCGGGCCAGGCAGGGCATGATCCGCCTCCTCGCCGTCGACATCGACGGCACGCTCCTCGACAGCCGGGGTCGTCTGCCCGATGCGCATCGACAGGCGCTGGCCGACGCTGCCGCGCGCGGCGTCGCCATCGCGCTCGTCACGGGCCGGAGCTTTCATTTCACGCACGACGTGACGGACGCGTTGGGTCTGCCGGTCACCCTCATCGTGAACAATGGCGCGGTCGTGAAGCATCCGGGCGGCGAAACGCTCATGCGCCACCTGCTGCCGCGCGAGACGGCGCTGCACGTGCTCGGCGGGACACCCGGATACGAAGACAGTGTCGCGGTGGTGTTCGATCGCCGCGACGCGCGCCAGATCGTGTTCGAGCGCATGGACTGGACGCACCCGAACCGCAGGGGGTATTACGAACGAAACAAGGCCTACATCGCCGAGGTCTCGCCCCTCGCGCATGCGATCGACGAGGATCCGATTCAGGTGATGTTCAACGGCAGCGTCCGGCCGATGCGCGAGCTGGCGGCCGCGCTTCGCGCGATGCCGGGCTCTGATCACTTTTCGGTCGCGCTCACCGAGTACGAGCCGCGCGATTTCTCGCTGCTCGACGTGAACCGGGCCGGCTGCACGAAGGGTTCGACGCTGGCGGCGTGGGCGGGCGCGACCGGCGTCGCCCGCGAAGACGTGATGGCCGTCGGCGACAACCTGAACGATGTCGCCATGCTCGAATTCGCGGGCACGGCGGTCGTCATGGGCAACGCAGCGCCCGAGCTCAAGGCGCGCGGGTTTCGGCTGACCGGGACCAACGACGACGATGGACTCGCGGCGGCTGTACGCGCGAGTCTCGGAATTTGAGGAATTGAGGAATTGAGGATCCGAGGATTTTGAGCTGAGAGCTGAGAGCTTGAGAGCTGACTGATATGATGAGAACGCATCTTTCAACGCACCGCGCCGAGGGCCGTCTGGGCCGCTCGACGTATGATCAACACGTGGCCACCAGCGATACCAAGGGCAACCCGGTTTCCGACCCCAAGCAGGCTCACAAAAAGAAGCTCAGCGCCGGCGCCTGGGAGGAAGCGCGCGCGCTCATCTGGGCGCATCGCAAACGACTCGCCCTCGGCATGGCGCTGATGGTCGTCAATCGGATGGCCGGCCTCGTGCTGCCGACCACGACCAAGTACCTGATGGACGACGTGGTGGGCCGGCAGAACTGGGACTTGCTGCCGACACTGGCGCTGGCCGTGGCCGGCGCGACGCTCGTCGAAGCCGTCACGTCGTTCTCGCTGTCGCAGGTGCTGGGCGTCGCGGCGCAGCGCGCGATTACCGAGATGCGGAAAGACGTGGAAGCGCACGTCATGCGCCTGCCGGTCCGCTACTTCGATTCGACGAAGACGGGCATCCTCATCTCGCGCATCATGACCGACGCCGAAGGGATTCGCAATCTCGTCGGGACGGGCATCGCGCAGTTGACCGGCTCGATTCTCACCGCCTTCATGGCGCTCGGCGTCCTGCTCTATCTCAACTGGAAGCTCACGGCGGTCACTATTCTCGTGCTCGGCTCGTTCGGCATCGGGTTGGCGGTGGCGTTCAAGCGCCTGCGGCCGCTGTTCCGCGAGCGGGGCCAGATCAACGCGGAGGTCACCGGGCGGCTTGCCGAAACGCTCGGCGGCGTCCGCATCGTGAAGGCGTACACCGCCGAGAAACGTGAAGAGTTGGTCTTCGCGAAGGGCGCGCACCGCCTGTTCCGCAACGTCGCGAAGTCGCTCACCGGCGTGTCGTCGGTGTCGGCGTTCTCCACGGTCGTGCTCGGCGCCATCGGCATCTCGATGATGCTGATCGGCGGTCAATCCATCCGCGCCGGCGAGATGACGATCGGCGACTTCGTGATGTACCTCACCTTCACCGCGCTCATCGCGATACCGGTCGTTCAGCTCGCGAACATCGGCACGCAGCTCACCGAGGCGCTCGCCGGCCTCGATCGCATCCGAGAAATCAAGAAGATGACGACCGAAGACGAGGAGGACGTCTCGCGGCTGGCGCTCGCTGACGTGCGCGGCGACGTCGAGTTCGACGGCGTGACATTCGAATACAACGCCGGCACGCCGGTGCTGAAGAATGTGTCGTTCCGCGCGGCCGCCGGATCGACGACCGCGCTCGTGGGGTCGAGCGGGTCTGGCAAGAGCACGCTCATCAGTCTGGTGATGGCATTCAACCGGCCGCTCGCTGGACGGGTCGTCGTCGACGGCCACGACCTGACGACGGTGCGGCTGCACGACTACCGGGGACACCTCGGCGTGGTGCTCCAGGACAATTTCCTTTTCGACGGCACGATCGCGCAGAACATTGCGTACGCCAGGCCGCACGCGAGCCTCGACGAGATCGTCGTCGTGAGCACGATCGCGCACAGCCACGAGTTCATTCAAGAGTTCGAGAAGGGGTACGACACGATTGTGGGCGAGCGCGGCGTGCGGCTGTCGGGCGGCCAGCGTCAACGCGTCGCGATTGCGCGCGCGATCCTCGCCGATCCGCGTATTCTGATTCTGGACGAGGCCACCTCGAGCCTCGACAGCGAGAGCGAGTCGCTCATTCAGGACGGCCTCAGATCGCTCAGACTCGGGCGCACGACGTTCGTCATCGCCCACCGCCTGTCGACCATTCGGAGCTCGGACCAGATCCTGGTGCTCGAGCACGGCGAGATCGTCGAGCGCGGGACCCACGACGAGCTCCTGGCGCTCGACGGGCGGTACCGCCAGCTGTACGACAAGCAGTACCGGTTCGAGAAAGACCGGTTCATCAACCCCGGCGAAGATTTCACGCCAGAGCCCGAGGCGGCCGCCGTGCCGCAACCGGCGGCGAGGGCCAACAGCGCGCTCTGAGAGAGACCTGACATTTCAGAGTTCAGACTTCAGAGTTCAGATGTGCGATTTCGCGATTCCAGGTTTCTGTCCGGCTTTCGTCTGACGGGCGGCTCGAAGGGAGCGATCTTCAGTGGACTTTCTCCGGCTCAAGAGGCGAGTCGTCGGCATCATCACCGATCCGATGCACGAGTGGCGAGCGATCGTGTCGGAGCCAGCCGACATCGCGTCGCTCTATCTGGGCTACATCGTGCCGCTGGCGGCGATTCCCGCCGTGGCCATGTTCATCGGGCTCGGCGTGGTGGGGGTGCCCTTTGTCGGGCGCTTCGGGATGGTGACAGCGCTCGGCACCGGGGTCGTGGTGTTCGTGCAGGGTCTCGTGGCACCGATTCTCGTCGCGATCGTCATCGAGCGGCTGGCGCCGAAGTTCAAATCGCGCGGATCGACGGTTGACGCCCTGAAGCTGGCGGCCTACGCCTCGACGCCTTTGTGGGTCGGCGGCGGGATCTACGTGTTGATTTACCTGGTGGCCTTGATCGTCGCACCGGCGCTCTACGCCTTCTACCTGTTCTACGTCGGCCTGACGCCGATCATGAAGACGCCGGCCGACCAGGTCGTGCCGTTCATGGTCGTGTCGGCGATCACGCTCGTCGCCGTCAACATCGCCTTCAGATTGCTGCTGCGACTGCTCGGGTTGCCGTCGTACGGAATCTGATGACGAGGTCGACAGTTCACAGTCGACAGTTGACAGTCACGTCACTGTGGACAGTCAGGTGTCGACTCCAAATCTCCCCGGAGGTAGTCGTGTTGATTCGTCGCGCCGTCGCGGCCGTTGCCCTCGCGATTCCGCTCACGTCGAGCGCGCCCGCGACCCGCGCGCAGTCGCCGCCAGAGTGGCTCGCTCACTATCGCGAACCGGCCACGCGCTTGATCG
Source organism: Acidobacteria bacterium RIFCSPLOWO2_02_FULL_65_29 (assembly GCA_001767435.1). Lineage (GTDB taxonomy): Bacteria > Acidobacteriota > Vicinamibacteria > Vicinamibacterales > CAVVIG01 > 2-02-FULL-65-29. The sequence continues at coordinate 38,496 of MEKT01000088.1, read as the reverse complement.
CCGAATCGCTGTCCGATGCGTTCGCGTGGCGCCGGCTCGCCGAGATGACCGACCTGTTCGGTCACCGCCTGAGCGGGTCGCCCGAGCTGAACGCCGCCATCCGATGGGCCGCCGGGGAAATGAGGCGCGACGGCCTCGACAACGTGCACACGGAGCCCGTGATGGTGCCGCGCTGGGTGCGAGGCCGTGAAAGTGCGCAGGTCCTCGAGCCAGCGCCGCACGCCCTGGCGATGCTCGGCCTCGGCGATAGTGTGGGCACACCGCCCGGCGGCATCGAGGCCGAGGTCCTCGTCGTCGGCAGCTTCTCGGATCTCGCCGCGAAGGGCGCGAAGGCCAAAGGCCGGATCGTGTTGTTCAACACGCCGTTCACGACCTATGACGACTCGCGGCCGTATCGGTCGAACGGGCCGTCGCGGGCCGCGCGCTATGGCGCACTCGCCGTGCTCGTGCGATCGATTGGGCCGCCGGGCCTGCGCCTGCCGCACACGGGGGCCCTCCAGTACGCGAGCGACGCCCCGAAAATCCCGGCCGCGGCGATTGCCACCGAAGACGCCGACCGCCTGCAGCGCATGGCCGACCGCGGCAGCCGGGTGGTCGTGCGGCTGCAGATGGAGGCGCACGTCGAAGGCGACGTCGAGTCGGCCAACCTCGTCGGCGAGTTGCGCGGACGAGAACGTCCCGACGAATACGTCGTCGTTGGCGGCCACATCGATTCCTGGGACGTTGGCGCCGGCGCGAGCGACGATGGCGGCGGCTGCATCGTGACGTGGGAGGCGCTGCGGATGATGAAGAAGCTCGGGCTACGGCCGCGGCGCACCCTCCGCGTCGTCCTCTGGACCAACGAAGAGAACGGCGGCCGAGGCGGTGTGGCCTATCGCGACGCCCACCGCGCCGAGCTGAAACAGCACGTGATGATGCTCGAGTCCGATACGGGTGTGTTTCGACCGACTGGTTTTGGCTTCACCGGCAACGACCGCGCGCGCGCGACGATTCGGGCCATTGCCACGCTTCTCGGTGGTCTCGGCGCCACCGAGATCGGGCGGTCGGGCGGCGGTTCGGACATCGACCCGAGCGTGCGCGAGGCGGCCATTCCCGCGATGTCGACCGAAGTCGAGGGCGACTACTTCCGCATTCACCACACGCAGGCCGACACGGTGGACAAGATCGATCCTGTCGACATGGCGAAGAACGCCGCGGCGATTGCGGTGATGGCGTACGTCATCGCGGACATGCCGGTCCGTCTGGGGAATTAAGAGAAGTGAGAAGTGAGAAGTGAGAAGTGAGAAGGACTACGACGAGGTGCGCTGCCCTTCTCTACTTCTTTCTTGTAAGTTCCTCATCAATCACCCGCGTGAACGCCTCGAACGGCTGCGCGCCGCCGAGCACCCGGCCGTTGATGAAGAAGGCCGGCGTGCCCGACACGCCGGCGTCCTCGCCGGCTGCCAGATCCTCGTCGACGTATTTCGCGTATTTGTGGCTGTCCACGCACGCGTCGAACTGCGCCCGGTCCAGTTCGAGCGCAGAGGCGTGCTGTTTCAGATCCGCCGCCCCGAGCTTCGTCTGGTTGCCGAACAGCCGATCGTGGTACGGCCAGAACTTGTCCTGCTCGGCCGCGCACGCCGACGCTTCGGCCGCTGGCCGCGCATCGGCGTGGTTGGGCAGCGGGTAGTGGCGGTAGACGAAGCGAATGCGGTCGCCATAGGTGCTGAGCACCTTGGCGATCGTGGGATGCGCCTGGAGGCAGAACGGGCACTGAAAGTCGGAGAACTCGACGATCTCGACGGGCGCGCCGGAGGGCCCGCGTGCGGGGCGGCCCGCGTCGGCCACCTTCAGCCGCGGCGGATCGAGCGAAATCGCGACGGCCGTCTTCGCCTTGAGCTGGTCGAGGTACTGCGCCTGCGCGGTCCGCGTCCGCTCCTGGAGCAGGAGCGCGCGAATGGGTGCGGTCACCTGATCGAGTGGCGCGCCCTGCACGCGCTGAGGGTTCGCCGCGTACCACGCCGCGATGTCGGTGTCGGTCGGCGGGACGACCTTCGCCTCGATTTCGCGCCTGAGCAGCACGACCCGATCGAGACCGGTCGCCTTGGCCTCCATGTCGACCAGCCGATCGCCCACCAGGTCTTCGATGGCCCCGCGCCGCGCCTCGTACAATGCCTGGGCGAGCGTGAGCGATCCAAAATTGCTTGCCGCCTGCTTCATCGCCCGCTCGTCGATCTCGGCCAGCGTAATCGGCGTCGCGCCGACCGTGGCGACGACGTCGGAGGCCGCGGGCGGCTTCGACGACTGTGCTTCGGTCGAGCACGCCGCCAGCACAAGGACGGCGGCGCCGCCAAACAGTCGGAGTGACACTCGCATGCCAAGAGTATCGCACGGACGGCGCTCGGGGCTGGTGAACAAACATTCAACGCTGAGACCGCAGAGGCCGCAGAGAAGACATACCCGAGAATTTCTCCGCGCTCTCTGCGAACTCTGCGTTCACACGTCGTAGGTGTTTACAGGCTCTCAGCTCTCACTTCTAACTTCCAACTTTCCTAGCGGTATATCGAGAGCCCCGTGATGACCGAGGCGACGACGGCGAGGGCCGTCGCGACCAGGCAGAGGACGGCCACGAGGCTGTGGTCGCCGCGCTCGCGCGTCAGCGGATTGAAGAACCACGACGTCGCGTAGCCGCCAGCGAATCCGCCCGCGTGCGCGAAGTTGTCCACTCCAGGAAAGAATATCCCCATCACAAACAGGATGATCGCGTAGCGGGTGGCTTCGCCGCGGATGAGGCTGCTGCCGCTCTTGCGACCGTAGTGCACGAGGGCGCCAAGCAGGCCGAACACCGACGCCGAGGCGCCCACGGTGAATCTGGCGCCGTGAAAAAACGGGATCTCCACCGTCAGATAGCGTCCGGCCGCCGAGCTCAGGAGGAACCCGCACATCCCGCTCACCGTGTAGATGATCACGGTTCGCGCCGGACCGACAATTTCCGCGCTCGTCGGCCCGAGGTCGCGGACCCACATCATGTTGAACACGATGTGCAGCAGGCCGCCGTGCAGCCACGTGGCGCTCAGGATGGTCCACCAGGCCCCGACGATGAACACGGGGAAGGCGCCGCTCGCGCCGAGCAGAAACAACGCGTCGCTGCTCGGCGACAGGATCGAGAACCCGCCCACGAGATTCACGTCGCCGCCCGACAGCAGCAGCGACGCCAGGTACAAGAGGGTCGATCCGCCGATCACGACCGGCACGAAACCCATGTCGGCGCCCAGCTTGCGCAGCACCGGCGCAAATCCCCAGAGCCCAGGGTTCACGCGCCCGCACGTGTAGCACCTGTCGTCGGTGACCCCGACAAGCGATCCACAGCCCGGACAGACGACGGAACCAGTCGTTCGCCGTTTGAACATGATCGGCTTATGGCATTTCCTCTGCCCTGTCCGCCCCGAATCCCGAATCCCGAGCCCCGAGTCCCCAGCCCCCAAGCCTCCGGCCTCCCGCCTTCGCTCGCTTCGACTGCGCGCGAGCTACGGCGAGGCCGCCGAAGCGCGTTCGGCGCGAAGGCGGCTAGCCCCCGTCGGCGTCCTTGCTCTTCGGCCGCATGTTGGACGCGAGAATCCGCTTGCGCAGCCGGATTTTCGACGGCGTCACCTCGACGAGCTCGTCGTCGTTGATGAACTCGATGGCCTGCTCGAGCCCGAGCCGCCGCGGCGGCACGAGGCGAATGGCCTCGTCGGCCGAGGAGGCGCGCATGTTGGTCTGCTTTTTTTCCTTCGTGATGTTCACGTCCATGTCGCTCGGGCGAGAATTCTCGCCGATGATCATCCCTTCGTAGACCTCGGTCGTGGGGTCAATGAAGATCTCGCCGCGTTCCTGCAAGTTGAAGATCGCGTAGGACGTGGCCACGCCGACGCGGTCGGCCACGAGCGCGCCGTTCGAGCGGGCGGGAATGGCGCCGTGCCACGGCTCCCAGCTCGCGAACAGATGGTTCATGATGCCGGTGCCCTTGGTGTCGGTCAGGAACTGCGACCGGAATCCGATCAGCCCGCGCGCTGGAATCCTGAACTCGAGGTTCACCCGTCCGCTGCCGTGGTTGATCATCCTGGTCATCGCGCCCTTGCGTTCGCCCACCTTGGCGATCACCGTGCCCTGGTGTTCTTCGGGCACGTCGATGACGAGCTCTTCAATCGGCTCGACGATCACGCCGTTGAGGTGCTTCGTGACGATGTCGGGCCGCGACACCTGCAGCTCGTAGCCTTCCCGCCGCATCATCTCGATGAGAATCGACAGCTGCAGCTCGCCTCGGCCGACGACCTTCACCTGCTCGGGCGAGTCGGTCGGCTCGAGTCGAATCGACACATTGCCAAGGAGCTCGCGGTCGAGCCGATCGCGCAGCTGGCGCGACGTCAGGTACTGCCCTTCCCGCCCCGCCATCGGCGACGTATTGACGCCGAAAATCATCGACACGGTCGGTTCGTCGATGGCGACCGGTGGAATGGCAATCCGGTGCTCGACGTCGGCAATCGTCTCACCGATCGTGATGTCCTCGATGCCGGCGAGGCACACGATATCGCCCGCCGCCGCTTCAGAGATGTCGACGCGCTTCAGTCCGTCGAAGGCGTACAGCTTGGTGACCTTCGTTTCCTGGACCCTCGCGTCGAGCTTGCAGACCGCCACGAGGTCGCCGATCTTCACACGGCCGTTGAAAATGCGGCCGATCGCGATCCGCCCAAGGTAGTCGCTCGAATCGAGGTTGGCGACCAGCAGTTGCAGGGGCGCGTCGGGGTCGCCCTTCGGCGGTGGCACGTGGTCGACGATCGCGTCGAACAGCGGCCGAAGGTCGGTGCCGGGCACGGCCTGCTCGACACTGGCGGTTCCCGTCTTGGCGTTCGTGTAGAGCACCGGGAAATCGAGCTGCTCCTCGCTCGCGTCCAGATCGATGAAGAGGTCGTAAATCTCGTTCAGCACTTCCTGCGGGCGCGCGTCGGGCCGGTCGATCTTGTTCACGACCACGATCGGCGGAAGCCCTCGCTCCAGAGCCTTCCGCAGCACGAACCGCGTCTGCGGCAGCGGTCCCTCGGAGGCGTCCACGAGCAGCATCACGCCGTCGACCATCGACAGCGTCCGCTCGACCTCGCCCCCGAAATCGGCGTGGCCCGGCGTGTCCACGATGTTGATCAGCAGGTCGTGGTAGTGAACGGCCGTGTTCTTCGCGAGAATCGTGATGCCGCGCTCGCGCTCGAGCTCGTTGCTGTCCATCGCGCGCTCGGCGACCCGCTCGTTCGCGCGAAACGTGCCGCTCTGATGGAGCAGGCCGTCCACCAGCGTCGTCTTGCCGTGGTCGACGTGCGCGATGATGGCGACGTTTCTTCGAAGGGGGTTCGCCACCTGATCGGTTCGGCCAGGGCTAGAACGACTTTCAGCGGACAAAGACATCTACTCAGTGTATCGGGTAATTGGATAATTGGATAATTGGATAATCGGGTAATTGGATGGGCCAATTGATCAATCAATTACCCAATTACCCGATCAATTGCCCGATTACCCAATTACTCGATTACCCGATTCAGAAGAGCGGGTGGATGTTGGTGAAGAGAGCGAGGCAGAGCGTGTAGAGCATCGCGAACACCACGGCCGCGACGATGAACGCACGGCTCGAGGCGATGCTCGCGAGCCAGATGAACAGGGGGAACATCACCGCGACGTAGCGGCCCATCCCTTCCACCTGGCCCGTCGACAGCGGCAGCCAGAGGTTGGCGGCCATGAAGAGTCCGTACGCGGCGCCCAGACGCCGCCAGACGAAGGGCACGGCAACGAGCGCCGCGAACGCCGCGACGCCGTTCAACGAATCGTACGGCGCCAGCCGCTCGCTCGCGAGAAACGCGTACGGGTGGATCGCGAGGGCCGTGCCGAGGCGCCAGAACACCGACACCGGAGAGCCGCCGGGATAGTAACCCCACCGCTGGATCGTCGCGGCCCACTCCAGCGGGTTGCCGCTCAATCCGTAGATGTAGAGCGAATACATGCCGATGCCGACCGGCACGAGCGTCAAACCGGCAATCGCCCACCACCTGTCGGTCGAGCCCGCGGTTTGCTCGGCAGCCGCACCGTCGATCGCGCGGCCATCACGTCGTCCGGGTCCTGCACGTAGGCCGGGGCCTGTGGACCCGGCGGCAGCGCCACCATCCTGAAGGCCGGGGCCTGACCCGGCGGCGTCGCCATCGCGTAGGCCGGGTCCTGTGGACCCGGCTGTCAACTGCCGCCAGACGATCCACGCCAGTGCCGGCCACATCAGGATGCCGTTGACGCGCGTGGCGGTGGCCAGCGCGCCGCACACGCCGCCGAGTATCCAGCGCTTCGTTCGAAAGAAGTAGAAACAGCCCACTGCCGAAGCCAGGAACAACGCCTCCGAGTAGACGGCGCCGAAAAAGAACGCGAACGGAAACACCGCCGCGAGGAGCGTCGCGCGCTCGGCGCGCTTGGGCGGCAGGTCGAGCCTCGCAAGGGCGTACACGCCGATCATCGCCGCCACGAAGGCTGCCCACGAGACGATCAAGCCGCCAATATAGAAGTCGGCGGGTGTACGTCCGATAGCCCTGCCGACGAACCGCATCAGGAGCGGGTAGGCGGGAAAGAACCCGATGCTGCTTCGGCCGCCAGGCACGTACCCGCCGGCGCCCCCCTCGTAGCCGTACCGCGCGATCTGGTAGTACCAGCCGGAGTCGTACCGCGCGAGCGCATCCCAGAACGGGCTCGTCGATCCGAACACGGTGAACTGCTCCCGCTGGTAGTCCGGAAAGACGATGTTGGTGAGGAGTGCGACGAGGGCCGAGAAGACGCGGAACGCCAGCGCGGCGCCCGCGATCGTGAGCACGACGCGCGCGGCCATGCGAGGGCGCGGCGGGGATTCGATCGGTTCAGCGGGGCTCGACAAGGGCGTGGGTACGCTGCAGAATATACCCCATGCCCCTATTCGAGTACGCGTGCCGCGCCTGCGGACATCATTTCGAATTTCTGACGCGCGCCGACAAATCGCCAACCTGCCCGGCATGTACGGGCGCGGACCTCGACAAGCAACTGTCGGTCTTCGCTGTGAGCGGGACGGCCGCCTCGGCAGCCCGCGGCGCATCCGCAGCCGCAACCGAGGCATGCGGCACATGCGGGGATCCGGGCGGCGCGGGCTCCTGCGCGATCAAGTATCCGACGAGCTCGCTCAACTAGAGCCACGAAAACACGAAAACACGAAAAAGATCAAGACAGGACGACTACCGCGTTGATCGTCGTACGTCGCTATCGCCTCGGCGGCACGCGCGGGAACCGCTGATCGCTCATCGCCGCCTGGTACACGAACGTGGCCAACACCGTCGCCGCCTGCGCCAGGTCCTTCGGGTTCAGCCGCTCGACCGTGTCCATGTTGGTGTGATGCGTGTGCTGGTCGTAGTTCTCGTACTCCTGGATCGGGTTGAAGCCAGGCACGCCGGCCTCGACGAAGCTCAGATGATCGGTTGACCCAACGCCCTCGAAGACGTTCCTTCGCGCGCCAATCGCTTTGAGCGGCTGGAGCCAGCGATCGAAGAGCTCGGCCGCCGGTTCGCTGTTCTGTTCGTAGAAGCCGTACACCGCGCCGTAGCCGTTGTCGGCGTTGAAGTAGACGCTGAACGTGTCGCGCGCGGCGCGGTTGGCGTCGCCTGCCAGATGTTGGGCGACCCACGCACGCGAGCCGAGCAGTCCCTGCTCTTCCCCGCTCCAGAGCGCCACTCGAATCGTTCGCCGCGGCCTGACGCCAGCTGCTTTCAAGATCCGTATCGCCTCGACCATCGTCGTGACACCATCGGCGTTGTCGGTGGCGCCGACGCCAGTGTGCCAGCTGTCGATGTGCGCGCCGAACATCACGACTTCATCCTTGAGGACCGGATCCTCTCCGGGCAGCTCGGCGATGACGTTGTAGGCGTTGCCGTTGTCCTCGTCGTAGTACTTCGTTTGCACGTTCACGCGAAGTTTCACCGGAAGGTTCTGCTCGAGCATCCGAGCGATCATGTTGTACTGCTCGGCGCTCAGCGTGAGCGACGGCACGGCGCCTGGCCCGCCATCGCGTCCGGTGACGAACACGGTGCCGAATTCGCCGATGCTCGGCTTGAGCAGCACGCCCGCGCCCGCGTCGCGCAGGAGCGTCTGGATGGTCTGAGCATTCCCGCCCGCACCGCGCCCCGCCGCTGGTGCGGCGGGAGCCTGCCCTCGCCCGGCGGCCTGAGCCTGCCCGCGACCGGGCGCTTGCCCTGAGCTTGTCGAAGGGGCCTGCCCTGAGCTCGTGGCCTGGCCGCGGCCGACGCTGGTCGCGTACGCCGCTGCATTCGGCACGTAGTCGATGTCGCTCGGCTGTGGGCGATCCCGGCGAACGAAATTGCTGAGGATGGGCTGCGTCATCACAATCGCGCCCTTCAATTGCCCGCGGATCGCCTCGATCTGATCCGGCGTCTTGCCGCCGATGAACACCGGCGCCGCGACAATCTCGCCGGGCGTGGACGCCGACCAGCCGTCGGCGTAACCGATGAGGGGCAAATACCGCGGCTCGATCATCTCGACCGTCATGCGCTCGAGCGTCCAGCCTCGTCCGAACTTCCAGGGCTCGAGGCGCGCGTTCGACAGGCCATACGACGCCAGGCGATCGCGCACCCACTCGGAGGCGCGCTTCTGCGCCGGCGACGCGGTGAGGCGCGGGCCGATCGTCGTGGTGAGCATGTCGAAGACGGGCAGGGTCTGCGAGCGCTCCATGCCCTCGGCGCGAATCCTCGCGAGCGTGGCCGGATCCGCGCGGGTTTGCCCGGACGCGGCCGCCCCCATCGCCACGAGACCGACGACCACCCACGCGCTGCGCTTTGTCATAGGTCCCCTCATCAAGCCACGAAAACAAGCCACGAAAACACG